>JBBRNI010000003.1:0-81947 GCA_038230395.1 Saccharimonadales bacterium (SeqCode) | reverse complement strand
GTTGCAGCAAGATGAGTACTTCGGACTTTGGGTAGGTACTCTCAGCTTAGGTATAGTCAAACGCTTAGGGTGGTCACGCCGACCGGAGGTGGCATATCTCGAGATTCAGGATCTTACTTTTCTAAGAAGTCATTAATTTCATTAGTCTGAAATGATGTTTTGAAAGCCAGGTTTTAAATTATGATAGACCAGAGACTGCCAAAAACATGCAGGCGCATCAAGGGCTAGTCGTATAAGCAAATTCATTTGCTCCACTGCTAGTAAGCCTTACATAACACTACTCAAAAGAGCGCGATAATACCGCCTATACCTGCTAAAGCCATAAACCCTATAATTGCCCAGCCAGCAGTAGTTGTTGAACGTTTGTTAGTCCAGCGACCCATTACTTTTTTGTCACTACTAATAATGACTATTAAAGTTAAAATTATTGGCGCTACTATGCCGTTGGCAAAGGCGGCGTAAATCAGCGCTTTTATTGGGTCGATTCCGAGGAAGTTCATGCCTAGACCAATCAATACGGATATGATGATAACTCCGTAAAAAGCGCGGGCTTGGCTCAGTGAGCGATACAGCCCTTCACGCCAACGAAAGCTTTCACTGAGAGCGTAGCTACTCGATCCAGCTAAGACCGGAATAGCCAACAGCCCGGTACCGATGATGCCACCGGCGAATAAAAAGTATGTGGCGTTGCCGGCAAAAGGTCGCAGCGCTTCGGCGGCTTGAGCAGCGGAAGTGATGTTACGAATACCATGACTGTATAATATGCCGCCGCAAGCCGCAATAATAAAAAACATAACGACTTCAGATAAAAACATACCTGACCAGACATCGATCCGCATGCTTTTTATGTCCGTAACTGCTGTGGCACCGCTTCTATCACGGAGTGTGACTTTACCCTGCAGAATCTGTTCTTCAACTTCCTGTGAGGTCTGCCAAAAGAATAAATAGGGCGAAATGGTTGTACCCAGCACTGCGCATATCAGAATTAGCTGATCCTTGTGAAAGCTGAAGCTGGGTATAACGGCGTGAGACAGTACGTTTCCCCAATTCAGATGGGCTAGTAAGGCTGAAAATACGTATGCCAAAAGTACCATTGCCAACCATTTTAGGTACCGTGCGTAGCGGACATAGGGAGTGAATATCTGCAAGAACAAGCTTAGTGCTCCAAAGCCAATAACTACGGCTCCAAAATTCAGATGGGGATTTAGTAGCTGTGCTGCTTTGGCCATAGCACCCAAATCGGCGCCAATATTTATGGCATTAGCGATGAATAACACGCTGGCACAAAAGTACAGAATACGTTTGCTAAATTTGAGGCGAATATTGCCGGCTAATCCTCGCCCGGTAACTAGCCCAATACGAGCACACATCTCTTGAACAATAGCGGATAAGGGAAATGTCCAGAGTGCTAACCATAAAAAATAGAATCCAAATTGCGCGCCAGCTTGAGAATAGGTTGCAATGCCTGAGGGGTCGTCATCGGAGGCGCCAGTTGTAAGACCAGGACCAAGCATATGCCAGTAATCGCCAGTGCGCTTAATGACTTGATCTGTTTGCAGGGCAGATGAAATCTTTTGTGTCGAAACTATGGTTCGCTCTAAGAATTCAGCTGGTGCCTCAGCACTTTTTCGGAGTAAATCGTTTTGATGTTTCATGGTTTTAGTATGAAGCTATTGTATCACGTATATCTCTGGGTAGCTTAGCGCGCTACTCGGCACATTTACCGGTGCCGACTGGCTGATTATGTCGAACGGCTTGAGTGATAGCACTTATGACGGCAGGTGTTGTTAAGGCGTAGCCTACATGCTTATACGATGTCGATTCAGCAAAAATGACACCGATGACAGTGCCAGTTTTATCGATTAGTGGGCCACCAGAGTTACCAGGTATTACGTCGGCTTGTACTTCGTAGACTTCACGGTTTGTACTGCCTTTGCCGTAGATATTACGACCACTAGCCGTGAAGCTATCCATTACGGCCGCAGAACTTGCATTAAATGCTCCGCCACCAGGGTAGCCTACCACAGCTGCTGGCGTACCGCTTTCAGCAGCTTTACCAGTTAAAACTAAGGGCTTCCCCGCCAGATTACTAACCCTGAGCACAGCGAAATCTAGATTTGGATCAAACCATATGACGCTGCCGCCATGTTCACCGTTGGCATCTTGAACATATGGGTGGCTGATGCCGGCGACAACATGGGCGTTAGTAGCGATTAGACCTGGTTCGACAATGAAACCGGAGCCCTCGACAATACCGCCGCAGCCCTGCCCTTCGACCTTAACTACCGAGTCTTTATCAAGATTCACGGCTTTCTGCAAATCACCTAATGACGGTAGGCTGATGTTACCTCGAGGAATTGGCTCACTGCCGATAAATACCCGCGGAAAGCCATTGGGATCGACTAAATGGCCAAGACTGGCAATTACATCTGGGGCTCCTGGTAGGGTAGCATTGAGCAGCCTGATAATTGCTGAGTTATGGACCGCGGTTTGCACTGAAGGATATGGTAGTGAACTCAGCACTGCAGTCGTCAGCCAGATGCTAAATAACAATGAGGCGATGCCAAGGAGTGCACCGAACGCATTGTCATAGCTATTAATGATCTTGACTAACGCCACGCGATGTTTAAGCTTAGAACCTAGGTACTCCCCTAGGGTAAGCAATACCAAGGCAGAGCCGAGGGTTGTGGTGACTGTTATTATTCCCCTCGTTGCGGCAGTATGACCCCATTGGATGGTATGTGGTTCTATGAGGGCACCGATGAACAAACCTCCAAAGAAGCCGACAGTTGAAAAAATTTGGCGCACAAAACCAGTATCGCGACCCCTAAAGACGGCCATAATTCCAAAAATTACTATAAAAATATCAAGAATCATTGCTAAGCGGAGTAGGTTCCTGAGCTCGTCGTGCCGCCCTGCCCGGTCCAGTTGGTGTGCACGAATTCACCACGAGACATATCAATGCGTTCGTAGGTGTGGGCACCAAAGTAGTCACGTTGAGCTTGTAACAAATTAGCCGGTAATTTGGCCGTTCGATAGCCATCGTAAAAGGCTAACGCTGTTGACATCGCCGGTACCGGAACACCGACTTGAACGGCCGTCGACACTACTGAGCGCCAAGCAGTCTGGGCTTTAGCAGTTGCCTCGGTAAAGAACGGATCGAGTAACAAGTTCGTAATGTCTGGTGTTTGATCAAAAGCTGCTTTGATGTCACCCAAGAAGCGAGAACGAATAATGCAACCACCACGCCACATCAGGGCAATGCCCCCATAGTTCAATTCCCAGCCGTATTCTGTAGCTGCAGCACGCATCAGCATATAACCTTGGGCGTAACTAACAATCTTGGAAGCATACAGTGCCTGTCGAATCTGCTCGATGAGTTCGCGGTCGCCTTTGCCGTCTGGACGAGGTCCAGACAAGACATCGCTAGCGGCTTCTCGCTGTTCTTTGAATGACGAGATTGTACGGGCGTAGACGGCTTCACTAATTAATGTTACTGGCTGACCAAGTTCAGCCGAACTTATAACTGTCCATTTTCCAGTTCCTTTTTGGCCAGCGGTATCTAAGATTTTGTTGACCAGTGGTGTTCCATCCGTGTCTTGAAAGGCTAAAATTTCACTGGTGATCTGGATGAGGTAACTATCTAGTTCGCCTTTGTTCCACTCTGCGAAAATTGCTGACATTTCGGCTGCCGATAATCCCAAATGGTCTTGCAGTAGCTGGTAGGCTTCACCTATTAGTTGCATGTCACCGTATTCAATGCCGTTGTGGACCATTTTGACGTAGTGTCCGGCTCCTCCAGCGCCGACCCAGTCACAACAAGGTGTTCCGTCCTCAACTTTAGCGGCAATCGACTGGAAAATGTCTTTGACGTGTGGCCAAGCCTCTACAGATCCACCTGGCATTATTGATGGGCCGTGTCGGGCGCCCTCTTCCCCACCAGAAACGCCGGTGCCTACGTATAACAGCCCTTTGGACTCAACCTCTTTGAGACGACGTTCTGTATCAGTAAAAAGAGAGTTGCCGCCGTCAATGATAATATCGCCCGCGTCTAAGTGTGGCAGTAAATGCTCTATAGTTTGATCAACGGCTTCGCCAGCTTTAACCATTAACATGATGCGGCGGGGTGATTTGAGCTGGGCTACCATATCTTCGATAGTATGAGCTCCAATAACGTTAGTGTTTTTGGCCTCGTTGTTCAAAAACTCATCAACCTTACTAACTGTGCGGTTAAAGGCAACAACTGTAAAGCCGTGGTCATTCATATTAAGGATCAAGTTCTGCCCCATAACCGCTAGACCAATTATGGCAATATCTGCGGTCGGTTGTGGTTTATCGTTCATTACTGTCCCTCAATTCGGTATTAATACTAACTTAGTCCTGAGTTATTCTGGTTTTGTGCTTATATATAGTGTATCAAATGATAACTGCGGCAATTGCTGGTACCAGCCTGGTGTCACCAACAGGTGGAATGATATTCTCAGCGTTTGGACTAGCAACTAGGGCTGCAATAACTTCAGCGGCAGCCAACTTATGGTCGTCGGTTATTGCCGTGACGTGGTTATCGAGTGCACCACGGAAGATGCCTGGAAAAGCTAGAGCGTTATTGACCTGATTCGGAAAGTCGCTTCTACCGGTTGCGATGACGGCCACGCCAGCGGCCTTGGCCTCGTCTGGCAGAATCTCTGGTGTTGGGTTGGCCATGGCAAAGACTATTGGCTGAGGCGCCATTGCTTCGATGAGCGTTGCGTTTAATAGCCCAGGCTGTGAGACTCCAATGAAGATGTCGGCGTTAGATAGGGCGTCAGCCAATGAGCCAGAAACAGAGTTGGGATTTGTGATGTCTAATAACTGTGTTTTTTCTGGGTTCAAATCCTGGCGGTCCCTGGAGATGATGCCTTTACTGTCGACAGCAATGATTTCGGGTCGGGCATATTTGTGGAGTAGTTTCATAATAGCAGTGCCTGCCGCACCGGACCCCACTACAACAATTTTGCTGTCATTGAGTTGCCTGCCGGTGACCTTGCAAGCATTAATCAACCCGGCTAGAACCACAATAGCAGTACCATGTTGATCATCATGCATAACGGGTATAGTTAGGCTTGCTTTGAGACGTTCTTCAATTTCGAAACATTGAGGAGCGGCAATGTCTTCCAGATTGATGCCGCCAAAACTAGGCGCAATTGCTTGGATGGCAGCTACAATTTCGTCGGGTGTGTGGACGTTGAGCACCAGAGGAACTGCGTCAATATTGGCGAAATGCTTGAACAACATGGCTTTACCCTCCATTACGGGTAGCGCTCCTTCTGGTCCAATGTTGCCAAGGCCAAGAACTGCGGAGCCATCACTAATAACCGCCACTAGGTTGTTTGTCCAGGTATAATCGCGTGTTTCTTTGGGATGGGTCGCCAAATAGCTGCTGACCGCCGCCACGCCGGGCGTATAATAAAGGCTCAGCTTGTCGGTGCTATCTAGATCATCCTTAAGTGTAATCGCGATTTTGCCGCGTAGTTTTTTGTGTTGGGCTAATGCTCTGTCAGCGTAATCGGCCATATCTATCTCCTTGTAATGCTTGCGGCGCTAGCGCCAATGTCGTAATGAAGTAAGTCGCTATTGCTATTGTCTTTAGCGTTATTAATGCCCCAAGCATCTAGTATTGGTTGCAGGATTTGCCAGCTCGCCAGAACTTCTTCGCTGGTAGCAAATAGTGATTTGTCTCCGCGTATAGCGTCAACCAGCACTCTTTCATAAGCATCGGGCTGGCCTCCTGCGGCAAAAGTGTTGGCGTAGCTAAAATTCATGTTCGCTGATTGCAATGCAGCTTTATAGCCCGGAGTTTTAACCAGTAATTGAACGTCGATGCCTTCGTTGGGTTGAATTCGGAAAGTCAATTGATTTATGTCTGATTCACTAGTTCCAAAGTAGAGGCTAATAGTGGTTTGCTTGCTAGCCAAAGCCTTACCAGTTACTAGCCTGAACGGAATGCCTTGCCATTTTGGTAGGCTGCTAAAAATCTCCAGTGAAACAAATGTCTCAGTTGTTGAATTTGGTTTGTCTACCTCCTCACGGTAGCCGTTGTATTGTGCACGTACTACTTGTGTTATTACCTTGTCAGCTTTTATTGGCGCGATAGCCTCTAAAAACTTTTGTTTGCAGACATGCAGCTGATCGACATCGTTATCGTCACTCGGCAGGTCCATTAGTGTTAGTGTTAAGAGTTGTAGTAAATGACTCTGTACTAGGTCGCGTAGTGCGCCGACTGAATCATAAAAATTTGCTCGACCTTCAATACCAATTTCTTCGGTAGCCAAAACTTCTACAGCTCGTATATGTTGAGCGTCCCATAAACTGTTAAATAAGGGATTATGCCGGCGGAAGGTCAATATATTCTGGGCAGTTTCTTTGGCCAAATAGTGGTCGATACGAAAAATCTGGTCTTCTTGGAACGCGGTAGCCGTGTCGGCTATCAGCTTTTCTGCTGACAATACATCGTAGCCAAATGGTTTCTCTACGAGTAGACGACTAACCCCATTACCGTTTTCGCCTTTGCTATTAAGGCCATGGTCGCCAAGATGGCGAATAACGGAACTGTAAACTTGTGGAGGAATGGATAAATAGTATAGACGATTGAACTTTTGGCTTTTAGCTTTATCTATGGCATCGAGCGTGTCGCGCAGATTGTCATAATCTGAGTCCTTGTCTGGGTCGAGCTGCACAATGTGTAGATTATCAGTAAACAGCTGTAAAGCGTCTGGGTCACAAATATTATCAATTTCTAGGACGCACAGCTCAACCTCTTTCAGCAGGTCTTGTGTAGTTATTGCTTGCCTTGATGTGCCAATAATTTGGGTACCGACTGGGAATAGGCCTTCTTTGAACAAATGATAAATTGCAGGTAACACTTTACGCTTAGCTAGGTCACCCGTGATTCCAAATACTACTAAGCAGGCTGGCGTTTCTGATGCTACAGATGTCACTGTGTGTCACCGACTTGATCGTTATATACATAAGCCTCTGGCAACTGTTTGAGAATTTGTGATGGTTGATCAGCCAAGGCAACTTCGGTCTGCTGCAAACGAGTCAATGCATCTTTCTTGTCGACACCGTATACCAGGCTGTAATTAGTATCAATTGCTTGGAGTGCTCTAAATGTGCACGTAATTCGCTCAAATGGATCGCTTAGGTAGCCAACAACTAGAGCGTCCGGACTGTTTGTTGCCAGCGACTCCGGTAAAATACCGGCAATGTGACCGTCCGCGCCAATGCCAAGTTGGCTAATTATAATCTCTGCTTTTGAAAATTGTTGCTGAATAACAATCGAGTAGGCCGCCGCCGTTTCATCGAGAGATAGGCCTGGCTGTAGCGTTGGAAGCAGTGTGGCGCCGCTGACTGTAAAACCTTTGGTTTGCAACTGCTGAAAGTTGGAATCAGGGTGAGCGACTGGGCCATAGCGTTCGTCCGAGAGCATTATGGTGAGATTACTCTGCAGCGCAGGCTCAATATTAGCCATCACTACAACGCTGGCATCAATGTTAGACCCACCGCTTACCAACCACAAAACTTTTTTACCGGCAGTCAGTTCAGTAATTAGTCGCGCTTGTAAATCAGAAATTGCGGTGGCGCTATCGGGAGTTAATATGAATTGCATCCCTTAACTATAGCATCTTAAAGCAGCTTGGTGGATCCGGGTTATGCCATGGTATCGATGCGCACAAAGCCTTCAGCGTAATGACTTCCAGCTTTGTCACCAGCGCTGCTAGCCATCTCCCGTACCATAGCTTCGACGGCTGGCATATTTGGCATCTGGCTACCGTGCGCCTCCAAGGCAGCAACTTTGGCGTCCATAGTTTGGCTAATATCAATATAAAAATCTTGTTTTTCAAAATTGCTCAGCAAAACAGTTTTGACCTTGTGCGGCTGATAGCCTTCCGCTAGTATTTCTGGGAAACTTAAGTGATCACGAGCTAGCGGAAAGACCGCGTCGAGCGTCGCCTGCCCGGCTGCTCGATGGTCTGGATGATTAATAAAACCTCGGGGCGTAAAATAGAGCACTGATGGATCAAAAGTGATTACAACGTCAGGTTTGAGCTTGCGAATAACGCGTATTATATCTTTTTTAAGCTCCATAGTGATCTCTAGCTTACCGTCAGTATAGTCCAAAAATTCTGAACCAGCCGCTCCTGTTGCTTTTACAGCTGCATCTTGCTCAGCTTTGCGGGTAGCAACTAAGGCTAGGCTATCAGCAGTTAAGTCGGCTGAACCGCTACTACCATCAGTCAAAATAAGATAGTAAACTTTGGCACCCTCGGCCGCGAAGCTGGCGAGTGAACCACCGGCCATAAAGTCCAGGTCGTCTGGATGGGCACCAACTCCCAACACAACTTGGGGGTGCAGTGGTTCATAAGTGGTGGGCTTCATACATATAGCATACTAGATGACGGCTTGTAGCATCAACAATTATTCTAAATTAGTGCTACAACTGATTCAAACTGGTACAACAAACTGGTACAATAAGCTCTTATGAAATTATTCGATACAGCTCAAAAACAGTACATAGACTTCAAGCCTAACCCAGTAGTCCAAATATATGTTTGTGGTATCACTCCGTATGACTCAGCGCACCTAGGGCACATTTTTACATTTATGACCTATGACCTACTACAGCGACGTTTACAAGATTTGGGTCACGAAGTGCGCATGGTCCGTAATATTACAGATGTTGACGAGCCAATCTATGTGAAAGCCAAAGAACTAGGGCTCGACTACCGTCAGTTAGCGGCCAACGAGACCAAAGCCTTTCAGGCTACCCTAAAGCAGTTACGTTTCAAGAAACCATATGCTGAGCCACTAGCGAGCGACTATATATTACAAATGTCGGAAGCTGTCGAAGCCTTACTAGCAAACGGCTACGCCTACCGCCTAAATGATGATGTTTATTTCGACACCAGTAAATTCCAGGCATATAACAAATTCTCCGGCTTTAGCGAACGGCTCATAATGGGGCTGAGCATAGCTAGAGGTGGCGACCCCGACCGTGTTGGCAAGCGTCAGCCACTTGATTTCTTGCTGTGGAAAGGCATAACTGACAAATCTGATCCCGCACAGTGGCAGACATCACTAGGTGCAGGTCGCCCTGGTTGGCACATTGAATGTTCTGTTATGTCTAGAGAGTTGCTCGATATACCCTTTGATATACACGGTGGTGGTACTGATCTTATCTTTCCGCATCATAGTAGCGAAATTGCCCAAAGCGATGGCCTCGGTGCGCCACTTATGGCTCGCCACTGGTTACACGTCTCACCACTTTTATATGATGGTGAAAAGATGAGTAAATCACTTGGTAATTTGGTGTTTGTCCATGACCTGCTTGGTAGTCATGAGCCGGCAGTTATTCGCTTGGCGCTGATGCACTATCACCACCGTGTTGGAGGTGAATGGCTTCCAGAGCTACTTGCCGAAGCTACTAAACTGCTAGACCACGTGCGACACTGTGCTGGGCATGCCGATGCGGCAGCTGGTAAACAATTACTATCAGCCGTTCGCACCGCGCTCGACGACGATCTAAACGCCCCAGAAGTTATTGACGCTCTACATGATTTTATTGGATGCAAGCATAGCATGGATACTGGTGCAGAACCGTTTGTGCTCCAAACACTGCAATTACTCGGACTTACTGACTAGCGGAGTAGTCAGAAACGCGAAATTGCTAGTGGGCGTAGAATCCACGGCCAAGCTTATCTGGAACCATTGCTAGCCTGACACCGGCGTCGGTCAACGTTTTAATAATGGTCTCGTCTGCTAAAGATCCGCTGGAAGTTAAGATAGCTGTCACGCCAGCTTGTGCAAGTAAAGCTGGTCCATCAGGGAATGGGAAGAAACTATCGCTGTAGGCGCTAGCACCACTGAGTTTGCTAAGACTTAGCTGACTACTAATGGCTAGCTTGTCACCAGCTTTGAGTAAGCTGGGCATGGCAATAGTGGTGCGGCCAAGCGCTAGTTGCCCGGCCCCCACACGGTCTTGTTGGCCAACGCCGTTTCCAATAAGTTGGCCATTTTTAACAATTGTAATGGTGTTGCTATTGCTCGTAGCACCGATGGCCCAGGCCAAGATTATATCTTGCTTTTGTTGGTCGCTTAATGAACCGTGAAATTGCATGTGATCGGCAGATAAATCTTGCACAAAAGTGTAGTTAGGCTGTTCCAAGACACCACCTCGAACTGGGCGGACCCGTCTTGTGTTATCCAGTGACTGTTCGCTTAACTCAGCTAGCGCTGGATTGACGACTACTCGTAGTTTTGCGCGGCTTAAGAGTTGTAAGGCTTCGTCGGTTACGCTGGCCCCAACGACTCCATCAAGTAGTCGTTTCATGCTATTGTCCATTGCGTGATTCATAAGTGTTTCGGCGACTGCTTTATCAATTGCACCGTTAATCATGACTACCCCGCCAAAGATAGCCCGAGTATCACCTTCAAGCATTTTTTGAACAGCTAGGACATGCGTATTGGCCACACCAGCACCGCAAGCATTGCCATGTTTGACACCTACTGCCAGTGCCGGTACCGTTTTGAAGTTACGCTCGAAACCGGCTGCAATATGTGTTGCTGTCTGCAACAAGCGGTCAATATCGCTCAGGTTAATATAGCTCTGTTCCATGCCTTGAACATGTTGGAATTGGTCCAATCCAAGTTTGTCGACAGCTGCGCGGTTATCGGCATATAAACCGGCGTCAGCTTGCTGGGGGTTTTCACCATATTTGGTACTAGACAGCTTGTGGGCAATAAAGCCACTGACATTTGTGCCATTTAGATATTTGGTTAGAGCCAGTGTGTAGCGCGTTACTTCGTATTCGGCGCGAGCGGCTAAGTCTTCAAGAAAGCCTGCTTCGTCAGGTTTATCAGCCCGCAACCACGCTAAAACCGCGACTCGTTGCTCAGCTGCTGATAGCACGATGCGTCGACTTTTGGCGGCGGCCCGTAGCATTGTTGGCCCTCCGATGTCAGTCTGCTTAACAATATCTTGAACAGAAGCTTTAGGTTTAGCGATCTCTGCTTCAAGTGGGTACATATCGACGCAAACTAGGTCGATAAGTGGCAACCCGAGTTCTTTCATTTCTGCCATGTCTGCAGGGCTGTCGGTATCGGCCAATATGCCGGCATATAATTCTCGTGACAGCGTTACAACGCGGTGCCCGAGGATAGCCTTACCACCTACTAGCTCTGCGACGTCAGTAACAGGAATTTTGGCGTCCTGGATTTTTTGAGCAGTGCCTCCTGAGGCGTAGACAGTCCAGCCTAACTCGACTAAGCCTTGCGCGAATGCTTCAATACCCGTTTTGTCATAGACTGAAAGTAGGGCGTTGGCCATAATATTAAGCTCCTATTTTAGATTGCCAATAGCTATAAATTATCATCGCCTTTTTAGCTGCCAAGCCTGTGTAGGTCGACTCAGGATTTTTGATATATTCACGTTCTTGGGCTGTTAGCTGTTGCCAAAAGGAGCTGATTGCTGTGTCTTTTTCGGCCGCCGCGAATAGTGAGACTCCTGCCTCAAGCGCGCTGTGGGCGATCGACTTAGCGGCCTCATGCGCCGATAAGTGTCCATATTTTTCGAGTAGTAAATAAAGGGGCTCCGCAGCGATTGCCCCATCTGTTAGATGCAGATTACGTTGCATATGTTCAGTATCTACCTCTAGCTTACTCATGACCGTATTAAGTCGAGCCAGCATCGAGGCTACGCAGCCCAGGCTAAGCGCGTAAAAGCGAGACGACGCCGAGTCAGTCAGGTCACGTTGGTGCTCACTACTGATATTGAGATTAGCGTTCAGCATTTGAGCGGTAACCTGTTTACTCATAGAAATAATATTTTCAAAGTTCCAAGGGTTTCGCTTGTGCGCCATAGTTGACGAGCCAGTTTGGCCAGATTCAAAACGTTCACGAACTTCAGCGATTTCAGTTCGTTGCAAATGGCGCATATCATGCGCCAAGTTAGCCATAATGCCGGCACTAATTGTTAGCTCGTCCATTAGTCTAATAACAGCTTCAGCTGGAACAATCTGGGTGGCGTACGGCGCGGGCTCTAGGCCAACTTTATTGAGTAGGTTTTTCTCGAAAGCTATTGGGTCATCCACAAAAATGCTGAGGGCGTTGTAGGCGCCCACAGCGCCTGAGAATTTACCTTTAAGTTGATGGCTAAGATCGTCGAGCGCTTGCATATTTTCACCCAAACGACTGACGTATTCGGCCATAGCAAAGCCAAACGTTATTGGTACGGCATGTTGCCCGTGGGTGCGACCAATTTGATTGGTATCAGCATGATCTTTGGTAAGCGTTAGTAGTGTTTGTAGCAATTCCCTTAGTCGAGGTAGAATCAGCTCTTGCACAGTAGTGCGCAATTGCAGCGCCGATGCAGTTGAGATAATATCGTATGACGTCGCGCCAAAATGAACATATGGTTGCGCGGCTTCTGGCAGCTGTTTTTTGATGCAATTAACAATAGCCTTTATGTCATGTTTGGTAGTCTGCTCTTCGGCGTACACCGCTTCTGCCGAGATCTGTCCAGCTGCTGCCTCAATCTGTTCTGCTATCTCTGGAGTGCAGATTCCTACGTCCGCTAGAGTACTAGCTAAGGCTGCTTCGACGTACGCCTGAAAGGCAATCCTGCTGCGCTCTGACAAATAACATGCGACTAATGGGTCATAGTAACGACTATCGAGCGGGTCAATTGAATTATAAGTGCGGTCGGTCGAGACATCGGGAAGCTTGATTGGTGTCATTAGGTGTTACCTGCCAGATAATTCTGAACGTTTTGTTCAATGCGTTGCAAAAGATCAGTTGCATCACCCCGTTTAAACGGAGTACCTGATAATTTTTCAAATAATTCAACATAGCGATCTGATACTAGCGCTACAAATTCATCAGTCATTTCCGGTATCTGCTGGTCTGCTTGGCCGCTGAAACCGCTAGTCATTAACCACTCACGCACAAACTCCTTAGACAAATGCCGTGGGCTTTCAGATGTCTTACCGCCAATGTAGCTTTCGTATGAATCTTTGTAAAAATAGCGTGATGAATCTGGGGTATGTATTTCGTCTATCAAAATAATTTTGCCATCTGTTGTCTTACCAAACTCATATTTAGTATCAGCAAGTACAAGTCCTCTTACGGCTGCAATTGATTGGCCGCGCGCGAACAACGCTCGGGTATACTCACATAGTTGCTCCCATTCAGCTCTGGTGGCCAAACCACGAGCCAAAATTTCGGAGTGACTAATATCTTCATCGTGCCCCTCGTCCGCCTTGGTTGAAGGCGTTATTAACGGCTCGGGAAAGCGATCAAACTCGTGTAACCCATCAGACATTGTTTCGCCACACAAGGTTCGCTTACCATTGTTGTATACGCGCCAGGCATAGCCAACTAATGAACCACGGATAACCATTTCTATCTTAAATGGCTCAGCTTTGATGCCAATGGCGACATTTGGATCAGGTGTGGCTAACAGCCAATTTGGGACAATGTCCTGAGTTGCTTGTAAAAAGTGTGCGGCTAACTGATTTAGTACCTGACCTTTGTAGGGGATTGCGCGCGGTAGAATCACGTCAAAGGCTGATATACGATCAGTAGCTACCATAACGAGTTGATCGTTGCTAAGCGAGTAAACATCGCGCACTTTGCCATGATACAGCGCGGTTTGCCCATGAAATTCAAAGTCAGTTGTCGTTATTGTCTTGGCAATATTCATTAGTCTTATTGTATAGGGTATGATTATGCTATGGAAGCGCAAACTATTGGTATTATCGGTGGCGGCCAGCTTGGTCGAATGCTAACCTTAGCTGCCCTGCCTCTGGGTTATAAGGTTGTTGTGCTGGACCCGGGTGCAAATTGCCCGGCCAAACAAGTCGGCGCTGAACAGATTGTTGGTAAGCTCGATAACAAAGCGGCGCTTGAGCAGCTAGCCAAACAAGCAGATTTTATCACCATCGAAATCGAGCACTTGGACGCTGTAATCTTGCAGCGCATCGCTGATAGCGGCGTGCCCGTTAACCCTGCCCCAACAACTATTCAGCTTATTCAGGACAAGTACGCCCAAAAAGTATTTTTGCAAAAGAATGGGATACCTGTCGCGCCATTTATCAAGCTTGAGGACACGGCCATGGCTAGCATTCAGTTTGATCGTTACGAACGGGCCATGATTATCAAAACCCGCTTAGGTGCCTACGACGGCCGCGGCAACATGGTGATTACCAGTTATGACGACATTCCCCTTGCCTTTGAGCGCTTCAAGGGGCAGCAACTGTATGCCGAAAAACTGGTGGCCTTTGATAAGGAGTTGGCAATTATGGTTGCGCGCGATTGGGAAGGAAACATTGCGCAGTATCCGATAGTAGAAACGGTACACGAGCGTAATATTTGTACCGAGGTTTTAGCGCCTGCTCCGGTCAGCGCTGCTGTGATGGCCAAAGCTAAAGCTGTCGCCGCGCATGTTGCTGAACGCTTAGAGGGCGCCGGATTATTTGGTATTGAGTTATTTTTGACTCATGACGGCGAAGTTTTAGTAAACGAGATCGCGCCCCGTGTCCATAATTCTGGGCACTACACTATGGAAGCCTGCCGCACTTCACAGTTCGAGCAACATATTAGGGCAATTGCCGGCTTGCCACTTGGCTCGACAGAACTACTAATGCCAGCGGCCGTTATGATTAACGTCCTTGGTGAACGCGACGGAGATACCGACGTACAAGGCGTGGAAGACGTTTTGGCTGTGCCTGGCACCAGCCTACATTTATACGGTAAAACACCAACCAAAATTGACCGCAAAATGGGTCACATAACAGTTACGGGCCGAACACTTCAAGAAGCCCGCGACATTGCCATTAAAGCTAGAAAGAGTTTACACATATGAGCACTCCAGTAGTTGGTATAATTATGGGTTCGGATTCTGATCTTGATGTTATGTCTGAGGCCGCTAAAATATGTGACCAATTTGGACTACTCTACGAGGTTAGGATCATCTCAGCTCACCGCACTCCCGATGCTATGACCAGCTACGCTGCTGGAGCTGCTGATAGAGGTCTGCAATTGATTATTGCAGGCGCGGGTGGCTCGGCCCACTTGCCGGGTATGACAGCCTCGCACACGGTATTGCCAGTCATCGCGGTGCCAATTAAGCGTGCTGAAACAGATCATGAAGCTTTGTGGTCAAACATCAAAATGCCTCCTGGTATACCCCTGGCTACAATGCCAGAAAACGGCGCCAAAAATGCTGCCTTACTTGCTGTAGAGATCTTGAGTCTGCAAGATGCAAAATTAAGAAAAGCCTATATAGATTTTCGGGACACACAAGCTGCAAGTGTTTTGGCTGCTGACGACGCCATTCAGGCACAGGGCTGGCAAGAATACCCAAATAATGGCTAAGCTTGTTTATTGGGCCTCAAGGGTCTAGAGTAGAATAATGCATAACCCTACTTGGCATGTGATTACTGGCGGTCCTTCTACTGGCAAAACTACCCTGCAACAAGAACTTCATAAACTGGGCTATGCCACACTTGATGAAGCTGCCCGCCTAGTCATCGATGACGCAATCGCACTGGGGACTGAGGTCGAAGATTTGCGTGATGATGAAAAACGTTTTCAGGACGACGTTGTGCGCCGCAGGATAGTTATGGAAGATGCCTTGGCTGCCAAATATCCGGCTGATAATATGGTAATTCTTGACCGAGGAATGCAAGACTCTCTAGCATACTACCGCTATTATGATTTCAAGATCGAGCCATGGATTATAGACCTCATGAATGACGCGTCTTACGGTAAGGTTTTTTTGATGGAACCACTAGGTTTTACCAAGCAGGACTATGCTCGTACGGAGGTTAGGGACTTTAACGATCACATTACTGACATGCTGCTTGATGCTTACAAAGAGTACGGCATGGAGGCAATAATTGTACCTGCTGTGAGCGTGGCAGAGCGCCTAGAAATTGTCCTTGAACATCTCAAAAACTAGCACCACTAACCTTAATTAGTAGGTGCGAGCGCTTGATATCCAATGTCACGGCGCAACTGCATGTCATCAAAATGGATAGCTGACGCACCGATCGCTTGATTAGCTGCAGTTTGAGCCTCACGTAGGCTATCACCCAAGCCAGTCACAAAGATAACTCGACCGCCGTTGGTTACGAGTCCTTGATCGGTATGTTTTGTTCCTGCTTGAAACACTACAACATCAGAGTAATGCTTTTGGAGGCCGTGAATAACTTGTCCAGTTACTGGCTTGTCAGGATAACCTGGCACCGCTAAACAGGTCGTGATGGCCGTCCCACTGATCGTAGTCGGTAATTCGTAGCTGGCTAATGAGCCCGTGGCGGTGGCGTGCAGCATTTCGTAGATATCCACACCATTCTGCATAAGTAGAGGTACTAATACTTCCGTCTCAGGATCACCCCACCGCGCATTGTATTCAATAACTATTGGGTCGCCGTCGAGCTCTTTGGCGAGCATAATGCCCAGGTAGAGGACGCTTTCATACGGGCTACCTTCGGCTCGCATGCCGGCAAACGTTTGGTCAGCAATGATACTTATTTTGTTAAGTTGATCGTCGTTAAGTAGCCATTTTGGTAGTGGCGCGTAGACACCCATACCGCCGGTGTTGGGGCCCTTATCTGCCTCTAGTAACCGCTTGTGATCTTGGCACGGAATTGGAATTATTTTGTGTGTCAGTCCATCGCTAAGCACAAACACTGAAACTTCTGGCCCATGATAACGTTGCTGAATGACCACCTGTGCGCCGCTACCATCAACCTCTCCGGCAAATATTTTTTCTATTGCTTGCGATGCTTCCTCCTCGGTGTCTAGCAAAAAGACCCCTTTGCCTGCGGCCAGGCCATCGGCTTTGATTACTGAATGTGCTGGGCCACCAAAGATAACCACGGCTTCTTCAGCTGTGGCCTGGTCGTAGACAACTTTTGAAGGTGGCAAGCTAATACCGTGGCGCTGCATAAACTCCGTGGCGAAGCCTTTACTGCCTTCCAGCACGGCGGCTGCTTGTGATGGAGCAAATGTCGTAATACCCGCAGCACGTAGTTCATCACCAAGGCCAGCAACTATCGCCGCGTCCGGGCCTATAACCACAAAATCGACCTGTTTATCCTTACAAAATGCCGCCAGCTTGGAATGTTCAACCTGAGCGTTTTCGGCCTTGCTCAAGCCGGCGGTACCAGCGTTTCCAGGCACAACGTAAAGTTTTTTGACCTGTTCGGAAGCGTTTAATCCGTAACTTAATGCGTGTTCGCGGCCACCACTGCCAACTACTAAAACGCTGCTCATACACGAACCTCCTTTTTAGTCGTGTGAGCCGCTAAGTATCGCTGGCGTTCTTGCCAAAACATGACGATATCTGCCGCAATGTGCTGCTTTTCTACAACTTGAATTCGAGCAAACAAACTTTCGGCGGTATCACCCTGTTCAACGCTCACACAGTGCTCGGTCAGGATTGGCCCATCGTCGTAGTCTTGGGCTACAAGATGGAGAGTTTGGCAGCCTTGCTCCAAACCTTGGTCAATAATATGTTGCTGTACTCCCTCACCGTACAAAGCTCTGGTTGCTGGCAACGGACCCGGGTGGCTATTGATCATCCTAGCCTGATACGGGCTTTGATATATTGGCTGCCAGCCATAGCTACTAACGAGCCTAGGCCCAACTCGTTTCATGTAGCCCAGAAGTGCCACAATATCAATCTTATAATCAGCTAAAGCCTGCATGATAGCTTGTTCTTCAGCCTTGGTCTGGTTACCCTTGGGGATCGTTTCACCTTTTGCTGCCGGATGGGTGTTGCTATTAATAACTAGCGAGGGGATTTCTAAACCTAGTTCTATATTCAGACCGATGAGTCGGTTTATAATACCGGCGTTATGACGGCTTACAATGACTAACTCTACAGTAACGTCGAGTTGATTCGCCAAAGAGTTGCGGATGAACGCCTCAGCAGTTGTTCCACCCCCTGAAGCCAGGATGGCGACGCGAGCGGTCATACGTTGATTTTTTGATTCTGTTTCTGGTGCTGAGTAGTGACTTTTGGTCGATTAGTGGGATTTATTGTCCTCTTAGTCAAACTTTTAACAGCTTTGATCGGGCTCTTTAATGTTGGGCCTGCATCTGTCAGTACCTCATGTGCCCGCTTGCCGATTGGTACCGGGTATACGCCCGTAAAGCATGAAGTTGAAAAGCTGGTTGCCGGCAGGCCGGTGGCTTTGACCATACCATTATATGATAGGAAGTTCAAACTAGTTGCTCCAACATATTCACACAGCTGATCATTGCTCATAGTGGCTGAAATAAGTTCGTCTTGTTTGGGTGTGTTAATACCATAAAAATCAGGGTATCTGACGGGTGGACAACTAATTAACAGATGTACTTCGCGGGCACCAGCTTCAAAAAGCATAGCTACAACTTTACGCATAGTTGTGCCGCGAACAATTGAATCATCAACTAAAATTACTCGTTGGCCCTTCAGTGTCTCAATGACTGGGTTCAGCTTCATTTTAAGGTCACGCTCCCTAAGAGCTGCTGTTGGTCGAATAAAAGTGCGGTGGATGTAGCGGTTTTTCATCAAACCAATTTCGAAGGGAATGCCTGTAGCTTGGGAGTAGCCAAGCGCGGCTGGAATACCTGAGTCTGGCACTGGTACGACTACATCAGCTTCAATATGAAACTCTTTGGCCATTTGTCGACCAAATTCTTTGCGCACACCGTCAACACGCTTGCCAAGTAGTAGGCTGTCTGGACGAGCAAAATATACAAATTCAAAGATATCGAGTTTTTGATTGGCTTTCATAACTTGCGTCGAACGCAAACCATTAGCATCAAGAGTTATGACTTCGCCTGGCTCAACGTCCCGAACTAGGCTGGCGCCAATTGTATCAAAGGCACAGGTTTCGGAGGCGACAACGTAGCCATTATCGAGCTGTCCAACAGATAATGGACGAACACCGCAGCTGTCACGGAAGGCGACGAGTTGATGACTGTTCATAGCAACCGATGAAAATACACCAGTAAACAAGGGGTAAGCAGCAATAACGGCTTCGGTTAGCTCGAGGCCGTCATCTACATAACAAGCAATGGCTGCGGCCATCATGCCAGAATCATTCAGGTCCTTCTTGAGGGCGCCCCGTGATCCTAAAAAGGCTTCGAGCGCGCTGCAATCCGGAATATTACCGTTGTGCGCAAAGGCGAATCCTTGTTCATGATAGATGTATGGTTGGTTGTAACAGTCATCGGCGCCGCCAGAAGTAGAGTAACGATTATGGCCGATGGCGATATGCCCGGGGAGCTGTTCAAGATCTTCCTCGTGATAGGCTGTAGAGACTAAGCCATTAGCTGCATGATGATGCAGGCTGTGGCCGTCACTGCTGGCAATTCCCGAACTTTCTTGGCCACGATGCTGCAGCGCCCATAGCCCATAAAAAGCTAAACGAGCGGCTTCGAAGCCGCTCGTTTGGTCTGCTGTATGATCTTTTGTGGCAGTTGTGCTTGTGGTGCCAATCGCTCCAAACACCGCGCATTTTTCGTTTAGGTCGTCGCTAATCTGATCGTTATGCTGATCATTGAATAATGAGGTGACGGGCATATGTTCTCCTAAAACAGATTTTCTTGTTGTTGATTTAGTTAGTTGATGCCGTTTATGTTCCTTATCATGGTATGCATTAATGCGACGTCTGACAACCCCATTTATATCACTAACACTGGTCGCAAAATGGTCATGGTGTTGTGTAATTTGCCTGACACACTAGATTACGGTAGCGTCACCCCTTAGGTGTCGAGTACAATAGCCTGTAACAGGAGGTTAACAGCGTGGCAACCAACCAAAACAGCTATGCCAGCAGTGGCGTCGACTACAGTGCGATGGACCCTATAAAGGTGCTTGCTCAGCAAACAGCCGCCGCTACCGGCCCAAATCTGCAGGCTTTCAACTCCCACGAAATCACCGCCAGTCGTGGTGAATCAGCCTACGTTTGGGAAGAACCAGACAGCTACCGGGCGCTAGTTATTGAAGGTCTTGGCACTAAGAATCTTGTCGCGGACGCTGTCCGAGCCCTGACAGGCAAGACCTATTATGATTCGTTAGCGCAAGATACGATTGCCATGATTGTTAACGATTTGATAGTTGTCGGAGCCTTGCCACAGGTGGTCAATGCTTATTTTGCGATTGGTGATTCAGCATGGATGCTCGATAAGCAGCGGGCGCAGGATCTTATAAATGGTTGGGCGGCTGCTTGCCAATCAATTGGCGCAGCCTGGGGTGGCGGCGAAACGCCGACGCTCAAGGGTGTTATTAACCCCGGTACAATCGATCTTGGCGGCTCGGCAGTCGGCATGATAGCTAACAAACAAAACTTAGTTCTTGGCGACAAGTTGTGTGCTGGGGATACAATCGTGCTTATAGAAAGCAGCGGTATTCATGCCAATGGCATAACCTTCGTGCGCAACTTGGCTGATAAAAACCCCAATCTTTATGCCACAGTCCTATCAGATGGCCGGCTATTTGGCGAAGCGATACTAAGCCCTACACACTTGTACGTCGAGCTAGTGCGACAAATACAGAAGGCTACTATAGATCTACACTATATGGTTAACATCACTGGCCATGGATGGCGTAAGCTAATGCGGGCGACGCAGGAATTTAGCTACACGTTTACTGTCGTACCCGAAGTGCCAGCAGAATTTGTGCTGATGCAACAATTAGCCGGAGTTGATGATGCTGAAATGTACGGTAACTTTAATATGGGTGCTGGCTTCGCTATCTATGTAGCAGCAGCGGATGCTGAGCGCGTGGTGGAACTCGCGGCTGCCCAGAACCTGAAGGCCTGGGTGGCAGGCAGTGTTGCTACAGGCCCTCGGTCCGTGAGTATCGAGCAGTTAGGCGTCACCTTTACGGGTGACACGTTGGAGGTGCGATGATGCGAGTATACGACGGCGTAGCCGCTTTATCTGATTTTCGACGGGCGAAGTTGTTACAGCAGTTGCAAGACGCCGAGCCAGCAATTACTGGGTTAGATGCGCAGTATCTGCATTTTGTTGATGCTAACACTGTGAGTGATATTGATGACACATTACTCAAATCACTATTAACCTATGATTCACCGTTTACTGGCGCGACTACCGGTGAGCTTATTTTGGTGACTCCGAGGCCGGGGACTATCTCACCATGGTCTTCTAAAGCTACTGATATTGCTCACAATGCTGGCCTTAGTGCTGTTAATCGAATCGAGCGTGGTATTGCTTATTATGTCCAATCAACTGGAGCAGTTGATATATCCAATGTATCCATATGGTTACATGATCGAATGGTCGAGTCGGTGCTGAGCTCAGTTGACCAGGCCGAGCGGCTATTTAGTGATGCCGCACCCAAACCACTGGTCTATGTAGATACCATAGCTGAAGGCAAGATAGCCCTAGAGACCGCTAATAAAGGATTAGGGTTAGCGCTGGCCAGTGATGAGATTGACTACTTATTTGATGCCTTCACTGCCCTCGGGCGCAATCCAACTGACGCCGAGCTAATGATGTTCGCCCAAGTCAACAGTGAGCATTGTCGTCACAAAATTTTTAATGCCGATTGGGTAATCGATGGTGAGGCTCAGCCCAAGAGTCTTTTCAAAATGATACGTAACACTTATGAAAGTGGTCACGAAAATGTCTTGTCGGCCTATAGTGATAACGCCGCTGTCATAGCTGGAGCAGAGGGTGGTAGATTTTTTGCTGATCCTACTACAAAAGTTTACGGCTATCACCACGAACCTATCCACTCTGTTATTAAGGTAGAAACACATAATCATCCAACGGCCATCGCGCCGTTTCCAGGCGCCGCAACTGGGGCTGGTGGTGAAATCCGTGACGAAGGAGCGACCGGCCGTGGCGCAAAGCCCAAGATGGGGCTAGCCGGCTACACTGTTTCAAACCTCAACATACCCGGTGCCGAGCAGCCCTGGGAAACGAGCTATGGCAAGCCCTCTCGGGTGACGTCGGCACTAGACATTATGATTGATGCTCCACTTGGAGCTTCATCCTACGCCAACGAGTTTGGGCGCCCAAACTTGACCGGTTACTTCCGCAGCTATGAGCAAGATGATACTGACACTACGGGTCAACGATACGGCTATCATAAGCCAATCATGATTGCCGGCGGCCTAGGTAATATTCGTGACCAACACGTACTGAAGCGTACGATGAAACCTGGTGCGCAGATTGTGGTACTGGGTGGACCGGCTATGCTAATTGGCCTTGGTGGTGGTGCGGCCTCGAGTATGCAAGCTGGCAGTAGCGCTGAAGATTTAGATTTCGCCTCCGTGCAGCGCGCAAACGCCGAACTTGAGCGGCGGGTACAAGAAGTGATTGACGCTTGTTGGGCACTGGGCGATGATAACCCTATAGTTACTATTCATGACGTAGGCGCTGGCGGTTTATCGAATGCTTTACCGGAACTTGTACATGATTCTGGTTTGGGTGCGGTTTTTGAACTTCGCAAAATCCCTAACGCCGAGCCAAATTTATCACCATTAGAAATTTGGTGTAACGAAGCCCAGGAGCGCTACGTACTTGGTTTAGACAAAGCCGATGTTGAGCGGTTTGTGGCTATATGTGAACGTGAGCGCTGCATATATTCAATCGTCGGTTCCACCAACATTTCACAGCAACTGGTGGTTACAGATAGCTTATTAGGTAAAGATGTTGTTAATTTACCAATGGCTACCCTCTTCGGTAAACCACCTAAAATGACTCGAACCGTTAGTCGTGTAAAAAGCAAACGCACTGCCCTAAATCTGAACACAATTACAGTGGCAGACGCAGTCGAAAGAGTCCTACACTTGCCGGCAGTCGGTAGTAAAAAGTTTTTGATTACCATTGGTGATAGGAGCGTCGGTGGCTTAGTTGTCCGAGATCAAATGGTCGGACCCTGGCAAGTACCGGTCAGCGACGTGGCGGTTACGGCAGTGGCGTTTGACAGTAAGCACGGCGAAGCGATGGCGATGGGTGAACGTACGCCGCTGGCTATTATCAATGCACCAGCCTCAGCCCGCATGGCTATTGGCGAAGCTATAACAAATATTATTAGTACCGATATTGCGCGGTTGTCAGATATTAAGCTGTCGGCAAATTGGATGGCCGCCGCCGGGTATGCATCAGAAGATGAAAAGCTTTACGATACAGTTAAGGCGGTTGGTGAAGATTTTTGCCCTAGCTTAGATATTACCATCCCCGTTGGTAAGGATTCATTGAGCATGCGTTCTGTGTGGAAGCACGACGACATCAACAAATCCATTACGTCACCAATATCGTTGATTATTACTGCCTTTTCACCTGTTACAGATGTTGACAACACGCTGACACCCCAGCTGGTTACGGGCCAAGATACATCGCTGATTTTGATTGACCTCGGACAGGCCCGGAATCGACTCGGAGGCTCAGCCTTAGCCCAAGTTTATAATCAGATCGGGGACACTACACCTGATGTTGATCCCCTATTGCTCAAAAGTTTCTTTGAGAGTCTGACCATACTTAAGCAACAACGCAAACTACTTGCCTATCATGATCGATCGGATGGTGGACTCCTAGCGACACTTACAGAAATGGCATTCGCCAGTCGCTGCGGACTGGACATTGATCTGTCGACCATGCCCGGCACTGACCTGGAGCGACTGTTTAGCGAGGAACTCGGAGCGGTCGTGCAAGTACAATCTACAGATATTGAGGTAGTTATGTCTTCGCTAACACAGTCTATGGGCGCCACAATTTATAAAATCGGCTCGCCTACCATGACGCAACTCGTTAGTATATATGACGGTGAAAAACTGCTGTATCAAAACTCGCGTGCTCAGTTAGAATCCTGGTGGAGCGATACTAGCCACCAGGTGCAGCGCTTACGTGATAACTCAGACTGCGCTGATCAGGAATATGTAAGCCTGCAAGATGATGCTGATCAGGGGCTGGCTCCGATTTATAAGGCTCGTCCACTTGCCCAAGCCTACGACACTAAGCCTAAGCTAGCGATTTTCAGAGAACAAGGTGTTAATGGACATGTAGAGATGGCCGCGGCCTTCGATAAGGCCCAATTCACTGCCGTAGATGTTCATCTCAACGATCTACTTAGTGGCCGTGTTAAGCTCGATGATTTTGTTGGTCTGGTAGCTTGCGGCGGCTTCTCGTATGGTGATGTACTTGGCGCTGGTGAAGGCTGGGCTAAAACCATACTAAGCAAAAAATCATTACGTGCACAGTTCACCAGCTTTTTTGAAAGGCCTGACAGCTTTGCTCTTGGAGTATGTAACGGCTGTCAGATGCTATCAGCTCTCAAAGAATTAATACCCGGCGCCGAAAACTGGCCGCGTTTCCTGAAAAATAAATCCGAACAATTTGAGGCTCGATTATCACTAACCAAAATTAACGAATCTCCTTCGTTATTTTTCAAAGACATGGCTGGTTCCTATTTGCTAGTTCCTGTTGCCCATGGTGAAGGTCAAGCTGTCTTTGACAGTGACGAGCAACGAGAGCAATCGCTGCAGGATAATTTGGTACCAATGCAGTTCAGTGATAATAGCCATGACATTACCGAGCAATATCCCTTAAACCCTAATGGCTCGCCGCAAGGCATTACCTCACTAACAACTCCAGATGGCCGGGCCACTATTATGATGCCTCATCCTGAGCGAGCTTTTATGACTCGTCAACTTTCTTGGTCACCCGATGACTGGGGTCCAGACTCCCCATGGCTGCGAATTTTTCAGAACGCCCGTGCCTGGGTCGAAGACGTTAAAAAAGGCATCATAGATTAATCTAGGGCTTAGCTCGGTTCAGAGAACTAATTTAAATCTTTAAAGCTAAAATTCAGCTACCAATACGAGGCTGTCTTAATGCGGATTGAACCCGATTAGCAATAAATTTACTAGCATTTGTGGATAAAACGTGGCGTTCACTAATGGTATGCGTGGTGACCATTTTGGAATCCAGACCTAAGGTTTTTTGGACAGTTCCCTTTATAACAAACATATCACGGCTACCGTAAATGATATCAGCCGGCATAGTAAGTAATGGTAAATCTTTGGCCGCGGACTGTTCCATGACAGTATTCTTGAGGCTCTTTATAAACGGTTGCCAAGTGTCAGCAGTCAGCTCGCTTCCGACAACTCGAGTCATAATTCGTTGTCTAAAACGCTTATCAAGATCGTCAAATGTCGGATTCTGGCGAGTTAACCAGTCATAAAATTGGAAGTAAGTGTTTACTCGGGCTTTATAGCGCCATTTTTCCGGCAGTCCTTCGTATAATGGCATTTCATATAGCACCAGATGCTTGACCAAGTCTGGTCGCAGACTGGCGACTCGAACCGCCACCAAGCATCCCATTGAATGACCAACTAATATTACTGGGATTGAACCGCGAAGCCGCGTAACTTCGCTGATTACGGCGCTGGCATGGTCATCGACAGTATAGTCAAGCCACTCGGGTTTTGGTGACTCGCCAAACCCAAGCAAGTCATAAGCTACAACTCTGCAGGCTGGCTGACCCATTGTTAACATATTACTAACGGATTGCCAGACCCGACCTGATCTGCCAATACCATGGAGCAGCACCACGCCAGGTCCACTGCCATGATCATGGGTTTTTACTAATCGGTACGGTTGCTTGAACGTGCCGTGCCAGAGTTGATCAATAGTAAGCTTCACCGTACTAGTATAGCGTGGCCTGGAGATTATTCTGGGCGATGCTGTTACGACTGCAACGCGAACAAGGCTGCGACGTACATACTCTCGGACCAACCCAGCGGCGTATTTTCGTTGGCTTCATCGGTGTGCGACATGTATAGCTCCGGAATTTTACCATCCTGAGTGATAGTCGCCGTAGCTTTATCTAGATACTCACGGGCTTTGTCATCATCACCCAAATGCTTATAGGCAATCGCTAGCCATGATAGTCCAAAGCACCACTCCGCTTCTTCGGAGTAGCCATCCGTATTTTTATTATAATAAGCGTCAAACTTGTAACGCATTACACCCTTATCCTTGGCAAGATGATAAACGAGGTTCTCTACTATTTGCTCCGCCATATCATCACTCACAACGTTATAAGGGTAGATTAATGATAGCAGTGCTAAGTCGGTAAACTTGGATTCTGATTCACGGGGTAATAGCTGATCTAGGGCGGCTTGCCCACGGTCGACAGCGTCTTGGTCGACGTCCATACCGCCGACCTCTTGCCACTTTTTGAGACCAGCCAGCACTGCGCCTATTGAGCTGGCATGGACTTCTTCATTTTCTTCCCACATGCCGCTATCTGCGTCATGCCAGTATTCAACATTACAGATGTAATAGATCAGTGTCTGGACTGTTTGTCGGTCCTTCTCGTTACGCAGAACGCTGCGACCTTGTGCTTCGAAATCAGCTAATTTAAAGAGTACCGCCCCAATAGCATCGTGCTGTTTATTACCCCACGATTCCCAGAATTCTTCGAGTGTTTCAGGATTATAACGGGCATGTATAAACTGCCAACTTTCGAATGGTTTATTTGTTGTTGCCCAGTTTATTTTGTCGATATGCTTATCGAATATGTCTAGAAGTGTGTGATAATCTTTGGCGACCACATCCCACTCACCGGCGTATTCAAAAGCTAAAGCTTCGTAGACATTGTCACGCAACCAGGCCTTATCGTAGCCTGTTTCGACATTCTTGCTAGAGGCCAAAAATAAGCCCGTTGGTGTTATAAGTTTACGAAGGTTGGCGAGATGTCGCTCGACTTGTTCGTCGAAGTTCATGAGTTGCCCTTGGCACTATGATTATGCTCAAACTCATCTCGTACGCCGCGGTCGTATAAGAAGCCGAGTATTGTATTCAGAATAGTCTCAGTGCCTTGTCCGTTATGAAATTCAGCGCGAATAATTGCCGCTTCAGCTTCGATTTTAAATAGCTGAGCCGCTAAATGTAGGTGCTCGGCTATTACAGGGTCGTCTAGTTGGTCAGCTTGAGCTAGTAAAGCTGTGTTTGCTTGCTGTGCCTCAGCGATCGGCTGCGTGCAGGTAGCGCATACTTGGTATTCACCAATTTTTAAGTCATGGCCACCGTAATCAAAGCTCGTGGCCTTTGGTAGTTGTGACAATGTTTCGCGGATTATACTAGAGGCATGCTCGGCAGCAAGTACCACATTTGGGTCGTCGGAGTGATTTTTTATCATCGTGTAATATTATTTCTGTTTTGTTTCTGTTAATTTTTATTCGTGAGTAATTCAATACTATTGTATCATTTGCGACTCAATCAAGCAGCATCTGTCCCTATTAATTTATCGATACTTGGTATAAAAGCGCTAGCCCAAGTACTGTGTCCAGCATTACTAGAGTGAAATCCATCGGCTGCGAACTGATTCAGAGCCCACATCTTTCGTATAGTAGCTTCATTTAAATCCGCTTGCCTTACACCATAGTGCAAGCACAACTCTTTGATGGCTTTATTCATGTCTTGAGTTGTTTGTTGTTGAGTGCCTAACATAAAATCTGGTATGTTGGCAAAAACTACCGGGTACACACGCAGTTGACTTATGAGCTGGTCATACCCATGCGTCATCTCATCACGAGACGTGCCGCCAACTACGTCATTAGCGCCAATATCAATCGTCACAAAGTCAGGCTTTAATTTAGATAATTCTGGCAGCTGATCAGTCAGCACATCGCGGAGCTTACCACCGCTCTTACTCAGGTTCACTACGTCAACTACCCTGCCCGTCTGTTTAGCAATATGACGTGCCACTATTTCGACGTAGCTATGATCTATAGACGACGCCCCAATACCTTGGGCTGCCGAGTCACCAAGCGCTACATATAATAGATGTGTAGGGTCATGCTTTGCGCTTGAATGCCAATACCTGGAATAGCTAGTGATTGTCGAGCGTAAACGCAATACCAAAATACCCTCTAAGCCTCCTGTGAGCACTAGCCCTATAACGGCGTATATTAGGATATTATTAACATGGTGCGTAAACATAAACATCATGCCTTGGACGACGCTGGTAAGCAAAAATCCAATTATTATCAAAAACCATATACCACTAACTATCATCTGATTAGTATACGCTTAATAAATTATGAGTTTTGTGGCGAGTCGGTAGTTGTTTCATCCTGAAGGCGTAGTCTCACGGCCGATTCGAATGCCAGCATGGTGGCTCTAACGTCCTCGGGAAAATCATGGTACGTTGCGTATCAATTTGCGCGGCGACGGGAATACAAACGGTGAGCTAGGCTACCAACAAGGGTCGCACTAGTAAATAGTACTGCTACTGAGCCTGGGCCAGTATTTGGTAATTTTACAGCTACTGGTGTCGTAGTAATGACTGGTGCTGGAGTTGGAGTAGGCACCGGTGTTGGAACTGGAGTGGGGGTTGGAGTTGGAGTAGGCACCGGTGTAGGGGTAGGGACTGGAGTAGGTACAACATTCGTAGCGCGAACTGCGTTACCACAACTAGCCAGGACAGCGTATTGGAATTGTCCATTGCTGTTTAAAACAACGAATGCGTCGAGACTGTTGCTGAGGAATGAAACACTTGGCGGACGAGTATAAAAGGTTGTTCCACCTACTGGGACTGCTGTGCTGCCGGCTATATTCTGACGACCAACAGTTACGGCGTTTTTTGCTACAACTTTGCTGTCTACTAGCACTTCACCGCTTTTGGTGACATGGCCAGCAACTACACCTTCATTTATGGTGCTGATGGCTTTGGAGCTAATGCCGAAGTAGCCGTAAATAGCCTGCGTGCTCTTGTTTGAGTTGTACTTTTGAGTCAGTTCGGGAATGGACATGGCGCCACAATACATAACGGCATTAGCGTCACAGTCACGGACGGTGGCAAACGATACTGTTGCGGCCGAAACGCTGGCGCTAAACAGTACACTCATAGCTACCATAGTAGTAACTATAATCTTAGTAATTCCTTTTGAACTCATCACAATCTCCCGGCTACGACGGTAAAACCCGCATAGATTAGTTTTCACCATTTACAATACCACAGAAACGAGTATAAGTCAACACAACACAGCTGAATTCCAGTTCCAAACGCAACACTACCACTTTGCCTCAAAGACTTCTACTGGTGTCCGGTAGCCTAGTCGTTTCCTAGGCCTAGTATTTAGCAGCTGGACCGCTAGGTCAAGCTGCTCCTGGCTAACGGCCAAGCTCGTTTGTTTTGGAAAGTACTGCCGTAGTAGGCCGTTAGTGTTTTCGTTGGTACCTCGTTCCCAACTGTGGTAAGGATAGGCAAAGAAGACGCGGAGCGACGCTAGTCGCTCGAGGAGTTCGTAGCTTTGCATTTCTGTACCGTTGTCCAGCGTCATGGTCCGGCGGTAACTGCCAGGAATACTGTGCAGTGCCGCAGCTGCCGCCCGGGCGAAGCCATTGCTCTCTCCGCTGGCGAGCGTAAACGCTCGCAGGTAGCCGCTCTTGCGTTCGACTAGTGTACCAAGCCGGGCGGTGTCACGTCGGCTCAC
Organism: Saccharimonadales bacterium (SeqCode); assembly: GCA_038230395.1. Classification (GTDB taxonomy): domain Bacteria; phylum Patescibacteriota; class Saccharimonadia; order Saccharimonadales; family UBA4665; genus JBDSWU01. The sequence continues at coordinate 52,440 of JBBRNI010000003.1, read as the reverse complement.
CATGGTGTCACCTTCCCAGTGGCCGTAGGTTCGCCGGCCTGCTACACCAGCTGGTCGCTGGTCAATGCGGCGCTTGGCAAGTAGCGCTGCGCGCTGCTGCTTGCGTAGCGTGTTGGATCGTGTCCGGCGGTAATGCTGCTTTTGGCTTCTCAGATACACCAGTAGATCTCGCCGGAATTGGTAGAGCCAGTCGTAGATGGTTTGGGCACAGACCCGCAGGGTTACACCCTGCGCTCTCAACCGTCCAGCTATTTGCTCCGGACTCCAATGGAGGGCCAGTTTGGCCGCTGCCAGCGCCTCAAGCGGTACATTACCGAGCAGCTTACGCAGATGCTGGTTAGCCGTTACTCTCACGGTCGCTGCGCGTCGCCGAGCCACCGTTGCATGGTAGTGGCCGGTGGCCGCATGAGCACCACGTTGTAGCTCGCGGCAAATGGTGCTTGGGTGGACGCCAATCTCGTCGGCTATCTGCCGTTGGTTGTACCCGAGGCGAAGCATGACACTTAGCGCTACGCGTTCTGGTTGTGTAATATGGAAGGGCATCTCTGTTCTCCTTGTGAATTAGTTGTTTCGACAACTACTAGTCTACAAGTTCTGAGCAGAGATGCTTTTTGGTTTAGCTGCGGTAGCGGCTGTCGCCGCTACTTAGAATTGCGTTTTGGATTGGAGTCTAGGACACCTGTGTTCCGCAACTAAGGTGTTTCTATTTAATTAAAGAAGATCTTCGCAGCTTTGTAACTAAGTAGTCTATTTGGACGCAGGTATAATTTGCTCTATATAGTTTCCGTGAACTTCAATTCGACGCTTACCGTAATCAGCATATTGTAGGTGTGATGGGGTTAACTGAAGCGGCATGTAGTTACCTTCGTGTACTTTGTCGATTGGTGGTGCCCAGTGATAGTCACCTTCAGGGCGCATCGCGGCAAACTTATCAAAGAAGATGTCCATGTATTTGTTGATAGGCAGTCTTGATACTTCGCCGGAAAGTTGAACTGTAACTTGGGCCTCACCTTCAGTTACGGTTAGCGCCGCGAACGGCTGTGACTCGATGTTCTTGTATTTGAACGTCCCGACACGTGTTACAAAGTAAATGTTGAGATCGTCGTCAGTTACGAAATATACCGCAGCCCCCCATGCGGTTCCAGCTTTTCCGGCTGTAGACAGCACGCCAAACTGATGCTTTTTCAAAAATTCATGAACACGTTTAAACTCAGGAGTATTTTTATTCATAAACGTATAGTACACCCCTCACTGGGCTAACGCTACTTTACTAAGTCAAGCAGTTTATCTTCCATGCCGGCAGTTTAGCAAAGCAAAAAGACTTCAGAAGAATCCTTAATAAGCATTTATAACAGGGTGGTTGGTCCGCAATTATACATTTAGACAGAACGTCTCACCTGTCTCAAGTAGTACTCTGGCAGCAGCTTTTGAATCGTCAGTCACATCCTTGAACTCACTGCCTGCACATTCACCGGCCCACTGGTATTGCATAGAACCAAGAGTTATACCAGGAGGTGTTTGGACTTGAGCAACTGGAATTAGTGAGTAATTTTGCTTTGTATTAGGATCAATAAAATTGGGTAGTTTAGGGGTTATATATACGTCCACAAATTGCTTTTTAAAAGTTGTAGGCTCTGTAGATGGATAGGTACGATTGTCTTTTTTATATTGTCTTATTGCGGCCGTAAAATATGCTAAGTCTGTTTTTCGTTTTTCGTCGTTTGCTTTCCTGATGGGGCTATCAAGCTGATCTATTTTTGCTTGAGCCTTGGATAACTTACTATTTACTAATTCCTTTTCGGCTCGAACTGTTCTCAGCTGATTGTCTTTGCTGTCTAATGATTTCTTAGCAACAAATGCCCCTCCTCCTAATATGATAAGGATTAGAACGATTAGTATCGATAAAAAATTAACAGCTTTGCTATTTGGATTATTAGCATGCCTTTGTGGCATTGGATTTATGTTTTCTGGGGTTGGGTTGTTTTGTGGTTCCATTCCGTAATTTTAGCATAAGTATTATATAAATATGTTGTTTACAAAGACTTTACCCATAACTAGTGCTTATGCCTACTTCCCTAGGCCGCTCGCGAACCTTAGCATAAGTTAAATATCTACAGGACCACTGTTGCGGCGGCGGAACGCATTCTTTCGCGGAGGACAACTAGTTCGGGATAATTATAAAAAAACCGCATCTTTTGGTCTTTTATGGCAGAACCAGTCGGTTTAGCTTTGACTACAAAATCAGCAAAACTTTCAGCTACATCTTCAGCGATGTTGGTACTGGCGTATTCGCTAACAAATGCTTGTGGTTCATTGGCGTAAAGGCTGGCTGCATCTGATTGCGATAATTCTCCTGCCTGCCCAGCTGTCAAATCGTAGTTTTTCCAGAACCGACCGTAGTAACTGTTTATATACGAGCTACCGCTGGCACAACCCTCACTCAGTTGCAGTCGAGGACAGGCACCTTGCACCTCGCCGACTTGGTTATCTGAAAGTGTCAGGATGTGGCCGTATTCGTGTATGACGGTGCGGATTAAATCTTTTTTGTCCTGAGATGCAAATGCTTGATTGACGCTCATATGCCATTTGGCTGGGTTGTCACTTCGCCAGACCGCTGCCGCAGTGTCATTATTAGCATCATCAAAAACTTCGAAACTAAGCAAACGCTGTTGCGCCACATCCCTGCCTATAAGTTTGTTTACCAGTTGCCACAGATTTTGGTGCTCAATCGTTGGGGCTGGCTGTAACCCATGCGGGTTCACGGTATAAATGGTGCCCTTTGTTTCGCTACCCGTCGAAGTGGAGTTGTATAAGTCACCATGACTTAGTGTTGGGACTGGAGCAGGTTTTTTTGGTGCGGTTTTTGTCTGGGATTGTGCGAAGTTTTGATTTAGTTCGGCATCGACCCGCTTGCTCAGTTTTTGACATTGTTGATCACTATCGCACTCGAAATAACACTGACCCTTCAGGACGTCATACTTTTCGATAGATGTGCAGCTGGCGGCCCCTTGCCACCGAACAAAAACAAAACCGATTATTACAATTGTAATGATTCCAATGATCAATACTTTGGGAGTTATTTTTTTTGCCTGCCCAGAGAGTTTCATAAACAGCATTGTATAGCGCTTGCCCAGATTAGTCATTAAAATCAACAAATAAAAACTACTAGTATGAATACTTAGCGGATAATCTATAAAATTTATACTCTTGGCTCTGGCTGCTGGGTCGCTGAGCCCTGCCGCAAAGTCATGCTCGGGTTGCATTAATGCGCGTGACTTTGCTTTACCGAACTAGTATGCCTATGGCATCAGGTTCTGGTGTCCGGCGCTCAAAGCTAAATAAAAAGACCCTCTTGCGAGGGACTCTTTATGTGGCTCTCTACTGGTCAGCCTTAAAACTCATAATCAGCAAAAATTATTGCTTAGAAGCAATAGCCCGGTATGCGTAATCACCGATTTGAGGAATGCTTAGTCTCACATTAGGAGGCACTGCAAATTCTACTAAGGCCGTAGGTTTTAAAATTTGGCCAACATGGAGGTTATCGCCTTCGTGGTAAATATCAATTTTTAATAACCCTTCTTGTGGGTCTTCAGTGACGATTGTAGGAGGTTCAGTTCCGCCACACCACTCATTTAGTTGCGCACGCAACATATGCGGTTGATGATCTTTAGACATATTTAGATAATAGCATAAACATATAGATCTGTAAAGTACTTAAGCTCGGCTCCGGAGGCTGGATTCGAACCGAACTCAATTACCGCCTGATTCTTCAGACTCGCTGTAGTGTAGCTTACATTCTACCCCTGTCAAAATCTTTCTTTCGTGAGCCCTATGAATCGGATCTCTTGCAATCTAGTATAATCTCATATATACTTTATAAGAGATTATGAAAAACTTACAGAAACGTATCGCCGGGCTTAATGAATCAACCTACCTTATCGTTGCACAGATCGATGAGCTGAAGGGGCGATGGGTAGGTGGCGCTAATCTGAGCCCGCAAGTATTGAATCGTTTACGCAGATCAGTATTGGCAACTTCCACTGGCGCTTCGACTCGCATAGAGGGCTCAAAGCTATCGGATGAGGAGGTTGAGCAGTTAATGCGTGGCTTGACCATGCAAAAGATGGCCGACAGAGACGCTCAAGAGGTTCGTGGCTATTATGAAGTTTTGCAAACGGTCTTTGAGAGCTATGCCGAAATGCCGCTCACCGAAAATCTCATACTGCATCTTCATAATCAGCTACTGAAGTACTCCGAGAAAGACGAGCGCCATAAAGGTAAGTACAAAAACCTTGAAAATCGGGTTGAAATGACTGACCAAAGTGGCAAGGTACTCAGCGTTCTCTTTGACACGACACCTGCTTTTATGACTCCCAAAGCAATGCAGGAGCTTGTTGATTGGGCGAATGTTGCTCTTGTGTCAGCCGAAAGCCATCCCCTGATCGTTACTGCTGCCTTTATTGTCGAGTTTCTGAAAATCCACCCTTTCGTTGATGGCAATGGACGTTTGTCTCGGCTACTGACGAACCTGTTGCTACTTCGTGCTGGCTATGAGTACGTGCCGTACGTATCATTTGAAAAGCTTATTGAAGATACAAAGGCTGAGTACTATATTGCTTTGCGGGGGAGTCAGACGACGTTTGGTACTGATACGGAGTCGATAGCCGTTTGGGCAAAATACTTCCTCGGTGTTTCACTGGAGCAAGTTAATCACGCAATCGCTCTTTTATTAGGTCAAGAAATCGAAAAAATATTATCACCGAACCAACTTAAAGTTTGGATGTATCTTGGAGAAGTTACCGAAGCTACCCCTGGCCAAATTGCCGAAGCCACGGGCGTTGCGCGGTCGACTGTCTCCCAGTCACTCGCAAGATTAACAGAAATGAAGCAAGTCGAACGCGTAGGAATGGGCAGTACGACTAGGTACAGAAGGCTGAAAGCATGAAGCCAAGAATATCAAAAGTCCGAGCAGAAAAAGCGACCAATCCCTTAAAAAGGAGCGATATCGCTTTATTACAAGGTAATCCCAAGAGGGTTAAACAACCTGCCGAATTTATGGATGAAGATCACGCTGTAATCGACGAGTATTATGAAATTACAGAGCAATTCCAATCTCAGCAAATTTCGTTGTCAGCCGTCAAAAAGTCCATGGTCAGGCTTATCAAAACTGATGAACAGTTCCTAGACACGTACCTATTTCAAGCCCAAATTGAATACGATGAAGAAGACTATGATGAGTATTCGCGGTTATTGTGGGATGCCTATCTTAAAGCCTTGCACAAGGTTGCAAACGCGAATGGCAACTACCCAACAAGCCTGCCATGGGGGTGGCTCGAAAACAGGCATATCATACGAGCATTATGTAATTTCGCGTTACTACAATGGGAACAAGGTAACATCAGGTTATCGCTTGAAATTTACAGAAAGCTACTCGCCTCTAACCTTAATGATAATATCGGTGCGCGTTACAGTATTTTAGCTATTAGGCTTGGGTATAATCCGAATTATGAGGCATTATTTTTGCCCGAATCAGGGCCAGTGTATGGTCTGGATGCTAAGAAAATGGATGATTGGTTTAGCTTAAATGCCCCTAAGTTTTCCGAAGAGTTTGCTGATTTTATCGAAAACGCAAAGCAATACGAATAACCGTGCAAACGATGCTAGGGCTCTTTAGTGCCAGGCACAGGTCTAGGGAACGGGTCGACATTTAGCCTGCTTGTTCCGCCGTGACGGGAGGGGCTGGGTTAGAACTAAATTACAGGGGTGAGATGAAAGAACCGCCCTTTCAGACGGTTCCAACATTTGTAGCTTGTAATCGGCACATAGTTTCTTGGCTTGACCAAGGAGAGAAGTTAATTCAGGTCTAGGAACTAGGTCTGCACCTTTCTCTGCTTGGTCTGGCTCCCCCTAATAGGTGAGCTTCGCAAATTAGGCATACACAGCGAGGAGGATTGGTATATGGAACGACATAAAGTACAGGATCTGCAAGATGAGAGCGTTCTTGCGATATATTGACGGTCGATACAAGGCGATGAGCGAGCCAGATATCATGTATGTCACTCCCAGTCCAGATGCGGTGCGTGCTATCAAACTTACTGTGGGGCTAGCAATCAGCGCTAGATTCATTACAATGAGCGACATAGCCATGCTGTAAGCGCCCAACTGGTGAACTCTTCGCTGCACCCCTGCTCTATCAGGTATGATTGCTGCTATGAACGTACCCAACAGTCCAATAATTGCACCAGCTGTATACCAAGTATTAAGTTTTAGCGTAGGTATTAACCAACCAAAGACGAAGACCGTAAATAAGCTTGAAACACCAATCTCGACAAGTGCATAAGTCACATGATATCTAGAGTCCTTTGCAGCGTGCTGACTGATTGTCTTGCCAGAATCGGGTAAATGCAGCTTTAAAAGTGCGTATGTTGCAACCCACATCGATAGGATTGAGATTAAACCGAGCTGTTTAAGCATAGCCTGAGTATAACAAAACAAAAAGACTTCCGGAGAAGTCTTTTAAGCATAAGCATCTTGGCTCCGGCTGCTGGGCTCGAACCAGCGACATTCTCGTTAACAGCGAGACGCTCTACCACTGAGCTAAGCCGGAATATTGGTAACTCCGCAAATTATAACTGATGGCACTGCCCTGCGCAACACCTTAGCGGCGGTATTGTAGGTGCTATGAACCTAAGTTAACGTTGCGATTTAAGAACGGCTTGCATGTTGCGTGACTCGTCGCGGGCTTTCATGGTCTGGCGTTTGTCATAGTTCTTCTTGCCTTTGCCTACAGAGATGCGGAGTTTGATAAAGCGTCCACCAGTTAATAGTTCTAACGGAACGATGGTTTTGCCCTGCTGTTTGGCAGCTACTAGATGGTCAATTTCGCGGCGCTTGGCAAGTAGTTTGCGGGCTCTTGTCTGGTCTGATTCGGTGATTGGTATCCCACTAGTCCCGTTTATGGCAGCATTGATTAGGAATAGTTCTTCTTGTTTGATGGTCACGTAGGCGCCACGTAGCTGGCCATGACCCATACGCAGGCTTTTGACCTCGGCGCCAGATAGCTCTAGGCCCACGACAAAACTATCGCCGAGCTCGTAGTCGTGTCGTGCTCGCCGATTTTGAATGGTTTTTTTAGTCGCTGGTTTCTTCTTGGCCATGGGCTATAGTATGCCGCAACTTACCTCTGTTGGCTAGGGGGCTGGGCAAAGACGTTTTTAGCTTCGTTCCAAACAGTGGGGTCATGCAACACAGTCATCCGATAATACCAGTATTCGCCCCCCCACAAGTCGATCTGTTTTATGCCAGTATTTTTAGCAAATTTGACGGTGCTCGCTAGGCGTTTAGCATCAAAGGATTTATTTTGCTCGTCCAAACTAGTGCCCAGAATATCCTTGCCGTTTGGTGGCCACGGTTCCGTCTGTAGCTCATGTAATATCGATGGTTTACCCGTGAGGATCTGCTGCGTGCCTGCCAAAAAGCCGTAGTACCATGACGGGAATGGGTACTGCAAATAGCGGCGGGTAAGCATTGAGTCCCAGACTCGGCGATAGACCGAGATACCAATTTGATCTGGTAGTGGCGCACTGGTTGAAAAGCCGGCGTAATTATTGCTGCGGGTGATGATGACTGGATGTTTGCTGTCGAGCCGGTGCACCAGGGAAAGTTCGCTGTCGAGCCGGGTGCGATCAAAGTTGGTGCAGCTACCAAAGTGGTTGAAAAACTCGTTTTCAAGCTGGTAGCTTTGCAAGGCTGGGCTATCTTTGTAGCGATTAATAACCGCACTCATGTAGTCGTTAAGTTGCGGTACCCAAGCTGATTCTGGCAGCGAGGTGTTTATCCAGTCAGGGGCGTGGCACTCTGGCCAACGCGGTTGCCGGAGCCCAACAGATAACGTTACTGTAGCGCCAGCGTTCTGAGCTTGTTGCATTTCATAGTCTAGCTCATCAAAGTTATAGCTTCCTTGAACCGGTTCAATGTCACTCCAGTAACTGACAAGGCGTAAATGGCGGACGCCGATGTGCAGTAACGCTTGGAGTGTTTCATGGGGTTCAACGCCGAGGTAGCGAGCATAGTCAGGTATGAAGCTGACACCAACGACAGTGGGCGTATTTGGTTGGCTGTGTATATACCACTCCGCAACGCCGTACATACCGCTAGTTACTAGCACTATAAAGCACAAGAATCCTAGTAATAACCTACGCGCCCAGCGTTGTTTGGGTAAGCCACCTGGGAAGAACCAAGTGACTATAATTCGCCAGGCGCTAAGTGGTCCGGATTGACTATTCTTAGGGCTAGTTTTCAGGTGTTGTTTGCTATGATTAGAGGGCATGATTCAGACAAAATTATTACGAATAAGTATCGTCATTCCAGTATACAACGAAGCCGAAGCTTTAGGGGCTTGCCTGCTATCCATTAGCCGCCAGATGGTAGCGCCATACGAAGTGATTGTGGTTGACAATAACTCGACTGACGAAACGGTAGCGGTTGCTCGTAGCTTTAGTTTTGTTCAGGTATTGAACGAGTCAAAACAAGGTGTGGTGCATGCCCGTAACACCGGCTTTAACACGTCCAAGGGTGAGATTATTGGCCGCCTAGACGCTGATACGATTCTGGACACTGACTGGACTACGCAAGTTACCCAGATTATGGCTGACCATACAATTGCCGCGGTTTCCGGCTCGATTAGCTACCATGATTTACCCTGGCGTGTGGCTGCGAGCCGCCTTGAGTTATTCTTTCGGCAACGGATTGCTAATGGCATGGGCAGCGAAGTATTTTTGCAAGGCGCAAATATGGCACTTCGCCGCGCTAGCTGGCTGAAGGTGCGTGCTGAAACTTGCGCTAGCAAAGGCTTGCACGAGGATTTCGATTTAGCGGTGCATCTGCATGATTTGCAAGACGAACAACAACGGGTCGTGTTTGACCCAAGACTACATGCTAACTTGTCGCTCCGGCGGTTTGACTCGTCATATCTCAGCTTTGTTCCCTACGCTTTGCAGAACCCAAAAACCTACGCCGTCCACGGTCGTACGGCTCAGCGCCACATGTACCCCGCTATAGCATTAGTTCTGGTGTTCTACGTGCCAATTAAACTATTGTATCGAGGGTACAACCCCTATACTGAGCGCTTTTCGTTCGCCAAGTTGTTTGCTGCGGCTACAAATATTAGGGTCAATCCAGCTAGCTTTGTTGACTAAGTTGACTAACACTTATCGTTCTATTGATTATTAGAAACATATCCGCCACCATCTTTGGCAATTGGGCTGCAATTGCCCCACAGTCCTAAATTAGCAGATTTAGCAGTGGCTTGATCGGCTGCGAACTGGTCAGATTTTGTAAATGGAAAATATGGATAATAAAAAGCATGGCCAGTTGTAATGAGTAGCTCGTTAAGATTGGTACCATCCGCTAAATAGACATAGCGAAGCAGGCGGTTATATTTATCACGATTGGTACTCTGACTGTTAGCAACTAGTTTGACTTTTTGGGATCTGATAGAGGTTTTGGTGAACGCTGCGGCTGCTGGTCCATAGCACTGCACAGGCGTGTTTGGTTTGTGAGTTTCGGGCGTGTCAATACCAATAAATCGGACTTTTTCGACGTTTCCATTCATGTTAACTGCTATAGTATCGCAATCAACGAAGTGGTCGATGGAATAGGCGCTTGGGTCGTTGCTGACAACTGTCTGTTTAATGGCACTGCGTGGCTGCAGTATGTGGCTGCAGTATAAGGTAGAGTCCAAACAGAATAATACTGACTAGTACGGCTACTAAAGATTTACGTCGGCGGTTAGAGTTAGAACGAGGCATAGCCGAAGTGTAATGCGCCTGTTGTCAGTCAACTAGTAATTTAAGCTCGATTTAACAACTGTTGTCGTCCATAAGGGTAGTGCTGCTATATACCAAGCACTTGGTAGACGACCAGTGGATCCAGCCGAGTGCCATCAATAGTAACGGCGTGCTCATCCTCGTGTGGCGGTTGAAAATTCCCCACCATACGCTCAAAATCAGCTTCGGTAATGTTAACGGCGTAGCCATTGCGGCTCACTTTGCCGTGCACAGCCCGCTGGTGTGAGACGGCTTTGGGTGTGTTTACCCAGATTAATACCGTTGTAGCAAGGTTGTCGGTAGCGATTCGTCGTAATAGCTGTCGATCATTATGAAAGTTAAAATTGGTATCAAATATAACGCTCTTGCCACTCGCCAGTAGTTGCGCGGTTGTGGCATTTAGCTCGTCGTAAAGTTGCTTGCTTTCGGCTCGAGAATGAGTAGGGTTTGGAAAACGTTCCTGACGAATGCAATCAGCCCACAGGTGCTCTGCCCCAGTTCGATCTTCAATCAATTTGGCCACGTGTGTCTTGCCCGCCCCCGGGTAGCCGACAAAAAGATATAGTGTTAGTTTCATGGGTATATTGTAGCAAATAACGGCTATAGTGACTCAGCTTCGCCCAGTGTACGTGACTGAAGCTGACGTCGGTCATCCCATTTTCGCCACAGTTCGAGCGATTCGATGGCTCTTAAATTGACATAGACATTGGTTGTGCCAATAGAGTCAGCTAATACTTCAGGCATGTTGATCTGACGAGGCCGTAATATCGCTGTGCCGTCGGCGCGTAATAAGTCTTTGCGCTGTAGGGCAACGATAATTGTGCCAATAGCACCTTGGGCATAAGTAGTGGCGCACATGGTACATAGTTCAAATGTTGAAACTAAGGCGCAACGGGCTAATTGATCACGGACAATAGGTGATGCAGTTCGATAGGCAATTTGCTCAGCGTGGTCATCAAGCTTGCGATTAACCTTATCAATGGAATGAGCCGACCACTGCTGGCCAGTGTCCATATCAAGTAATGTTGCTCCAACGGGCGTATTACCAATACGCAGAGCTTTTTCGGCTTGCTCAAAGCTTTCTTGCATTAGCTCTTCCATCAGTTCGCTGACAGGGATAGTCAGCTCACGCCGGCCTTCAAGTGGTGAGAAAGAATAGCCAGAAAGTTGTTCTGGGATAACCATAAAGCATATAATACACTAAAATCTGCTAGAAATCAATGCCCTTGTTGGCAAGGAATTTGTCATCGAAATGATGTTTTATTTTGTGCATTTCGGTGGCAATATCTACGTGCTTGAGCAGTGACTCTGGGAAGTTGCGACCAGTCAGGCACAAACTTGTATCTGGAGAGCGATCAATTAGTAATTTTTCAAGCTGTTTTACGGTCAATAGCCCGTCATGAACGGCATTGTTAATTTCGTCGCAAATTACCAGCTGGTAGTTGCCACTAGTGGCCGCCGCGTAAGCCTCGTTGTAGGTATCTAAAGCTGCTTGTTTGTGCTGGGCTTCGCTAACGTGCTGCTCGCTTAAATCCCCGGCCGCGTAAAAACCTTTGCCACCTTTATAAAAGTACAGCTGGTCTTTATAGATTGGTTGTATATCACGAATAAACACGTGCTCACCAACACCCCAATACTTAATAAACTGTATAAATGCCACGTTCCATCGGTTGCCGAGGGCGCGTGTCATCAGCCCCAGCGAGGCGCTAGTTTTACCCTTGCTGTCTCCGGTGTACACCACCACCACTGATGGCTTATTTTTGTAATCTTCAAATGCCATGAATCTACTCCTTTATTGCTGTTCAGCCGCCATCTTTTTGGGCTATTTGTTCATTGAGTTTATCATCTATAGCCATACCCATTGCTATCAAAGCGTCCCTTGCACATAATGCCGCTTGATTAAGCTTATTATCGTGTAATGCTTGGCATAATTGACGCATTAGAGTAGCTTCTGGGAAATAGCGACCATATGTATCGACAAGCTTAATATATTTGTGCTCGGTGTCCAACTGGACTTGTTGGGCATTAGTAGGATCGCTGCCCCGTGGATTAAGGCCATCTAATGAATCCTCTACCTGCCGTTTCAGATGCCTTTCTATGCCATTTTTTTTAAATCTTGGGCTACGAGCATCTGATTGTTGCGTAGCTGACACAGTTGTATCACCTAGGTCAGCCAAAGTACGCACGAATCGAAGCGCTGTTAATCCAATATCTTCGCGGTCTAGTTGCGTTGGATTGTTAATGTCGATTTCCGGGTCGACACCGCTACATAACTTAACAAATATCTTTGTAACATCCGGAGAAGCTAGTTCTTCTTGGCCACTAGCAGGCTCATATAGCTGTTCATTAAGATATAGTACAAAAGTAGTTTCAAGAGATTCATGAGTAGGATACATTCACCTATTATATCATATATAGGTAAATAAACCAGTTATTTATTGCCTCAGTCCTTGCGACAATACTGTATGCAGGTGCCTATCTAAATTTTCTATGTGGTAATGGCGTGCGACTTGAGGGCGGCGTCGATTTTGGGTCGGTCAAAGCCGACGATAATGTCGCCAGCAATGTCAATAACTGGGATACCGCGCTGGCCAGATTTTTCCACAGCGTCCATTCCGGCTGCTGGGTTTTTTTCGACATCTTCATCGGTGTATTTGACGCCAATCTTGTCAAAGTAATCCTTTGCCGCGTGACAAAAGGCGCACCAAGTGGCGCTATAAACAATAATTTTTGAGTCTGTAGTTGTAGTCATGATTGTAGTATAACACTATACAATGTAAAGCATATAAATTACATGATTTTTCCCTTGGCTTAGGCCTGCTGGCATGTTTTGTGATCTAGCTTACAAGCTAACCTTGAACAACAGAGACAGAAGATGATATAGTAGCTACGTATGACTAAGTCAATTGCCTCAGCCAAATCTCCTACAACTGTGCCACGGCCAGTTACCAACTCCGAAGCTAACCCGCAAAGCATCGTGGTTGGTTTGACCCTGAGTATGAGCTGGCAACTAGCATCGGTGGTTTTGATTCCTGTTGTTGGTGGCCACATTCTCGACAATCACTTGCACCCGCATGCTACACCAATCTACACTCTTGTCGGCCTGCTACTGGCAATCGTTGGCATGATTATGGTTGTACGTCGAACTTTGAAGGAACTCAACAAATATATGGCTAAAACTTTCAAGAGTGAGGATAGCAAATGATTACTAATTTGCTGAGCCGCTTCGCGCAAACGGGTCCTAACGTTCATGTGGCACCCAACGTCGTAACACACATTGGCGGTCTCAACATTACTAACTCAATTTTGTACGGTTGGATCAGCACACTATTCATTATTGTGTTGATGATCGCTGTAGCCCGCCGCGTCACAGTCAAGCCTAAAGGTGGTTTTTCGCAGTTTATCGAAGCCGGTGCTGAGTTTATCGTTAACCTTGTGGAAAGCGCTTTTGATGATAAAGCACGAGCTCGCAAATATGTGCCGTTCTTTGTAACCTTGTTCTTTTTTATCTTGATGAGCAATTGGCTGGGGTTATTGCCAATCGTTGGCGAAGGTTTTCACGTAGGTGACACGCCACTGTTTCGTCCGTTCACCGCTGACCTTGATGGCACGCTAGCTGCCGGTATATTTACCATGTTGTTCGTTTACGCTGCTTCGATCCGAGAATCAGGTGGCTTTGGTAAGTATATGCGTCATTTCTTTGTTGGTAGCCCGTTCAATCCACTATATTTCGTTATCGGATTACTAGAGATGTTAACTGATCTGACGCGGGCTTTCTCGCTGTCGCTTCGTTTATTCCTCAACATCACCATTGGTGAAATTGTGATTGCCGTGTTCTCATATCTTGGTCATATCGCCGCGCCACTTAGTGCCCTACCCTTCACTCTTGTTGAATTATTTGTTGGTGCTTTGCAAGCCTATATCTTTACCGTGCTTAGTCTCATGTATCTGGCGATCGCCGTAAATCACGCGAGCGAACATGCAATTGAACATGAAGAATCCTTGACCCATGATACCGTTCCTGCCAAAATGGGCTTAACACCTACGGGTATTTCGGGTTGAGGGCAGTAATTAATATGAATATAATAATCAAGGAGTAATAATAATGGTTTATCTCGCAGAAGCGGTTAACACAGCAATCATCGGTAAGGGTCTTATGATCGCTTTCGGTTTTATCGGTCCATCAATTGGCATCGGCCTCATTGGTGGTAATTACTTACAAGCCGTAGGTCGCAACCCAGAAGCAGCGAAGTTCTTCGGTCAGGCTTTAGTTTTCGTGGCTATTGTTGAGCTGTTTGGTCTGCTCGCCTTCGCCAGCACTTTCATCGTTAAATAAGAGGATTTTATAGCTGGAGTCAACACATGATTACAATGATTACACAATTTGGCGCTGACAGTCCAGCTTCCGGTATTGGCGCTCTAGGCGTTAGTGGTTCGTCACTGGTTATTCAGTTGGTTACGTTCGTGCTGGCTTACCTTGTGCTGCGCAAATTTGCTTTTGCACCTATTTTAAAAGTGTTGCAAGATCGCCGCGATACTATTGAATCCGGTGTCAAGCTGGGTGAGCAAATGCAAAAAGAGAGGGCTGAACTTGATAAAACGGTTACTGCTGAACTACACAAAGCTCGATTAGAAGCCGATGGCATCCTGGCTGAAGCTGCCAACACCGCCAAAAGTACCATCCGTTCCGCTGAAGATAAGGCTCGGGACAAGGCCGTGGGCATTGTCAAGGAAGCTGAGGCCAACGCCGAGCAAGCCGTCAAGCGAGCTCGTAAACAGCTTGAATCAGAGCTGGTCGGACTAATTTCCGATGCTACCGAAGCTATTATCGATGAAAAAGTTGATGCCAAAAAAGACGCTGTGCTGATTGATCGTGCGCTAGCTGGGCAGAAAGCTTAAATGGCCACGAAGGTATCCCGGCTTAAAATTGCTGCTGCTTTGGCCGATAAAATTGACCTGGCTACAACTAGCCAGGCTGATTTGAGCCGTCAGATCGCCGCGTACTTACTTGAGACTCACCGTACCAGCGAGCTTGATTCGGTTATGCGAGACCTAATGCAGGTCCGTGCTGATCGCGGTATAGTTGAAGTTACAGCTGTTACGGCGCACCCTCTGAGCGCCGCTCTCCGAGCTGATATCGAAAAAAATATCCGAACGCGCTTTACTACTGCTAAGACCGTTATTGTGAGTCAATCTCATGACGACGAAGTAGTCGGTGGTGTGCGTTTGGAGCTGGCGAACCAACAATTAGACCTGAGTGTCCGTGCAAAACTGAATCGCTTCAAACAATTAACGAATTCCGGAGGAGTTAACTAATGGCTGAATCAACCATATCTATAAAAGAGCTATCCAACGATATCCGTGCAGCCATTTCTGAGCTGAAAGATCGACCGGAGATTGAAGAAGTAGGTGTTGTCACCCGTGTTGGGGACGGCATTGCTTGGATTTACGGCCTCCGTAAGTGTGGCTACAACGAAATGCTTGAAATTGATGGGGCCCACGGTCAGCCAATCACGGCTTTTGCCTTCAACCTCGGTGAAGATGAAATTGGCGCGGTGCTACTAGGTGCCGACGTCGAAGTTAAGGCCGGTGCCAAAGCTCGTTTATCAGGCAAAGTCCTAGAAGTACCAGTCGGCCCAGAACTGGTCGGCCGCATTGTCGACCCACTTGGCAATGCTATCGACGGTGGCGATCCAATCAAGACCAAACTTACCAGCCTTGTCGAGCGAGCCGCCCCAGGTGTTTTGGCCCGCAAATCAGTCTTTGAACCGATGATGACTGGCCTCGTCGCCATTGACGCGATTGTGCCTATTGGTCGTGGTCAGCGTGAGTTGATCATCGGTGACCGCCAAACTGGTAAAACTGCTATCGCTGTTGATACTATGGTTAACCAATCTCGCCAGAAAACCGGCGTTATTAATGTTTACGTTGCAATTGGTCAAAAATCCTCAAAAGTTGCTGCCCTAGCCGAGCGCCTGAAGCGTGAAGGTGTGATGGACCAGACTATTATTGTTGCAACGTCGCCCGCCGATCCAGCCGCAATGCTATACTTGGCGCCGTACACGGGTGCTGCAATCGGAGAGTATTTCCGTGATAATGGCCAACACGCTTTGATTATTTATGATGACCTGACTAAGCACGCCGCCGCTTACCGCCAGATGTCCTTGCTACTGCGTCGTCCCCCAGGCCGCGAAGCCTACCCTGGTGACGTCTTTTACTTGCACTCTCGTTTACTGGAGCGCGCCGCTAAATTGAATGATGAACTTGGTGGTGGTTCTTTAACTGCGTTACCGATTATTGAAACGCAAGCCGGTGATATTTCCGCCTACATCCCAACCAACGTTATTTCGATTACCGATGGTCAAATTTTCTTGGAGACCAACCTTTTCTATCAGGGTATCCGTCCGGCTATCTCCGTTGGTTTGTCAGTTTCACGTGTGGGTGGCGCCGCCCAAAGTAAGGCTATCAAAGCTGTTGGTGGTGGACTGAAGCTTAGCCTAGCCCAATTCCGTGAACTTGCTGCCTTCTCCCAGTTTTCGACTGACCTTGACCAAGAAACTCGCCAGACAATTGAACGTGGTCAGCGCCTAACCGAGCTGCTCAAGCAGGGTCAGTACAGCCCATACTCAATCTGGGAAATGTACGCTTCTCTACTAGCCGCTACGTCTGGTGCATTCGATAAAGTGCCCTTAGATAAAATTAAAGCCGCTGAAGAAGCTATGCACCGTGAGCTTAAAGCCAAGCACGCCAAGCTCACCGACACCATCAATACTGGTGACAAAGTTGCCGACGCCGACAACGAAGCGGTGCTTAAAGTTGCCAAGTCAGTTGCCGCAACTTACACAGAAAAATCAGACAAGGCTGCGAAGTAGTACTTCATGGCTAGTACTATCGTTCTTAAGCAACGCATTAAGTCGGTTAAGGGTACTCGACAGATTACTAAGGCTATGCAACTTGTCTCGGCTTCTAAGATGCGCCGGGCTCAGGACTACGCCTTTAAGTCTCGTGCCTACCGGGATTTAGCCTACGAGTTATTAGCCCGTTTAAGTGCTATTAACGAAGTTGAGCAACAGCCCCTATTCCAAAAGCGGGCCGTGAAGAATCGCTTATACATTGTCATTACCTCTAATTCTGGCTTAGCCGGTGCTTACAACGCTAACGTCTTAAAATTGCTGACTAGGGCCATCAAAGCTGATCAAGATACTAAAGTCGCCAGTCGTGTTTTGGTTATAGGCTCCAAGGGAGCGCAGTTTGTACGGCGCCTGCAAGGCGTTGAGTTATTGGCTGTATACAACGAATTTGGCGACCAGCCAACTGCTAATGACGTGCGGCCGATCTTAAACACGCTCATGAACGAGTACAAGGCTGAAGCCGTCGATGAAGTGAATCTGATATACACCATATTTAAGTCCAACATTGTTCAAGAGGCCAGAGCTCTTGCTCTGTTACCTGCTTCAGCGTCTAACATTCCAGCTGCTAGCGAAGCAATGCAAACAATTAGTAATTTTGAACCCGATGTTGAAACCGTTATCGACCAGATCACTATCCGTTTAGTTGAGGCGCAGCTATGGCAAGCATTACTCGAGTCACTGGCTAGCGAGCACTCCATGCGTATGCTGGCGATGAAGAACGCTACTGATAATGCTAAAGATTTAATCGATGACTACACCCTTGAATTAAATACCGCTCGCCAGGCGGCTATTACTCAAGAACTCGCTGAAATTACTGGCGGTGCGGAGGCTCTCAATGGGTAGTGCTGCTGAATTCCGACAAAAACCTGACTATTCAGCGGTACCACCAGATTTGTCGTATGTATCTACTGGTGATATTAAGGCCGCATACGAACAAGGTCACAACCAAGCCCAGCAAGAGGCCGCCCAACGTATCGCTGAACTTGAAGATCAAGTGGAGCTGCTGGGTCGCAGACTCAATGCTTCCGAAACGGACAGAGCTGAGCTGCGATTTAAAAATCGCCAACTATTCGAGCAACCCATAGGCCACGTAGCGGTGAGTGAGGTGTCGCATGGCTAATACAGATATATTTGAAGCCCACCATACATATGCATTAGATAGGACAACGTCGATAATTTCAGAAGAAGGAGAACAATAATGGCAACAGCAACAGCAACATCAGGTAAAGTTAAGACAGGTAAAATCACCGCGATTGTTGGTGTGGTCGTAGACATTGCTTTTGGCGAGGGTCACTTGCCGGCTATTTATAACGCTCTCACCGTCGAGCTCAACGGTGTAACGGTGACGCTTGAAGTCGCCCAGCACCTCAGCGAAGGCAGCATTCGCGCTATCTCACTTGGCAGTACTGATGGCCTTGGTCGTGGCGCTGTAGTCACTGACACAGGCGCGCCTATTAACGTGCCTGTTGGCGAGAAAACACTCGGCCGCATGTTTAATGTCACCGGCGAACCGATTGATAACATGGGCGGCACATTCGCAGAGAAGTCTTCGATTCACCGTGATCCACCACCTCTTATGGACCAATCTGGCACCGTTGAAATATTGGAAACAGGAATTAAGGTCATTGACTTAATCTGCCCTGTCACTCGTGGTGGTAAAGTCGGCCTATTTGGTGGTGCTGGTGTAGGTAAAACTGTTCTTATTCAAGAACTGATTAATAACATTGCTAAGTTCCACTCTGGTTACTCGGTGTTTGCGGGTGTTGGTGAGCGTACTCGTGAGGGTAATGACTTATACGAAGAAATGAAAGAAGCTGACGTACTAAAAAACACGGCGTTGGTGTTTGGTCAGATGAACGAGCCACCGGGTGCACGTTTGCGTGTCGCTTTGAGCGGCCTAACCATTGCTGAAGGTTTCCGTGATAAGGGTTCAGATGTGCTTTTATTTATCGACAATATTTTCCGCTACACCCAAGCTGGCGCTGAGGTTTCAGCCCTACTTGGCCGACTGCCCTCAGCTGTTGGTTACCAGCCAAACTTAGCACAAGAAATGGGTCAACTTCAAGAACGCATCACAACTACTAAACAAGGTTCAATTACTTCAATCCAAGCCGTCTACGTGCCGGCCGATGACTTTACGGATCCAGCGCCAGCTACAACTTTCGCTCACCTTGACTCAACAATTGCCCTTAATCGAGCCTTAACCGAGATTGGTATTTACCCAGCTGTTGATCCGCTCGACTCTAGCTCTACAATTCTTGACCCTGAAATTGTCGGTGAAGATCACTATAATGTGGCCCGTGAAGTACAGCGCGTGCTTCAGCGCTACAAGGATTTGCAGGACATCATTGCAATTCTTGGCATGGAAGAATTATCTGACGAAGATAAACAAACTGTTGCGCGAGCACGGCGCATTCAGCGTTTCTTGAGTCAGCCGTTCTATGTGGCCGAGAAGTTTACTGGCAACTCTGGCCAGTATGTTAAATTGTCTGACACTGTTCAGGGATTCAAAGAAATTCTGGAAGGTAAACACGATGATCTCCCTGAGAGTGCCTTCTACATGAAGGGCGGTATCGACATGGTCGTTAAGGCTGCAGCGGCAGCAAAGAGCGCCCAAAAGGAAGGTAAATAATAGTGTTTCACTTCAAACTCGTTAGTTTAACTGGCGTTAAGTTTGATTCCGACGTTGCTGAAGTTATATTGCCCACGCTCGAAGGCCAGATCGGGGTTGAGGCTCATCACATGCCTCTTGTTAGCGTCGCTACAAATGGTGTGATAAGTGTCCGCCGTAACCCTAAAGATCGTGACAGTGAGCGCGAATATTTTGCCACTAATGGCGGTGTCGTAGAGGTTAGCAACAACGTGTTACGTATTTTAGCTGATGAAGCTGACAATGCCGATGATATTAACGAAGCTGAAGCTAAAGCTGCTTTTGAGCGCGCACAGGCCACCAAAGCAGATGCCAAAGATCAGTTGAGCTTGGAACACGCTCAAGCATTAGTTGATAGGCACGCCGTTCGCATTCAAGTGGCTAATCTTAAACGCCACCGCAAAAACTAAAACAATAATTACGGGTTAAGCTGCTTTTAATTTGATCTGACAAAATGCACAGCGCGTCGCCTTTTTAGGCACTTCGCTTAGGCACTCTGGGCATTTTTTGGTGCTTGGCTCAGGAGTAGATTTATCACGATTAGCGATGGTAGTTAGTTTGTTGATAGGTTGAACAACCAAGAAAAATACTACAGCAGCTATCAAAATGAAAGATATTGCTAAACTTACAAAATCACCCCAATTAAACACGAAGTGTTTATTAAATAATATGACTGTTTCGATACCTTTTATGGCAGCTCCACTACCAGTTATGCCCGTAATTAGGGGCGTTATAAAGTCTTTGACGAAGCCCTGGATGACTGAGTTAAAGGCAGCTCCTAATACGACTGCAACCGCCAAATCAACCACATTCCCACGTAAAATAAACTTCTTGAAATCTTTAAACATTACTCACTCCTAGTATTAATTGTTGGGGTAAGTATAATCTGAAGGTAATATTTTAGCTAGTTGATCAGTCCGTGACACACATAGCACTGGTTATGCTTTGAATATTAGTTCTAGTTTAGTCACCGAAGTGTTTCTGGTATTTACGCAACTTGCTTAGAGCAGTTACTTTACAAAAGTGAAAGTTCACGTTACGATTATCGTATTAACTAAGTGGAGGTTCCAAAATGTTTGGACGCAACAAGATAGCTGCATTAGTGGCTGAGTTTCTTGGTACTGGGATTCTGACACTCCTCGTTTTGAGTGTACAACGATCAACAATAGGTGTGCCATTTTTCGTGGCACTAGCAGCTGGGTTAACTTTTACCGTATTGTACTTCGCTCTTGGTGAAGTATCAGGCGGGCACTTCAACCCTGCTATAACTATTGCTCTAGCTACAGTTCGTAAAGTGGAGGTTGCGAAAGCAATTGTCTATGTCGCGGCACAACTGCTAGGCGCCTGGTCAGCTTACTGGCTGTACACTTACTATGCTAACAACCATTTAATGCCAATCGGTGGCCATTTCACATGGCGTGTTCTTGTTGCTGAAGGTGTTGGCACAGCAATTCTTGGCTTCGGCTACGCTGCTGCTATCTACCAAGGCTTCTCGACAGCTGTACGAGCGTCTGTAGCTGGTATAGCCTACGTTGTTGCTGTAGTAGCTGCATCTGCAGCTGCTATTGGCCTAGTGAACCCCGCAGTCGCACTTGGAGTACGAGCCTGGATCTGGGGCAGCTATGTTGCTGGTCCAGTGGTTGGCGCCATTGTGGGCGTTAATCTCTACCGTTTCCTGTTCGCTGGCGTAAGCGTGGTTGCCCCACCTGTACTAGCTAGTGCAACTGCAATTACTACTCCAACTGCCAAAATTGTCACTACTAAACCAACGGCCGTGCGCAAGCAATCCAAGGCAGTAGCAACTAAAAATACCACTCGTAAAACTACTAAAAAAGTTTCAACTAAGAGTGCAACTCGTAATAAAAAATAACAGTTAGACTGTTGTCACAAAGCCCGGACTAGTCCGGGCTTTTTTGTGATAGACGAAAGACATATAAATTTCTAAATCAAACCATTTATTAGATCGTTTTCAAAAGCTGTGATCCCAGACATATCTTGAGTGTAGCTACTAACATCAGGCAAAGTAAGCGACATTACCTTGGACCATACAGATGTTACGATGGCTGACAAACGCTGTATATCTTCGACTGATGGTGAAAAATTTAAACTCATTTGGCGAGCTGTATCTGCTT
The DNA here is from genome assembly GCA_038230395.1 of Saccharimonadales bacterium (SeqCode). Taxonomy (GTDB): domain Bacteria; phylum Patescibacteriota; class Saccharimonadia; order Saccharimonadales; family UBA4665; genus JBDSWU01. Next base: position 30,920 of record JBBRNI010000003.1, on the reverse strand, counting down.
CAACGTACAGCATTCGGGTTTGGATATCTTGAATGCCACTAAACCTACCTGAAAGTTGAGAAAGTAAGGCATAGAATGTTAGCTGTGTGCGATGCTTCCAGGCTTTAATCTCTTTTGTTTTATCACGCGTGGCGAAATTACTTAGCGGTTTACCGGTTTTGTAATCAGTAATGGTTAATTCCCCATTTTGGAAGATCAAATGGTCAATTTTGCCACTAAGTCGGACCTCAGAAAGCGTTGCGTTCAGGCTCATCTCCGCTTGAGCGTGTTTAGGTAAGCTAAAGCCTTTATCTATAAACAACGCATTAAGCACTTGCTCTCCGTGTGGTAGGTAGCGACTAAGATCACTATCAGTTAGGCGCTGCTCGCGGAGGCTAGTTTGATAGGCGGCTACAATGGCTCGTAGCGGCGGCGAGGGCTGGGTCATCTGCGCGAATTGTAGTGCCCGGTGGATGGCATTACCGTATCCCATACTGGCGTTTGAGACTTCTGGTATTCGTAATAAATCACGCTCTAAAAACGCCTGAGGTCCTCCACTCGTAATATCTAGAAAGCGTAATAACCCAGTTACGCTTAGCGAATAATTTTCTAGGACAGGTTGTAGCAATTGTAGTTCTGTGGCGCCGTCGAGCGCAGGCCAACTCAGCGCCTGCTCTAAAACGATGATTGGATCTTCGGTTTCTGAAGCAGCTATAATTGTGGCTGGAATAGCCGCCAAAATGGGCGTCGGTAATACGTTCTTGCCCTGTTCGGCAGCCCAAAATGAACTAATATGAATGGATTGCTTGGCGCGGGTCATGGCCACATACATCAGGCGCACATAATCATCATCAATCTCACCTATAGGTATCAGCGGTAAGTTTGCTGGTGGTTTACGGCCGCCACGACGCGGTTTCCAATTATCTTCAACAGCGTCGACAATGTAGACGCTATCAAACTCTTGCCCCTTTGCTTTGTGAACTGATAGTAGCTCTACTGCTTGGTCACCGCTAACGAACCATGAGCTATCGTTAATGGTCTGAGATAGTGAAGTGTTAAGCTTGCAGAAGCGAACTAAATCTTCAAGAGAGGCCATTGGCTCATTACTAAATTCGTCAGCTAACTTCAAAAGTAACTGACTGGCAGATAGTACTTGCACATAATTATTATCTATATGGCGCGACGCCAAGTAGTATTCACGGAGTGGGCTGGTCAGATGAATACCAGCTCGTAGCCCGATCAGGTATTCGAGCATGATAGGTAAGGGTTGATAACTAGCTTCACCGGCTAGCCAAAGTAGCCAATTGGCTAGCGCTACTAGTTTGGAGTCACTGTGATTTAGCAAAGCTTCCAGCCAGTCCGCTTGGCTACGTTGACGCACGGCTAATTTCCACAAACTGCTTGGATCTACAGCCCAGACGGGGTGCCTTAGTAATCTTGCCAGGTAATGATTAGTAAGTTTTTGGTCGCCTTCGCCTACGGCTAATACTGTTTCGGATAGTAATAATACTAACTGAACAATTTCTGACTGCAAAACATCCTGCTGTCGTTCGTAGCGGATTGGTACCTTCAAGGACGACAATAAGCTGGCAATTCGCTCAAGGCTATCATGACTGCGGGCTAGAACGGCAATGGTTTGCTCGGGCTGATTTTGCCAGTTCTGCTGTACGCTGTGGGCTACAGCTGATAGCTCATGGGCACGAGTCGGATAGCTAGTATGGCTGACACTAGTTGTATCTGGTTCGTTACGTGCAACAAGATTTTTGCTAAGTCCTGGGCGACGATTAACCAGACGATCCTCAGCCAGGTTTATAACTGCAGCCGCGCTGTCTAGCACTAGCTGAGATGATCGATAATTTTCTTGTAGAACGATTACCTTTGTGTCCGGATAACTGTGCTCGAAGGACAACATGTTGCTAAGCTGAGCGCCGTTGAAGGCAAAAATGGACTGGTCATCGTCTCCTACAGCCATAATATTAGGATTGCCTTCGTCACTGGGATGGCCCGCGACCAAACTGGCTAAACGTAACTGTGCTTTATTTGTATCTTGAAACTCATCAATCAAGACATATAGATATCGTTCTTGGACCTGTGCCAATAATTCTGGGTGTGCCTCTAATTGAGTAATAACTTCGATCAGCATATCGGAGTAGTCGTAGTAACCCCTAGCGTGGAGTTTGTGCCGATAAATTTCGTAAGCATCGACGAATGACTGCCACCATTTGAGCCTGTCACGTTCGGACTGCATTTTCTTATCACCGTCGACAGATTGCACCCATCTTATTTTCCATTTGCCAGTATTGGTTGTTTTGCCGAGTGCTTTATCAGCGTTAATCGCCTCTTTCAGACTGTCTTTGACGATACTACTGAGTGATAATAGCGGAGCTACGGATTCATTAATTAACTGGTCTGGTAGCGCGTTAATGTTAGCTTCAAGTTGGTCTAGATTCTTGAAATTGAGAGGCGATGATAATAGTGCCACTAAGTCTGGTTCGATCAGATTAATATAAGCCTCATTTACTTTTAGGATAGCTGCAAGTTTATCTGCTGTAAGGCCTGCTTCACGGGTCAGTTTGAGGGCGTCGCGGACGTCTTTTACGGAAGTGAAGCTACCAGCAAATTTCATGGCTAAGGGGTTATCAAATGGCAGTTCGCTGAGCATGGTCTGAATGATCTCTAGCTGTTGGGCGTCAGGGGCAATAGCCAGACGAGCACCGTTCCAAAAATACTCAGGATACAGATTCATAAGCTCTGAGGCGAAGCTATGAAAAGTTCGCACCATAACGCCATGCGCCTCATGACCGACCAACTGCGTCAAGCGTTCGCGCATGTTAGTAGCCGCCGCATTTGTGAATGTCAGGCATAATATATTGCTAGCGTCTGTGTCGGTCTGGCGTAAGATCTGAACGACTCGTAAGCTCAGTAACTGCGTCTTACCTGTGCCAGGGCCGGCGACAACTAGCACCGGGCCGTCAATCTGAGTGACTGCGGTTCGCTGAGCGTCGTTTAGGCCACTAAATGCCTTCTCAAATATCTGGTTCATTACTACATTGTAGCGGTTCAGAGTACGCTTAGCGAGGAACAGTGGCGCAAATTTCGCAGTCGTCTTGACCACCGAATTCTGTGAGCCATTGCTTGGTTGCTACCGACCAAGGCTCAAGATCGCGAAAACCAATAAAGTCAGCTGCTTCGCGTAGTATCCAGCCTATCCACCCGTATAAACGTATATTTCCCCAAATCACCGCTGCCCAGCGTGGTCCAGCAGGTATAACCGTTACTGGCTGTTTGGCAATGTAGCTTCTAAAGTTTTTGCCTCGGGCGCGGCGACGTAAGTTTTTGGCGACAAATTTACCATCCAACAATGCCGTCTGAGCTAACCCACTAAACGGCGTATTGGCGTTATCGCCAATCACAAAAATATTGTCATCAGCTTGTAGGTAGGCATCAACTGCCACTTTACCCCGCCCCATAATTACAAACTTATTCTCCGCGAAAAATGGATGGTTTGTAACCCCCGCAGTCCAAACAACTGTATGACTGCGAATAGCCTTACCGTTGACCGTTAGCTCATCGGCGGTCTGCCCCTGAACTACACTGCCAATATAAAGTTTGACACCTAGTTTCTGCAGGCGCCGTTTAACAGTTCTGGATGTATCGCGCGGCAAACGGGGTAGTAACCGGGGCGCGGCTTCAATGAGATCGACGTGAATACGCCGTGGACTAAGATCATGATTTTTCATAAGCTGCTTCAAATAGGTAGGTAAAGTGCCAGCCAACTCAATACCTGTCGGGCCAGCACCAACAATTACGTAATTTAAATCTGGCTGTCGATAGTCAGTCAACTGTTGGTGTAAATGGGCTTTGAAACGGGCAACTTCAGACTGTGACTTGATAGTGTAAGAATACTCAGGTAAGCCTGGAATCCCGAAGTAATTAGTCACAACGCCTAGGCCGATGATGACACTATCGTAGGCGAATGTTGCGCCTTCACTGGTGACAACTGTTTTAGCTTTGCGGTCGAGGGTTATAACCGTAGCTTCGATAATAGTCAGGGTTTTGCCGGCAAAGATAGTGTGGTAAGCAATGCTAGAGTTGGCCCGATGACCGCCTGTAGCCGTATGATAGAGCGTTGGATAATAACGTAGCTCATTGTCTTCGCTGATTAGTGTGACATGAAAATGAGGGTCATCACACAGTTCAAGCGCTGCCTTAACCCCACCAAAACCACCACCTACGATTACCACTTGTTGTTTTTTGATCATCTTGCTAATGATTATACAGAACCGAGCAATTTTTCAATATACTTTTGCCAAGTATCGTCGACTGCAGCTGGACTAACCCCTTTACGAAGCTGAGCAGCTACACCCGGCTCATAAAAGTGTTTAATTGCCTTAGCCAAGGCCTCAACATCGTCAGGGGCACAGAGTAGACCATCAATGCCACTCTGTATCTGAGTTTTGAATGAGCTAGCAGTGGTAGCAATAACTGGCACTCCAAAACTATGGGCGATTGACACATGAAACGAGGCAGTACCGCCTCGGTAAGGCAATACAGAGGCGTCAACTTCCCCAAATAAGGCTGGTAAGTCCTCGGCGGCTACGTAGCCAATGCGCAGCTCCACGCGGTCATTGATTTTGAGCTCATCTAGTAATTTTACGTACTGTTCTAATTGCCAAAATTCCCCTGCTACTATCAGTTTGATGTTAGGTACCTGAGCGACAGCCCGTAACAGTATATCTAGTCCCTTATATTTTCTGACGATCCCAAAAAAGAGCAGTTTGTGCGTTAAGAATGAATTACGAATGACGGTTTTGGCGTCCCCGATGATAACAGGTGGCAGATCAGCCACGACAACAGGCGTATTAGTGATGTTGGCCGCGCGTGTGGCCTGATCCGAGGTATGAACTAAAACTTGGTCAACTTGTTTCATAACACTCGTGGTGAGTTTAAGTGCTAGACTGTCACCAACGCGTGCTTCATGCGAGGCAACGTTATGGCACAACAAGCTAACACGGGCATGATGCTTCCTTCCAAGAGCTCTCAGCATGGTCAAGTAAACCGGACCTTGAATCAGAGGCACCCACCATACCAATATGATGTGGTCGTAATTTCGGTATGTACGAATTTGGCGCATCCAGCCAAACGGGTTTTTCCATGATAATACCCTACGGCCGCCCATGTGTAGTGGCAACTCGGGCTTATCATAGGCTACGAACTGTTGCCCAGGATAAAAAAAGGGATATTGAGTTCTCCAAGATAATATAACCACCTCATGCCCTTCAGTGGTTAAACGGTGGGCAAGTTCAGTAGTTTCTTGGGCAATACCACCTTTATAAGGGTGAGTTGGGCCTACAATGGCAATTCTCATGTCTTTAGCCTAGCACGCGGATCTTATTATGCAGTCGTTATGCACTCGGTTTTTACTTGCAATAAAGGGGGTAAAACGGTTAAGCTAATTAAGCATATGGATGAAATTAAAATTGCGCTCAAAAAAGCTGGCTACAAAGGCGAGCTTGACGATACTCCCTCTATTCTTGATTTTTACAGTCACGACGCCTCAATGTTTGAGCTTCGTCCGAAATTAGTTGTTATGCCCCATGACGCAGCTGATGTCGAAGTACTAGTCAAAGCGGTTAGCAGCCTCAAACAATCCCATACCCATCTGAGCTTAACTGCACGCTCGGCCGGTACTTGTATGTCTGGTGGCGCGATAAACGATTCTATAATCATAGATTTTAGTAAGCATTTCACTAAGATTGGCAAAATTACGGCATCAACGGCTCAGGTTCAACCAGGAGTCTTTTATCGTGATTTCGAACCTCAGACGCTCAAGCAACACGCGATAATGCCAACCTACCCCGCCTCGCGCGATCTAGCAACGGTTGGCGGCATGGTTAATAACAACTCGGGCGGTGAAAAGTCGCTTGAATACGGCAAGACTGAAGATTTCGTGACAGAGCTTCAGGTTGTGTTTGCAGATGGTGTCGAGCGAACAGTTAAGTCGCTCAACAAAGGCGAGCTTGACAAAAAAATGAAGCAAAAAGATTTCGAGGGTGATGTCTACCGTAAACTCTTTATATTGATTGATGGTAACTACAATAAAATTAAAGCTGCTAAGCCGCACGTAACTAAAAACTCTACTGGGTATAATCTGTGGGACGTTTGGGACCGTGAAACTCAGATTTTTGATCTCTGTAAATTGATAGTTGGAGCCCAAGGCACTCTTGGTTTTACAACTGACCTACATTTTCGATTGGTTCCAGCCCGTGCACACTCTGGCCTGTTGGTGCTTTTCATGAAAGACATCGATGACCTTGGCGAAGTTATTCCAAAAGTTTTGGAATACAAGCCGGCAACATTCGAATCATTTGATGACGCAACATTGTGGCTGTGTATCCGATTTATGCCAAGTTTCCTAAAATTACTTGGTCCTAAGCGTTTTATACATCTCTGCTTGACGCTAATCCCTACTGGCCTGCAACTTTTGAGGGGCATCCCTAAGCTGGTAATGATGGTTGAGTTCAATGGAGAAACTGAAGACGAAGTCCGAAGCAAAATCCATAAGTTGCACAAAGAGCTTAATAAGCACCATGCCCGTTATGAAATTAACGGCGTTGAAGAAGATGCCTCAGAAGGAAAATCTGAAAAATTTTGGATTATGCGTCGCTACAGCTTTCAGCTCCTACGTTCAAAGGTCAAAGACAAGCATACTGCCCCTTTTATTGATGACTTCGTTGTGCCACCGCTCTATGTAACGGAATTTTTGCCACGTCTGCGTAAGATTATCAAGAAATACCACCTGTTCGCGACCATAGCCGGTCATATGGGTGATGGTAACTTCCACGTCATACCACTAATGAAACTCGAAGATCCCAAGGATCGTGCTAAGATATTGCCTGCCATGAAGGAAGTTAATCGCCTCGTTCTAAAATACGGTGGTTCGCTGTCTGGCGAGCACAATGATGGCCTTGTTCGTGGCCCATGGCTCGAAGAAATGTACGGCAAGGAAATTCTAAAAATCTTTCGGGAAGCCAAAAACATAATGGACCCAGACCATATCTTTAATCCGCACAAAAAAGCTAACGCCGATTGGGACTACTCATTTGGCCATATCCGTAACCACTTCTAGACTAAGAAATAATTTGCACCTATGAGCGCGCATTGTAAAGTTAGAACAATTAGTGACGTGAAGAATAATTTTCTGGCCCAGGCTGTATCATCTTTTGTCTGGTAGCCTTGGAGTGCTCTAAATAGCCAGTAACCTCCTGCCAGTAGCATGAAAACTAGGTAAACTTTGCCTGTATATCCGTATATTGTTAGTAGTACGCTTGCTACGATGTAGGCAATAATGTAGATCAAGCACTGTATTTTAGTGATCTTAAAACCTTTTTTGACTGGCAATACTGGTAGGCTGGCGGCAGTATAATCTTCGGCGCGGAACATGGCAATCGCGAAGAAGTGTGGCATCTGCCAGAACGCTAAAATCAAAAAAAGCAATATCGCAGCCGTGTCTACTCGTCCCGTAACCGCGACGTAGCCAACTACCGGCGGTACGGCACCAGAAATGCTCCCAACTGCAGTGCCCAGCGTGGTGCGGCGTTTAAAATACCCGTACACTACCACATAGGCAAACCAGCCAAATAGAGCAATTGCTAAACTAATCCCATTTACAAGAAGGCCTAACAGCAGCCCGCCAGCAGCTAAGAGTGTAGCGGCAAAGGATATGGCACTCATCTTAGAAATTTTGCCGGTTACCAGTGCACGTTTGAGCGTTCGCTTCATTTTTTTATCTAGACCTATGTCTAGATAGTTGTTGGTTACGCAGGCACTGGCGATGACAAGCCCCAGCCCCATTAGCATTGCTATTGCAGTCACGAAGCTGACATTCCCGCGCGAAGCTAGCAAGAATCCAGCAAGTGCTGTCACTAAATTACCGCGAATAATGCCCGGTTTAGTCAGGTAGTAGTAATCCTTAAACTGTGTCTTCAAAGCCATAGTTCGCATCATAGCACCCCTAGTAAGTATCGGCTACTGCGAAGCTACCAACTATTTTGGGATTCGTATTATCGTGGAATTGGTATGTTCCGAGTTGCGAGAGGGTTATGGTTTTGGAGTGACCTTTGATGACTGCAATAGAATTCAGACCCGCATATACTTTAGGGTTTTTGGATGTCCCAAATACAATCTCCAGATTGGCAGCGCTATTGTCGATAAAGGTTAAGGTGTCACATTTAGCAGCAACGCTTAGCAAAGGCTCTGTCTTGGTACCTTTTATAATTACTTGATAATTTGTGTGTCGACCTTGGCAGGCGCCGGTTAGTTCTCCACCCACTTGATAGATCCCTTCGCTATCAACCAATCGCCGTGTTTGATCGGCTGGAGACAGATTGCGGTGCAAGTTATTAATGATGATAATTGAACCACCAACAACTATCATGATGACTCCAACTGTGCCGGCAAAAAAGTACAGATTCCATTTTGGTGCTGGTCCACGGCCAAGGTGTAAGAAAAATGCTAGCTGTACGATCAACTGCACGAATGCGAAACTCAAAATAGTAAACAACAATTTCGTACCGGCTACCCGGTGGTTGGCTACTAAATAATATGGAATCAGGGTAAACACCAAAGACAGAGCGAACCCAGTCACATATGATCTTAGATTCTTGTCACTCATGCGTATGCTCCCAGGTAGACAATAGTAAAAATAAAGATCCAGACGATGTCCAAGAAATGCCAGAACAGACTCAGTAAGGCAAGTTTGCGCACCATATGCTTATTAAGACCACGCTTCATGATGTAGCCCATCGTGACACCCATCCACAATAGTCCAGAAGTAATGTGCAGACCGTGAGTGCCGACCAGCACAAAGAATGAGGACAGAAAAGCACTACTTTTGAGAGTATGGCCCTCGCTAAAAAAGCTTGAGAATTCCGTCAGTTCAAGACCCAAGAACATTGCTCCTAGCACAAACGTGATGCCAAACCACATCAGTGTGTATGATTTATTGCCGCGCCGAGCCGCCAACATGCCTAGGCCGCAGGTAAAGCTACTGGTTAGGAGAAGCAACGTTTCTTGTAGGGCTAGGGGTAGTTTAAACAGGCTACGTCCGGCCTCTCCACCAACTGTATTGCCGTGCAGCACTGCGTAGACGGCGAACAGAACGGAGAACATCAAAAGGTCGGTCATCAGGTACACCCAGAAACCAAACATGACTCTATCATTGCCGGCTGCTTCATGTTTTTCTAGATGTGATAGTTGCTCTACCTCTACCATGACTTCCAGCTCTTCTTTTTAAGGATGTCCATAGCGAATGCGTATAGGTACTTTATTAGATCCACAATACCCATCTCGGCGTCGTTAATGTGGGCCTGATTTTCTTTGAGACGAACTTCATCAACCTTAGCCCTGGCCTCTTCGAGTTTTTGAACCTCGAGCGCAGGCAGGACGTATTCTGACTCTTCATTGAAAGCACGCCGGACAAACACCACGATGATACCAATTAGCGACACTGCTGCCAACCAGTTAATATGCCATACAAAAGCGAAGCCAATCAAGAAAGTAAAGCCAGCAATATATATACCAGAAGCGGTATTTTTAGGGATCAAGATATCCTCGTACTGGGGCTCCTTGAGGCCCTTACGCTTCATCTCATGATAGGCGTCACGTGTTTTAACATGCGGAATAACGGTGAAGTTATAAAACGCTGGGGCCGAAGTGGTGGCCCATTCCAGTGTTCGGCCGTCCCATGGATCACCAGTGGTGTCGTACAAGCGACGTTTTTGAATGACACTGGCTACTATCTGGGCGATTTGCAAAGCCGCGCCTAGCGCAATAACCAATCCGCCGATAAGCATCATGATGAAAAATGGTTGATAGCCCGACTGCGCGTCGTAGTGGTCTAGCCTGCGAGTGGCTCCCATAAAGCCCAAAATGTACATTGGTATAAATGACATACAAAAACCGATGATCCAGCACCAGAAAGCGTTGCGTCCAATCCGCTCGTTCAGCTTGAATCCAGCAATTTTAGGGAACCAATAGCTGATACCACAGAAGATCCCAAACAGGACACCACCGATTACATTAGAGTGGAAGTGAGCAACCAGGAATAAACTGTTATGTAGCTGGAAGTCAGCAGGCGGAAAGGCCAAAATAAGACCGGAGATACCACCAATGGTAAATATAGATACAAAACCGAGGAACCATAACATTGGCGTATCAAAACGTATAAAACCTCGATGCATCGTAGCAATCCACGTAAAGAATAGAACGGCCGTAGGTATGGCAATGACCAACGTAACTACTCCAAAAAAGGCGTTGACGTCGGAACTGGCGCCCATTGTAAAGAAGTGGTGCAGCCACACAGACAGTGCTAGGGCAGAGACCCCTGCCATACCTAGCACATTGGAGGTATAGCTGGCTATAGACTTGCGGCTAAACGTTGAAACTACTTCTGAGAACACACCAAACGCCGGTAGCATCAGAATGTAGACTTCAGGGTGACCCCACATCCAAATAAGGTTGGTGTACAGCATCGGATCGCCACCGCCTAATGTAGTGAAAAAGTGGGCTCCAAGATAGCGGTCAAAGAAGCTTAAGAATAGGGTCGCCGTCAATAATGGGAATACGGTAACCGCCATCAGCATGCTGAACAATGAACCCCAGGTAAAGAGTGGCATCTTCCACAATGTCATACCAGGCGCCCGCATCTTGAGGATGGTCATAATAAAGTTAATGGCGCCGAGTGTTGTTCCTATACCAGAAATTTGAAGACTCCATATCCAGTAATCTACACCAACGCCTGGGCTATACTTAATGCCCGACAGTGGCTGAACTGCCAACCAGCCGGTAGCAGCATACTCACCACCAAACAAGAAGAATATATTGACCATAATAACTCCACCAACAAATAGCCAGAAACCTAAGGTGTTCAAGAATGGCGAGGCCAGGTCACGGGCACCAATTTGTAGCGGTACAATGTAGTTAATCAATCCAAAAATGAATCCCATCGCCACAAAGAAAACCATAATATTGCCATGAGCAGTAAAGATTTGTTGGAAGTGATCTGATGATAAGTAGCCATGAGAGCCGCCGGATGAAAGTGCCTGCTGCAACCAGATCATTATGGCGTCTAGACCACCACGCAGTAACATTGCCCCAGAAACCAAAAAGTACATAATACCAATCTTTTTAGGATCGACAGAAGTGAGCCATTCGTTCCAGAGCCATTTCAAGCGCTTAGTTCGTATCAGGAAAACGCCAACTAGTAATGCTATCCCAAAAAAAGAACCGCTACCAGCTATGGTGAACCACTCATGCGGTAAGGAGTGTAGGCTTAGTCTACCCAGCAAAAACTCTCTCATTAGTGACTACCTTCTTCCATCATCATGTGGCTATGTGAACCCATGTACTTCATTACTGCCCGTCCGTATAGCGAACTGTCATAGGCGACGTAAGAGGTTGTCTGATTATTTTTGGTGGGCGTTAGTAAGCCGGCATAAGTTGACGCATCAAGTGATGCCGATGAGGCACGAATGCTTTGAGCCCAAGTTCCAAAATCTTGCTTAGAGCTAACTCGGGTGGTAAATTTCATACCTTCAAAACCTGCGCCATTGATTTCAGCTGATCGTCCTTGGTAGTCGCCCATTTTGTCGGCAATCAAATTTAGGTGGTTGATGTGGCCGGTCATCGCGTATAGTTGGCCGCCAAGATTAGGCACCCAGAATGAGCTCATTGGCGCATCATCGGCCGACAGGTCGAAAATAACTGGCACACCTTTAGGTATCTGAACAAAGTTAACACTAGCTATCTGCTGATCAGGGTAAATGAATAGCCACTTCCAGCGCATGGCCATCACTTGGATAGTTATTGGCTTGACCCCGCCGGCTATGGCTTTATTGGGCTCTAATTTATGCGTTACTGGAACCAAGAGCATCGCTAACACAATCATAAAAGTAGTCGGAAGTGCCCAAATAGTAAGAACAAATAATTTCCCTCGCTTGGCCTCAGAATGATAGGTAGATCTTGCATTTGATTCTCTATATCTCCAGGCGATAAAATATAGTAGCAAGACTGTTGGGACAGCGATACTTAGTACAACTCCGAGCGCATATATTATGATGCCGCGCTGCTCGCTGGCTATAAAACCCTTAGAATTAAGAACGGCAATGTTCTTGCCCTTTAGCATGATCGCTATAATTAAACCAAAAGCAGTAAGGCTCCCAAACCCAATTGCTAGAGTCTTGGCCACGCTCTGGCTGTGCTTACGCTTAGCTACCAATTTAGACTCCTTCGATGGGCATACGTAAGCATTATGACTAGATTATAACATTAAACCGTTAATAAACTTTAACACTTTAAGTGTCTACTTATATTCGTTTTATATTCGTTGAATCCTGATTAAGGCTACTAAAATAAAACAGTGTTATTAAAATTATAATGTTGCCGTTTCGCGGAGCGCTTGGCTGGTTTATGACCGTATTGGAGCGAGTGGCAATCTAAGCGTTGCAGTTGTGCCGACACCCTGCTGGCTGGACAATGTGATCTCGCCCTGGTGAATATCAGCTATCATTTTGGCAATGCTCAGCCCGAGACCATAGCCTTCGGCATTGGTTTTATTGCGTGATGAGTCAGCCCGGTAGAAACGCTGGAATATATGTTGCAAGGCATCTGGCTCTATGCCTATACCAGTGTCAATAACTTGTATCGTTGCCTGCCTACCATCGTTTGAGGCTATTATTGAGACTCTACCAGCTTCAGAGCTGTATTTAACGGCGTTTTCTAGAACTAAAACTACTAGTTGTACTAGGCTGTCATAGTCTCCATACAGCTGACAATTATCAGCTGTAACTTCGATGTTAATATTTCGTTTATTGGAGCTTTTGGACATTTGGTTGACTGATTCGGCGATAACGTCGGCGCAACTAACCGGCCTAAAATTATGGCGTAGCTCAGATTCTTCAAGCCGCGTTAAGCGAAGTAGGCTGTTTATGAGTGTCTCTAGCTTGGTAACTTCTTCTAGATTACTAGCCAGGGTCTCACGTAGTTGGATGCTAGTAGCATGTTCATTCAGCAAGGCGACTTCACTCTCCATTTTCAGCACCGTCAAAGGTGTTCGAAGCTCATGCGACACGTCAGCTGTAAAGCGTTGTTGTTGGGCATGCGCCTGTTCGATTGGGCTAAGAGTGCGTTTGGCTAGCAAATAACTAGCTAACCCCGCGCTAACAAAAACAAGTAAGTTGAAACCGATAAGTCTTAATAATAAGCGGTGCGCAGCATTATCTATGTCTGGGCCAGGCTGTAAATAGGGGCTATTTTGAAATACAGGAAACTGCGTGAAGATCCGCCTTGATTCACTATGAATCCCCCGTACAAGCTCAGTCGTAGCCATGTGATAAAGCACCACGCTAAACAACAGACTTATTGCCACGACTATAGCCAAATACCACATTGTTAATTTGAAGGTTGCGGAACGAAACATAGTCTAGGTGCTCAGCTTATACCCAAAGCCACGAATAGTGTGGAGTAGCGGAGGGCAATTATTGAATGGGCGATCGATTTTATTACGCAAGTAGCCGATATAAACTTCGATAGTATTAGGCAGAATGTCGGCATCTTCGTTCCAGACATGGCTAATTATCATATCCTTAGTGATAACTTGCCCAGTGTGGTGCATAAGATATTCGAGGAGGGCGAATTCTTTGTGCGACAGCTTAATATCAGTCTCACCCCTTTTAACCTCGTAGCTTATGCTGTCCATCGTCAGGTCACCAATTTCCATCGTGGCACCTAGTTGTTCTTTGGGGCGGCGAAGCAGCGCGCGAACACGGGCTGTTAATTCATCAAATGAAAACGGTTTGACTAAGTAGTCATCAGCCCCGCTATTTAGTCCTTCAACACGGTCACCAATTGTGCCGCGGGCGGTCAGCATGAGTATCGGTGTGCTAATTTTCTGGTCTCTCATGGCGACACAAATGCCAACGCCATCAATACTACCCGGCAACATTCGGTCGAGTATTACCAGATCGTAGTCTAGATCAAGAGCGTAGGATAACCCGTTATCACCATCAAAAACCGTATCGACGGCGTAGCCTTTCAGTTCTAAGCCACGCTTGACCGCGCCAGCGATCTTTTGTTCATCTTCAACAACTAGTATTCTCATAGCTACAATTATAGCCGCTCTGATGAATTTTAGCTGTAAGCTTGAAATGCCGCTTGGCTGTCAGTTATTGTGCTCTCAGCCGACGACCAGTATGCGTCACTAAAATGATAAAGCCGACGACGGCCAAGAGCACGATGTACATAGATCGATCAATAATGTTAGCAGTAACTATTGTGCTACTCGAAATATGGTGTAAGCGCTGTGAAAACAGCAGAAATGATTCGCGAAATCCAATGGCGCCAGGGGTGAGTGAGACAAACAATGAAAAGTTGGCAGCCCCGGCGTAGATCACAGCTTGGCCGAAGGTTACGCCGTGCTGGATGGACCTCAACTCCACGAAGTAGATGACGGCAACAATCGATAGTTGAAATAACGTTGCAGCAGCTAGGGCGTAAAGCGCGTTGAGGTTAAGAGCCTGAAATCGTTTAGCTAGCGGCAGCTTGCTGCGACCGATATATGTCAAAGAGGCTACGCCGAAAGCGCCCACGACTAATAGCCACCAACCGAGGATCCCCGACAGCAGGAATATACCACTAAACATCGCATAGAGCATGTAGAAGATTAGCGTGGCAGCAGTATATTTTTTGAGGTTTAATCCGTGCTTACGTTTTAGGTAGATACCTCGAAATGCTGGTCCACTTTGTAACGGCCCAAAGAAGTTGATAACAGTAGCGTACATAGTAAGCAGGGTGCTTTCTGCAGCAGCTAACTTAATGTTGCACAATCGTAGCGTTGTTAGCGTAACCATACTTAAAGCAACTATGACTAGGATGTATAATCCAAATAAAATTAACAGCGTGAGTAATGACGTTTGGTGCAGTTGTTGTCGTACCATAGGGTGCGACACAAAGTAATATATAAATGCAGCAATTGTAAAAATTAGTATAATAATGGTGGTAATCGGTCGCCATATACGTATTATATTGTGAATCATGCTGTCATATTAGCTGAACATAAACTTGTTGGCTAGGGCCAAAGCCAAAATTTCTGTCCAAATATAAGCTTACTTACAGCGAACAACGTATAATACCCTGTAGATTTTGTAATGATATATATATCCTCACCCTTGCTACGGGCTGGCCGCTACGCTACCACCTATTTATTACGATTTACAGCTAGTCGTAGTTTCTTTTGGTGCATTGTTGCACTGCTGGTGGTGCAAGCCAGCTGGATCGCTTTGACGAGCCACTACCCTATGGCCTTTGATGAAGATTTCCATCTGGGAATTATCAAAATTTACGCGCATCATTTGAATCCATTTCTTGGCAGCCAGCCTGCTGGTGCAGACATGTTTGGTGCTGTTGCGCGCGATCCGTCATATTTATACCATTACATTTTCAGTTTCCCGTACAGACTCATACACTCGTTTACAAATAACCAGATAGTCATAGTGATTGCGCTCCGCTTATTGAATATCGCATTATTCGCGGCAGGTTTAGTTGTCTTTAGGAAACTTTTGCAGCGATTGCAAGCGTCAGCCACTGTCATAAACACCTGCCTTTTATTTTTCGTACTTATTCCGGTTGTTCCGCAATTAGCCGGCCAAATTAATTACGATAATCTGTTTGTTCCAGCAATAGCGTTAGATCTGTTGATAACTTTGAAATTTACTGATCGACTTCGCTCTCAAAAGCAGATAGATATAAAATTATTATTACTGCTTTTAAGCGCTTGGTTACTGACATCGCTAGTCAAATACGCCACACTGCCGGTGTTTGCTGCTAGTATGGTTTACCTTGGTATACAACTGGTCAGAGTGCTGGGCGTTAGTTTTACTACTTGGCGGACGGCAGTTAGAGGTGGTTATAATTCTAGTACAGTTTCGCGTTTAAAATTCGCCATTTTGGTTCTTGTGACAATCATATCAGTCGGGCTGTTTAGCCAGCGTTACGGCGTTAATTTGATCCGCTATCATGAGCCAATTCCTGATTGCAGTCAGGTACTTAGTATCAAGCAATGTAGGGCTTATGGCCCTTGGATTAGGGATTATGATTTTTCGATTAATAAGGTCGCCGATGCTCATAACCCTTTAGTCTTTACTGGCGACTGGTTGCATGGTATGTGGTTGCGATTATACTTTGCTGTGGATGGTCCGGCCACACTGTACCAGAGCCGGGGTCCCCTACCGGTACCGGCTTTGAGCGCAATTGTTGTCGGCGTCACTGGACTATTGGCAATTATAGTTGGCTTTCGCAAGCTCCTTTGTGTCTACCAAGCATCGACGGTAGCACTATTTATCGGAGTTAGCGTGATATATGTATCAACATTATGGTTTGACGAGTATAGGGCTTACGTTCGCACCGGGCAACCGGTAGCTATTAATGGGCGATATTTGCTGCCATTTTTACCGCTGCTGCTGGTGCTAAGTGCTCTGGCTGGTATTGAGCTGCTGAGCAAGCACCCTCGTATTATTTACACTGTTGCGGCGCTGATATTGTTGAGTCAATTGTGGGGCGGTGGTGCCCTAACCTACATATTACGCAGTAATGATGCTTGGTATCTACCTAGTAACGCCGTACGGGATGCTAACCACGCCGTACAGGCAGTCCTTGGACCAGTCACACCCGGTTATAATCAGCCGGCTGAGTTTTTGGAGTAGCTACCGACTAAATCGAGCGCGTTTAGTCTGCTCTAGATTATCTTCTATGAGAAATCGGTTTATGCGGATAAGGTCAGCGATAATGTTGAGTACTAAGCACAAAAAAGCCCCGGTCATTAGCACGGAGCCGATGAGTAGTGACTGTAGGTGCCCACGCGAGCTATGGTTTTCTATGGTAGCAAGTATAAAACGTGCGAACGGTATAAGACCTAAAGCGAACAATAGGCCTCCAAGCCAGCCAAATACAATATACGGTTTGTACATAACAAATGCTCGGATGATAGTTACGGCGGACTTACGAACGTGTTCACTCGTGGAGTGAAACAACCGAGACTCACGTAATTTGGGATTAGTTTGAATAGGGATGCTGGTAATACTCAAGCCTTTGTTGCCTGCTTGAATAATTGTTTCGGTGCAGTAGCTAAATCGAGTAATAGTGTTTAGGCGAAACAACGATTCTCGGCTATAAGCCCTAAAACCACTGACAGCATCAGGCAGCTCCGTACCTGCCGCTTTGTTGACTACGGCGCTTCCAATACGCTGTAAAAGTCGTTTGCCGAGTGAGAAATGAGCGATAGTATCGGTTTGCCTATCGGCTATAACAATATCGGCTTTTCGCTGCAATATGGGCTGAACAATGTCACTGATCCGGTTTTGCGGATATTGATTGTCTCCATCGGTATTGACGACAATATCAGCACCAATCTCTAATGCGTACAAAATTCCGTCGTGGAACGAACGGCCCAAGCCTTGGTTTTGAGCATGATGGACAAAATGGGTTACCCCATGTGCACGTGCGACTGCAACTGTATCGTCAGTCGAGCCGTCATCTATTACTACGATCACAATTTGGCTAATACCAGGAATACGTTTAGGAATACTAGCAAGTACCAACGGTAGCGTTTCAGCTTCGTTGAGACAGGGTATTTGAACAACTAATTTTGTAGCTGGCTGTTTCATTGGGTTCTCATACATTACTTCGGAACTAGTATAGCCGACAGGGGTCAATATTCATAGCTTTGCAATGTATTCGTTCAGCTTAGTCTCAGTCGGTGGACGTAGCCTTGAGACTTACCCACAAACTCTCCTCTGGGACAGTTAGGGTGGCATCATAGACGCTAAGCACGTATAATAAGCAACTAACCAATGCCACATAAAAAGCCTATTAAGAATATACTGCCCAATAAGCCTCCAAAGAATCCTCTTCGACGTAGTCAAGATCCTGCCGCCCTCAAACAAGCGGCTCAATTCCCTGGTGTTGGCGTAACTTTAGGCTCATACAAACATAACCCTTTTGAGGGCGCTAAGGCACTTCCGCGGTCTAGGCCACAGCGATCCTTAGGCCTATTAAGTCGTTTTCGACATATGTTTAGTTTTAAACGGCTATCGATGATTTTTGGGGTGCTTGTACTTTTGACAGGGTTGTGGCTCGGTGGAAAGTTTTTGTATAACGCTCACAAACTTTTTCGTGGCAGTATACTAGGGCTACTAACGACTACTAAGCTCAAGGGCGAAGATAGTGGACGTGTAACCATCCTGTTGGCCGGGAACTCAGCAGATGATGCCGGGCATAGTGGCGGCGATCTGACTGACTCCATCATGATCCTTAGCATCGATACTAAACATAACCAAGCGTTTCTTATGAGCGTGCCCCGCGATCTTTATGTTCAGATTCCTGGTACCTCTAGCCACGCCAAAATTAACTACGCTTACGTCGCAGGTAAGACCAATAATTTTAGCCAAGAAGGCTATCCATCTGGTGGAATGGGTGAACTAGAGTCCGTTATTAATAACGATTTCGGGCTCCCTATTAATTATTACGCGCTTGTTAACTATAGTGCCCTCAAAGAAGCGGTTGATGCCGTTGGCGGTATAGATGTTACAATCCAAAGTTCTGACCCGCGTGGCCTATATGATCCAAATATTGATTACGCAACTCATGGCCCTCTCGTCAAGCTTACCAACGGCGTACATCATTTCAATGGCGAGGCGGCGCTCGATCTATCACGAGCTCGTGGTGATTCATATCGTTCGTATGGCTTCGCAGCCAGTGACTTTGAGCGAACTAAAAACCAACGTGATCTACTGATAGCATTAAAAACAAAAGCTGTGACTGCCGGAGTGCTCAGCAACCCTGCAAAACTCAGCAATCTATCTGATGCAATTGGTAATAATGTTAAAACTGATTTCAACATCAGTGAAGTACGCAGATTATACGACCTGGTAAAGAACGTTAACGGAGGTGCTTTAAAGTCCTACAGCCTCAATAACGTTAATGGCAAAAACCTATTGGCTAGTTATAGCACACCTGATGGCCAGTCGGCATTGATACCGGCTAGCGGCATTGATGATTATTCTGGTATTCAGGCGTTTTTGCAGCAAATTACCTCAACTGATCCAGTTGTTCAAGAAGGTGCCCAAATAGTCCTACTTAATGCGACTGCGACTGCAGGACTTGCCTCACAACAGCGGACTAAACTCCAAGCGAAACATTTTCAGGTTAGTGAGGTCGGTAACGCCGCGAATCAGGCCGCTACGACCATCATACAAACTACAGCTGGCAAAAATCCGAACACCCTACAGGCACTGGTAAAGCTGTATGGTAAAACTGCTGTTGTCACAGCAGTTAATCCGTATGCCAATTCATATACTGCTGATTTTATCGTTCTAATTGGTAATGATCAACTGCCTATTCCGGCTAGAGCGCCTTCACCCCATTAAAGGTCTTAGCAGTAAACTGTTAACATGGGGCATCAAGAATGGTATGATGTGAGCACATATGTCGGATGATGCTTCACCAAAACAGGTGCTCCAAAACTTCTTGGGGCAATACCCATTAAAGACCTTTAAAAAAGGCGAAATTATTATTTTTCAGGGTGAAGCACCCCGTAGCGGTTATGTTGTAAAGACGGGGACCGTCAAAGCCTACAACCTCAGTGTGAGTGGGGACGAAAAGCCAGTATCTTTCTACTCGGACCTAGAGGTTTTTCCAGCATCATGGGTCTACGGTAAGATTCCAAGTGCCATTTTCTACTATGAAGCTTTTACGTCTGATGTGGTGCTATACACTATTAACCGCGAAGAGTATGTAAACTTTATCAAGTCCAATCCGGCGGTTGCTTTTGCAGAGCTGGAACACAGTGTAGTTGATCAACTGGGTAAGTCGATGAGGCTCAATGCCCTGCAGCACTCCAGAGCAAGTGATAAATTGCTGTATACTCTACATTATTTGGCACTCAGTCATGGTCATACTGTCGGACCTCAACAAATCGAGATAACGCTTGATCTGACCCATCAAGACTTCGCAAACCTAACTGGATTAACCCGGGAGACTGCTGCCACAGAGCTCAACAAGCTTAAGCATCGGGGAGTTATTAGCTATGGTAAAAACGTGCCGTATAAGTTAGATCTGGCCAAGCTAATGAGCGTACTAAACGACCAATATATCTATGATATGCAGATCTCACTTTGAGTAAGTAAGCATTTAAAGTGTTGATAGTTAACACTCAGCTGAATAGTTAGGCCGCAACTGGAGATTTGGTCAGCGTGTCTGTAATAACTTTAGATAAGTTGTGGGGTGCGGTCCAAGACTTGATAATGCATCTGTGGGCGCCAAGCTTGTAGGCCTCTGTGACTTCAGGTGAGTTTTCCATATTTGTAAAGATTAGTACCTTAACTTCACTGTGAGATTTGAGTAGGTCATAATGTTGCAAAAACTCAAGACCGCCCATGATCGGCATTAGTAAATCAAGTAGAATAAGCTGTGGATCAAAGGACTTGAGCTTAGCTAGCGCTTCTTTGCCGTCGAAGGCAGATTCGATTGTGTAACCTTCATTCTCAAGAATAATGCGGTAGGCATTATTCAAGTCTTTATCGTCCTCGACAATTAGTATATGTGCCTTACTTGCTATGTGTGCCATTTATAAAGTCACCCCTTGTGTTTGCTATACACTAGTTATACCACAGCCGGGCTAAAATAAATGTCGAAATTTTTACAGCTTTAGCTTGATCGGCTATTACTTTTGTGTGGTTTTTGGGGTTGATTTATCTGCCTTTTTAGCCCGCGGCAAGCTAAAACTAAACGTAGTTCCGCTACCCTCCTCACTTACAAACCAAACCTTGCCACCTAAGCGATCGAGGAGACCCTTGACTAGGTATAAGCCAAGGCCGGTACCAGTAGTCTCACGTTTGACAATATTGTGTGCTCTGAAAAATTTACTAAATATTTGGTCTTGCGCATATTTAGGTATTCCCCATCCCGTATCGGTCACACTGACCTGGACGTCATAGGTGCGAGGACTGACATTGATTGTGACAGAGCCGTTATCAGGGGTATATTTAATTGCGTTTGAAACTAAATTGGTAATAATTTCTTTAAGTATCAGACTATCAGTTTTGATTGACATGCTGCCTGTTCCACTACGAGTTAAGTCCAGCTTAATCGATTTGTCTACAGCCATTAGTGATAACTCTTTGAGAACTTCGTCACAGATCTTGTCCATTTGAAGAACTTTGGGCGTAACTGCGATTGTTCCGCTTTCGATGCGAGTTATATTGAGGAGCGTACTAATTAGTTCGTTCATGCGATTGCTGGCCGAGATAATAGTACGCAACGATTTCTTCTGAGCCGGCGTTACTTCACCCATGTAGCCGTCTACGAGCATATGAGAGTAAGTTTTGATTGCCGATAACGGGGTTCGTAATTGATGTGAGGCAAGCGAAATAAATTCGCTCTTCATGCGGTCAATTTCTTGCTCGAGTGTGATATCACGGAACACTTGTATAGCGCCAATCGGTTTGCCGTCTAGCAATATTGGTGAAACGCTTATAGACACTGGAACGTTCAAACCATTTTTCCTACGATAGAACATTTTTTCTGATACCGGTAAACCTGTTAAAAAAGCTCTTGTTATAGGTCGGTCGATTAAATTAACTGGTATTCCTTCAGACGTTACGGCTACAATTTGTTTTGGAAACCACTGACCAATCAATTCGTTTTCACGGAAACCCAGAATATGTTGAGCAACGCGGTTTACTTGAGTTATTTTACCAAATTCATCTGTTGCGATAGCACCATCACCAATACTTGCGAATAAGGCTTCGGCTGCCGCTTGCTGCGAAGGGTTAGATGCTGGTGCGCTTGAACTTGATTCTGAACCTTTGAATATATCAGCCATATGGTTCACGCTTGCCTATTTTGATGTGTTGGCCTAGCTAGGCGTTCGAGCTGAAGCGCGTATTCTTCGATAATCTCGCTATCTTCTGTTAGCAAAGACACAGCAAGCCTTATCCAATCGATTAGCTTAAGTAAGTCTGTCTGCGAAAGCTCTTCTGGTGGCTTATGTAAATGGTTCTGTACCTGGCGAGCGATGAAGCGATCAGCTGCCGGTCCAAGGTAGACGTGAGTAACTCGGACGACTTGTTTGTAAAGCTGGTTACTTTCGGTATTCATCGGCTTATACTTCTTCGATCTTGCGTAGTTGGCGTGCGCCAAGACTGATAAGTGCGAATCCGAGCGCCATAAAAATATGAGCAATATTAACGATAATTAATACTCTATTGAGCGAAAGATGTTCGGTTCGTGGAACAGCTGAACGTAAAAATTGGACAACTATTGAGCTAGCTATTACTGATGTGACACCTCCTGATAACAACCGCATTGCCCTCTGATATAAAATCCCTTGAACATTTTTGCTGTACAAATATATCTCGTAGGCAGACAATAGCCCAATAAACCAAGTGTACAA
Source organism: Saccharimonadales bacterium (SeqCode) (assembly GCA_038230395.1). Classification (GTDB taxonomy): domain Bacteria; phylum Patescibacteriota; class Saccharimonadia; order Saccharimonadales; family UBA4665; genus JBDSWU01. The sequence continues at coordinate 8,437 of JBBRNI010000003.1, read as the reverse complement.
AAATGGGATAATTATAGTAAGTATCATCAGCCAAGCTGGAAGATAATACGGGTTGTTATCCGAACCTACTGAGTGCAGATTCAGGTACCTGAAGGTAATGTAGCAATAAGCCACACCAATAATTATAAAGAATAATACAAGTATTCTAGCGCCCTGCCCGGTTATCGTCATTCTGGCCTTGATATTTAGACCGCGGGCACCATTACTTATATAGCTGTAAGCCACAAGTGGTACTAATAAAATCAAGTAGTTAGATATAATAATCGATGTTGCCAAAAAGCTTGGGTGAGCATTAGCAATGGACTTAAGAATTAACGAAGTCAACCCCGTTATTATTGACCCCCAGGCTAGCCAGGTAAAACCTACGCTGAATTTGTTAAAATCATGGCCTTCTGAGGTATCAGTGATCTCGTCACTATACTGCCTAAGCCGCGCGTAACTATAAAAGGCGCCGAACCAAATACCAACCAGTGGTACTATCACCGCAAACAATAGTACGTGGTAGTTTACTGATGATAGATGATAATTGTGCTGGGCAATTTTATTGGCAGGTAAGAAGAACACAAGTGATAAGTAAATACTTGCTAGCACTATGTATTGCTTGATGGCTGTTGTCAGTTTGGACATAACCGCCTTTCTGTCCTATTTAATTATACACATTTTACAGGGATCGCTGTGAGATATCACACTCACTGCTAATGTAAATTGTAGCTCAAGTAATTATGTATAAACAATTAACTTGATAGCAACCAGCTATCAGTGCACAATATAGTTTATATGTCAGAAAAAACTAATAAACATATTTACGACTATACAAAAGTGCGACGCCTTATACCAGCAGTGATTATAGTTATCGCGCTATTCGTGGTTGTGCCCCAACTGCATGTATTTAGAGAAAGTTTGCGCCACCTGCATGATTTGTATTACGGCCAATTATTAATAGCTGTAGGCATGGTCGCATTGACTTTTTTGTGCGGCGCCGCAGTTTATAACCGACTGTCTTTCGAATATATGTCATATAGACGTACACTTACCGCGCAACTAGCAGCTAATTTTATTAACCGATTATTGCCTGCTGGTATTGGTGGTATTGGAGCTAACTATCGGTATTTACGCAAACAAAAACACACTACAGCTCAAGCTGCGGCTGTTGTAGCTGCTAATAATAGTCTTGGACTTATTGGGCACGGTCTATTGATAATTACTTTAACAACTGTCTTCCATGGTCATGCGGTACCCATACATATTGGAGCAAAATTTTGGTACATTCTAGCTGCAGCAGCAGTCTTGGTTGCAGTTATCATTCTGGTATTACCTAAACTTCGACTAAGAATTACTACAAATATGCGATCACTTGCCACACAACTTGGTAGTTTCCGCAGGCGGCCATTTGCTGTTATTTCTGCACTAACCCTACAGATATGCTTAACTTTGGCTAATGTCATGGCCTTCTGGCTGTGTGTGCTAGCCGTGCACGCCAGCATTAGCTTTGTGGCAGCTTTACTTATATTTACTTTTGGTTTTGGCGTTGGCGGTGCCACTCCAACACCAGGCGGTCTTGGCGGTGTTGAAGCTGGCCTAGTCGCCGGTTTGGTAGCTTATCATATTACTAGTCCCACTGCCCTGGCTGCAGTGTTGGTTTATCGACTAATCAGCTATTGGTTACCGCTGGCTGTCAGTGGTCCTATATTTGTCTATGCAACGTGTCGGCATTACTTTGACTGACCCTAATTAACTGAGAATGTTAACAGCATGGGTGACCACTAATGCAATAGTGACAAAAGAAATCAAAGATTGCCCAAGCATCAACACTTTTGCCCGATGAATCATAGGAATTTTGTGTCAGTAGGACTGAGCGCTCATGGCTATAAGCAGTATTGCTTCTAACCCCATTAGTAAGATGCGTGAGCCAGGGACGAAATGATAAGGAAGCACTAGCTGCAGGCCCATTGCGAAAATCATAGTAGCTTGATCGTGCCATAATAGCTAATGATCAGAGTATCCTTCTTGAAACTTATGCTACATGCTAATTGTAGAATTTAATAATTGCCATTTCTAGTGGCAAGCTCGTGGAATTACAACTGTATAAACATCAATGTAATTTGGCGTATTGTTTGATAAATGATTCTACAGTAATTTATATGAAGCTATTGCGCGCCTGTTCCTAGTTATTAGCGATTACTGGTTACAGTTTTTGGTAGCGAACCGCCCGCCAAGTCAGGTCTGTTGGTATTTGAGCAACCGGAAAATTAGGGTCAATAGTCAAGTCAAATGGCGAACCTGGATTAGTAGAAATATAAATATTTTTGCCCCCAATACCACCAAGCGCTGGGCTTGTCGAAAACTTAGTTTTGTCCAAACAAATACCATTCGAGGCCAAGAGATATATTGTTGGTGCGGAAGTTGTACCACTGTTGCCTAAGTATGCTGCTCCGCCATATGGGCAAACTCCAACATTGGAGGCTGGGTCTGATCCGTAGACGATAATGGCGATTGGTCCACTGCCAGAAGCTGTTGTCAATGACGCGAAATTAACGTCGCCTTCGATAAACATATAGACAATGGTCGGATTGGGGTTATAGAACGTTGGACTGCAGGCAGTTATCATGCAGAAATTAGCTCGAACGTGTACATTATCCGTTATATTGTACTGATTTGATCCGAGGCTTAAGTCACCGTTAGTGCCGCAAGTGCTGCTGACAGTACTTGTACTATCAGGGTAATGCGTATTTTTACTACCGAGTGTATTTGGAATTTTCCGTGGTGAGACGCCTGTAGTCCAATCGTTACAACCCGAAGGAGCGTTACCATAACTATTATCCATGTACTGTGACCAAGGTATGTACAGCGATTGTACCGTGGTAATACTGCTTTGGTTAGCCGCGACAGTAAAGTTGGCGTTGCTGCTATTGCCGGGTGGAGATATACAGTTATTATAAGCTACATTTATGTTAGTTTTTGTTTGTCCTGCGGTGGTAAAACTACTAGGTTTCACTAGGTTACCCGTACCGCCGATCGAGCAGTTCGTTGACCCGGTGTTCTTTCCGGCCACAGTGATGTTCTCGGCTACAAGATTAGTCGTGTTTTTTGCCATGCTAATAAAGCCGTTTACATAGATGTCCTTAGCGTGTAGGTTTTTGATACCGCTATCGAGTGCCAAAATGTTTCGACTGAGAACTGAGGAAGCTGTGCTCGATGAGCTTCGCTGTGTGGTTACACGGATGGTTCGTTTATACTTGGCTGTGGCTGAGTTTTGAGGAAAGTAAACGCGCCCAACGGCTGTTAGTAAACGTTCTTTTGAACTACTTCCGCTGGCGACTGCAACGGTATAGGTAGCTTTATAATTACCGCTGCTGAGTACAGTAACCTCGCTGGCAGAGCCGGTATAGGTAATATTGCCGCTATTAAGAATAGCAATCGCGGCGTCGGCCCCAGATTCCGCGGCGTATTGTGACTGGAGCAGCAGTACCCTGCCCTGAGCGCGGTTGAGGTTGGCCGTAGCCAACCCGAATACTCCAATTAATATGATGCTCAAGAACACCATAATCCCTAATATGGCCACCAAAATCATACCCTGTTGATCGGGGCGCTGATTGTTCTGAGAATTGCGGATTGTCATATGCATATATTGAATTTCCTTAGTTTCTTAACGCCACCCGAATGACGGTTTGGTTCGTAGTGTCTTGTGCATTATGAAACTGGGCTTTATGGTACAGCTGGATGTTAAATTCAACAATTTCAACTGATGGATAGTCTGGTCCGATGTACTGACCGGTGCCAGGGTCAATTATGGAAGTGTAGTCGATGGTATTCCCCGAACGGGAGAAGTAGCGCATACCGACGCTGCTGACGTCGCTAGCTATCACGTTATCAGCCGGACAGGTGTTTGTGGCCGAATCTGGTGGACAAGTTGTGCGAGCAGAATTACTAGGTGCATATTGGTTAGCAATAACCCTGGCTAATAGTTGTTTGGTGGTGCCATTCATGTACAGTATGACATCATCCTCATAAGGGATGGTGCCATTCATGACTATATTTTTAGAGGTATCGATACTAGGGCGGTTATAGTAGATTAGTGGCGTATAAGTCCCAGCTCCACCGTTAACGACTGTAGCGGGAATCGCATGGATTACTAGCCAGTGAGTACCCGTACCATCAGATAGATCTGGCTTACCTACATGTGCATCAGGCAGGTTATTTTGAGTAATTAATCCTGAAGCTGAATCAACGCCAGCTCGCAAATAATCACCAGCGTTTAGGCGAGATACCAATGTCTGTTGATTGTTGCTAAGGCTAATAGTTTTGCCCCAGTAGCGCAGCGCGAAGCCAGTAATAACGGTCATCATAATACCTGAAACACTAATAACTACTAACAGCTCAACAAGCGTAAAGCCAGCGCTATGAATAGTTTGGTCGTCTCTTCGCATAAATATGACACCCATAGTTACTGCTGTCCAATTCCGTTACGAGTAATGAGCATACGTAGTTGCAATGGCGGTAGGCTACCGTTTGGCGACGGATAGGCGACGCTGACCGATATTACTTTTGAGTCTGGAATAGCTTGTAATGGGTCTGAGGCGGGCAAACTCGGGGTGTCCGTCAATGTGAGTACGGGATAGTACGTGACTGTCGCCGTACTACCATCTTCACGCGAGAAGACGTTATTTGGGTAACAGTTATTGCTGCTGGTGAGCGAGCTGAACTCTAAAGCCCTATCAAGCTCTGGGCAAGCACTGAGCACGGCGTACATTTCATTGAGCTGTCGAGTAACGTTATATATGTGAGCGGCGGCGTTGTAGGCCGAGACAGTACTGGCTACCACGATAGGCATTACAACACAAGCAATCAGCAGCTCGACTATGCTAAAACCGCTGTTGGTGAGCTTTGTTAATGGCCGCCTATATATTGACGAATGTATAATGGTCATGCTTAGGCACAGTATACCGCGTTATGATCTGTTTCGGCTACTGCCTAAGCGCTTGATTATGATATTAAGCCGCACTGATAACAGAAATGAACACTGTTGCTTGCTGCTCTTCTGCTTGTATCACTTCCGGCTGTTGCCCGATTGTCGGAATATCTAAGACTTCACGCAATAGAACCTGTTGTGCAAGGAGGCTGTTAAGATGCTCTCTTGCTTGGTCGATAGACGATTTAATATCTTCTAAATGTTGTTCTAGTCCTAGACCAGCTCTTGGTTTTAATGAATAACTTTCAAAGGATGACATGTCAGCTTTCTTTATTTTAAGGGGCTAATACCGACTATATACTCAACAGCAAAAGAGTCCCTAGCTTGAAAGTGTTATATTTATCACAATACTCTAGTGTCCAGCTTGCCCTAAAGCGGCGCTGGTTTGGCTCCAGTTTGTGCGAGCTTCAACGGCAGCTTGCGTGCTAGCGTCAGCTTTGTGCGTGATACGTTTATATCCACCTTGCCCTGCGACAACACTGTAGTTATATTTGACTGAGACTTTTATGAGATTTTGCTGAGTGGCTTGCTCAAGGCAATCGTCATGATAGGCGGCGCATGACGGCGCCAAAGCTAGCCATTTGGCTACGTTATCGTCATATGGTATGGTCAGGCCAATGTCGATACTGACGCTGCGCTGCGTTTCGGTGTCCAGCTGGTCAAATATAAAGTTTCCGGTCGAATAGACAATGAGCTTACCTTTGTAAACTTCTGTGTTTTGAACCCAATGGGGGTTATTGGCAATCAAGAAGTCTGGCCCTTCATCGATTATTTGGTGGGCAATTTCGGTCTGAGTGTCGTCGGCTTTGGGGTGGTATTCTACACCCATTTCAGCGAAGGCGAATACTGGCATCACCTTGGCATATTTATCCATAACTGCAATTTCGCCGGGCCGTGGCTTGCGGTAGAAGTAATGCCAGCCACAAAAGGCCACTGGTAACTCAGCTTTTTGCTCTGATTTATCTGATTTTTGAATACGAACTGGTAGCGCCAAGACTTCACAGACATTTTGTGAATCTGCCGCGTCGAAAGTGCCGAAGTATTGCACACCTGCGTCCTTGAGGTGCTGTCGCGTTTCGGCTAGGCCAACTTCCCCATTTTGGTTGTCGGTATGGTTATTGGCTAAATCAAAAATGTTGAAGTACTTAGTGGCTGCTGGTAAGAATTCGGGCCTACAATTAAAAATAAGTTTGTCGATCTGATACTGATAAGCCACAACATTATTAGTAATAGGGCATTCAAAGTCGGTTGACCAGGCGTCATATTGGCTCCGATTGAATGTATCGAGCATACTAAATGGTTGATTGTAATCACCGTTGGATATTTTCTCGACGGCTCGAGCCCAGGTAACCGTACCATTTAGTAGGTAACGTCCTTTTATGCTTTGTGGTGTAATGCTGGTTTTGGCTGCACTTGATACATTTGAACTTACATTTATAGCTCTTGGAATTTGTGGCTGCTGCCGTGCCTGCCATAAGCCGAGTGCCACGCTCATAACGACAACTGGGGGGCCTAGGCTTATCAAAACCCGGCGCCTGAATGTTGGTTTTGAGTATTCTAGGCGGTACATGTTAGTATTTTATCCTAAACTATTTAAATTATCGCTTATGGCTACAAATGCTCTACACTAAGATCTATGATTGTTGTAATTGTCGGTGCTTCTGGATTCCTTGGCACACACCTGATTAAGTATATGCTTGATTCTACAGATAACCAGATTGTTGCTATCTCACGTCACGCAACAGCTATTAGTGTAGACCCACAGTATGCTCCACGTGTTGCACTTGTTGACGCTGATGTTTTTGATGAGGAACAAATGACAGAGGCGATGATAGGGGCTGATGTCGCTTATTTCTTCGTCCACATGATGGGCCAAAAAAATAAAGACTTTTATACCCAAGAAACAATCTCGGCACATCGCTTCAGTGCGGCCGTCATCGCGGCCGGAGTGCCGCGGGTTGTCTTTATGGGCGGACTAGGTAATGATCATGATCAACTATCAACGCACTTATTGAGCCGGCATAACACCGGTACGGTACTCCGTGAAAATTTACCATTAGTTATTGAGCTTCGGGCATCTATGATCATTGGCAAAGGCAGTATTTCTTATGACATTATTGAACATTTGGTACACAAACTTCCAATTATGACCTTACCCCGTTGGTCTATAACTCTCACGCAACCTATCGCACTTCGTGACGCATTAGAATACTTAACACAAGCAGCCACTGTTGAGGTAACTCACCATGAGATTGTCGAAATTGGTGGCCCTGACATCGTTACGTATAAGGATTTATACAAGCTATATGCTAACTCAATTGGCCGTCATCCGTTCATTATTCGACTACCGTTTTTGCCCGAGTGGCTTGGTGGCTGGTGGCTGAACTTATTTACACCACCTAATCATGCTAAAATTGGCCGAATCATGGTGCACAGTATGAGCAACGCTATGGTCGTTACGCATGTGCGTTCAGCGGAACTTTTTCCAAGCATCCACCCTATTAGTGTCATTGAAGCCATTGCCGAAACACAGTAAGCGCCATTGGGATCTTTTATTGAACGTCAACTAATTGAACTTGAAAGACTAGAACTGAATTAGGTGGAATTGACCCCTGGCTTGAAGCACCGTAACCAACAGCCGGTGGAACTATTAATAGACGCACGCCACCAACTTTCATCCCAACTAAGCCTTGCTCCCAGCCAGCAATAACTTGGTGTGCTCCGACGGTAAAGCTAAATGATTGTAGCTGGCCGTTGGCGTCAGCTCGGGATTGATCAAATAGGGTACCATTTGTTAGCCATCCACGGTAGTAGACAATAGCTTTTTTGCCAGCCTCCAGTGTAGCTCCAGTTCCAGCCTGAGCTTCGCCTAATAACGCCGATTTGTCGTCCTTATATTTGACATACTGCTGGAAGGTAGTAGGGTCGAAAGGATTAGGTTGGGTACTACCGCCAGAAGACCTGGAAGTTTGATTCTGACTGGCGGCCCCGGTCTGATTTGTGGCGTTTAGCTGACCAATACCTGCTGTACCGGCATTACTGGTTGCTCGCAGCGTCGAGCTACTTTGGGCTGGGGCTTTAGCAGCAGCCGGAGCTGTGCCACCTATGGGTACGGCTTGACTAGCCCCGGCTTGGGCGTAATTGGTAGAAGTGTCTGCTTGTGAGGCTGAGTCACTAGCTCTAGTAGCTGCTTGGTCAGCCAGTTCCTGAGCACTAGGGCCTGATTTGTGATTAGCTACTAAAATTCCACCACCAACGATTAATAGAAGCCCCAAAACACTAGTTACCGCTATCACTCCAATTTTTTTGTTTTTCATCGTAAATACATTGTACTAAAAACGTTAGTACTTATCAAAAAACTTTAAAACTACTGCCTGGCACCTCGGCAAATAACATGATGTCAGTGTGTAATATATTTCGGTGTCACTAAGCACGCAAACGGTCATAAGACAAATGCTCGAGCCCTAT
>JBBRNI010000002.1:0-161878 GCA_038230395.1 Saccharimonadales bacterium (SeqCode) | reverse complement strand
CTTGGCCGTTGGCCAAGACCGCCTTGACCAGGCGGTCCAGCTGCTAAATACTAGACCTAGGAAACGACTAGACTACCGGACACCAGCAGAAGTCTTTGAGGCAAAGTGGTAGTGTTGCGTTTGGAACTGGAATTCAGCCGAGCAATGTTGCAATAATACTAGCTTGATTATATAGCTTGTAAATAGTAAAATCAGGGTGAAAGCAATATATGTCAAATATTTCTCACCCACCGATTCGACAGGATTTTGGACCTGGTCTATCAATTGAACGCATCTTTGCCGAAGAAGCATATATGATGTTGGCTCAATGCGGCGTTCCGTTAGTAGAGCAAATCGAGCCAGTGCTCGTGACTAGCTTAGTCACTGAGCGGGTGGATATGGTCTCTAATGACGACGAGACGTCAGCGGCCCTACGTTTACGAAGTTTACCTGTACTCAGAATTATGGCAAATAATCATAACCATCAGGACCCGTCAGGTGACTACACGGCGATATTACTTGAGTATGGTGAATCCGATGATGACGATACAGATGAGACATTTGAAGATAGCTTTAATTGGCGGGGCTATGTGCTGGTAGTTATAGCCATGGATAATCTCAATGATGTGAGCGTACTTGACGCGCAGACGGGTTATGATTTAGAACGCTCAGACATCGCTTCCGCACTATTATTTTTAGATCAAATGCGCCAGGAAAATCGTAATTCTTTATTTGAGAACCATGTCAGTACTCATTCGGTCGCTACGGCTTACCAAGACCCAACCGCGCCCATTAAGTATACCGAGCAAATGGATCCTAATGTTATCGCAATGCGTGCCACACGTCCCTATATTAATAATTAGATAGCTAGGGCTTCTCGGGTTGTACATTGTTTTCCAACGAGCGCCAGACATACCAGCAAGCAACTGATTCGTAAGGGTGCCAGCTATTTTGTGCGGCTAAATCGGTAACTTGTTGAGGAGTTGGTGCGGTGGCTAGACCGTATAAGTTACGAATACCATTGCGCACTCCAAGGTCTCCAGTGGCGAGCACATCTAGCCGGCCGACGCAGAACATTAAGAACATGTGCACTGTCCATTCACCAATGCCTTTGACGTCGGTTAATTCGGCAATGATTTCGGCGTTGGTTTGCTTAGGGATGGTATCAAACTTGATGCGGCCATCAATGACGTGTTCGGCAAGATCACGAATATAGTTGGCTTTGGCGTTGCTGAGGCCTACGCTTCGTAGTTCGTCATGGGGCATAGAGACGATAGCCTCAGGCGCGGGCAAGTGCCCGCCAAATAGATTCTGGAAACGCTGGTTGATGGTGCTGGCAGCTTTGACACTTAGCTGCTGAGAGATTATCGAAGTAACTAGTGCGGCGTAGTAGTCGGCATGCGGCTGAAAACGTGCCTGCCCATGTAGGTTAATTAGCGGGGCTAACACTAGGTCGTGCTGCGCGAGCCAGGCAGCGGCTGTTTGTAGTTCGGTTTGAAACTTGGTCATTAGGAGTATTGTAGCCTAAAGCAGCTTGACTCTTACGCAAGACTCAGGCAAAATAAGATTTAAGATTTCGTAAAATAAACATTCAAGGACATCTATGATTTTATCGATTTTACCTAAAAAACGTCTGAACGCTTTTGCTCTGCAGCTTTTGCAGCGCTTGTCCTAGGCGTTCTAGGCGTTATCCATAATCGGCCACAGTAGCTTATACTATCTAAGCATATGCGTAACAAAAAACAGCTAGTACCAGAACCAAGTCCCGAGCAAGTTGCCGTCGAGCGTCATGTTGAAGCTTTGATGAATCCACGCCAGACCTATGTAAGCAGCGATGTTTCAGTTGCAGTTAACAAAACACCAGCTAGCGCGCCACTCGATATATTTAAAAATATGCCACCCAACTCTGGTAGCATATCGGTTGTTTCTGCCAAAACAGCGCCAGAAATGCCGGGCAAGCTTACTAATAAACCTATTGAACCAGCCCCAACCAAAAGCTTATTTTCGTCGGTAGAAGTGCTGACACGTTCGCGTGACGAGGCGGTGCCAGTAGCAGTGACGCCTAAATTAGTCCAAAAGCCGTTGGCTCCAGTAGCTCAATCCTTGACGGTTTCTAAGCCAGCACTATCACCAGAACCACCCAAGCCCACTATACCAATAGCCATTAGTACTGCACCACCAATCGATTCGGCTGTACCGCTTGCAGCTGTTAATGTTGAAAAACTGGCTCGCCGTGAAGAATACACTGATGCTGCCACAGATTCGGCGGTCGCAGATATAGTCGCCAAAGAAGGTGACCAATTATTGGCTGCCGAGGATATGGCGCGAGCTCAAACATCGGGACCAGTCTTCAAAAAGCCACGGCGTGGTGCCAAATTCCGCAGGCTCTTTACCAGTAAATGGTCGCTATTACTTATACCAATTATCCTGATCGCACTGGTCGCTGTACCATACTCACGGTACAAATTAGCTGGGCTGTTTATTAAGAAAACTTTGACAGTAATGGTGATTGACAGCAAAACAAGCAAACCAGTCAGTGGAGCTCTAGTAAGTTTTAATGACCACTCCGCTAAAACAAATGCCGCCGGCCAAGCCTCACTAGTTGTACCAGTCGGAACGGGCCAGCTGTCTGTGACAAAGAGCTACTACCAGTCATATAATCTGAAAAAAACATTGGGTATTGGCTCCATGGTTCCTGTTTCTAGAGTGAACTTGCTAGCAACTGGCAGGCAGGTGCCCATAACTGTGTTCAACAAGCTCACCAATAAACCGGTAGTCGGTGCGATGATTAAAGTCCTTGGAACGTCGGCAATTAGTGATGCTAGTGGTAAGGTTACAATTGTACTGCCAACTAAGACATCAAGTGTGACTGCCACGCTTAGTGCGCCAGGATATAACGATGCTAGCGCTAGCATCGAAGTTACAGACAGCGTGGTACCTAGTAATAGCTTGAGCTTAGTACCGGCTGGAGCGCTGTACTTTTTATCGAATAGCAGTGGCTCAATCGACGTCGTTAAGACCAATCTTGATGGATCTGGACGTCATGTAGTGTTTGCTGGTACTGGCAAAGAGGACGCCGCCACGACTAGCCTTATCGCTTCGCGTGATTGGCGCTACGCGGTTCTACGAACTCGCCGTGATGGCTCCCAAAACGCACTGTACTTGATTGATACCAGCACCGATAAAGCCACGCAGTTTGATAGCTCACCGTCGACAATTTACACACCAGTTGGCTGGAGTAATCACAGCTTTGTTTACGACACTGTCCGTACTTCTCAAACGCAATCACAAGCAGGGCGTGAAAGTCTCAAAAGCTATAACGCCGAGCAGCTCCAACTCAACCAACTTGACCAATCACAAGCTGTAGGCACCAGTGCGAGCTTTACCTATCAAGCCTTCAATAACGTCTTTCTGCTTGATAATTTAGTAGTGTACAACGCGCAGTGGACGCCCGGAAGTACCAGTGGCACACCCTACGATCTAAGTAGTCAGAGCAATACTATAAGAACAGTTGGTGCTAGCGGTCAGGCCAAAAAGGACGTTCAGTCGTACGCCGCATCCGACATTGGCTACGTGCAAACGGCACACGAAACGCCAGCCATAATCGACTTCGGAATATATAATAGCAAGACCACTCAGATGACCTACTACAAATACTCTAACAACTCGGTAACTACTGATGCTAGTGTAACGGCTGATACGTTCAAGAAGACTTATCCGGTATATCTAGCGTCACCCGATGGCACCAAAAGTTTTTGGAATGATCAAGTCAAAACCAAGCAAGCTTTACTTGTAGGTGACAGGAGTGCATCTAATCCGGTAACGATAGCAAGCGCTGGTGAGTACGCGGCTTATGGCTGGTACACGGCCGACTATTTACTATTATCACGAGCTGGTAGCGGGCTCTACATTGTGCCGGTGAGTGGTATCAGCAGTAATGGTGGCCCCATTAAGGTCGGTGACTATTATCAGCCGGTACTTACTCCTAGTAGCTACGGTGGCGGATTTTAACCTCTATTTCTAAAATCGCTTATGCTACAATGCAATTACTATGGACCCAGCTGCATCACCTGAACCAGACGCTCCCAAAGAGGCACCTACTGAGCCAGTGGCGCCAGCACCGCAGCAGATTGTTGACGTGGTTTCAGCGCCAGCTCGCACCCCAGAAGAGGACGCCGCTGCGGCTGAAGCGCCCGATCATATGCAACCGCCATTACCAGATATGCCTGTTAAGCTCAAGACTCCACTCAGCTCAGACGTCAAAATAGCCATAATTGCTACGGTTTTCATTGTGATAGTTTTAGGTGCCTTAGCTACAGTCGCTTTTCTGAAACAAAAATAGTCTATATACTAGTGCAACGAATGAGTGTTTATAACCATGTCTATGATAAATTAAAGCTAGCAGGCGCGCTTGGCGTTATCCCTACTGACACAGTTTACGGTGTTGTGGCTCGTGCTGCTGACGCTGCCGCAGTTACTCGCCTCTACGAAGTCAAAGACCGTGAGCATAAGCCTGGCACAGTAATTGCCGCTTCGATTGACCAACTCGAAAGCCTGGGCCTCAAGCGCCGCTACCTAACTGCGGTCAGTCAATTTTGGCCCGGTGCGGTGAGTGTTATCATACCCTGCGGTCCTGAGCTTGAGTACTTGCACCAAGGCAAGCTGAGCTTGGCGGTACGTATCCCCGGCAACACCGAACTCAGGCAGCTGCTCGAGCAAACTGGTCCTCTGCTGACCAGTAGTGCCAATCACCCTGGGCAGCCAACTGCAGTCACGATTGATCAGGCAAAAAGTTACTTTAACAACAACGTGGATTTCTATGTTGATGGCGGTGACTTGTCCAATTACAAACCATCGACTATTATCCGAATAATTGACGATGAGATCGAAGTGATACGTCAAGGCGCTGCTATAATCAACCTATGACATTTGACGAATACCAGCAGCTGGCTCTTACCACCGCCAAAAAAAGTCATGATGACCCACTATTACAAAACAGTATTTGGGTGATGGGAATCGCCGGTGAAGCCGGTGAGATCGTTGAAAAATGGAAAAAGGCGGTAGCCTACAGGGGCGGTAAATTTAGTGAAGCCGAGCACCAAGATTTTATCAAAGAATTTGGAGACGTTGTCTGGTACATCGCGGTACTAGCTGATTCGCTAGGGCTAACATTTGAAGAGATCATGCAGTTAAACGTCAAGAAACTAGCTGATCGTAACAAGCGTGGTGTCATCAAAGGCGCCGGCGACAACCGATGACGCAGATCACCACTATCAAAGACCTCTGGGGCAGCTCCCGGCCCTATGCTGCTTGTTTCGTTGTGCTCAGACGTGGTAACAGCGTCGCGTTCGTGCTGCGCTCTAACACTGAGTGGATGAACGGCTATTATAGTCTTCCAGCTGGCAAGATTGAGAAGGGCGAAGGCGCTGTGACTGGAGCGGTACGAGAAGCCTTGGAAGAGGTTGGGGTGACGATAGATAAAAAGCACCTATCACACGCCATGACTATTCATCGCAAAGCCGACTACGAAGATATGGAATGGATTGATATTTATTTTGAGGTCTCAGAGTGGCAGGGGGAACCATACAACGCCGAACCAAATGTTCATGATGAGCTCGTATGGTTAGACTTAGATCAGCTACCGGAAAACGTTGTTCCAGTGGTTCGGGACGCACTACAACAAATCAAGGCCGGCAATTCCTACTCTGAATACGGTTGGGATACTAACTAATAAACGCAGTGCGTAACCAGTCATCTAGGCTGTTGCCACCACCGCCAGCCATGCCGACAACCATGTCTCCATTATCTAGATGTTTTTGTATGACTGATTTTAGTTTGTCGTCACGCTCCGTAGCCGTGGCGAGGCTAGGATCGGCTAAGTGCGCAATTAGTTCGCTTGGCGGGATGATGCGATCCGCTGGGTCTTCACGGGCTAAGTAGCTTGGTATCCAGTAGACGTGCTGCGCGCCTTCAAAGCAGTCGTGGTAGTCATTGAGCATGTAGCTTTGACGACGATTAGTAAGGGGTTCATAAACAACAAATAGTTTTTTGCCAGATTCAGCGGCTAGCTCAATGGCGGCGCTCATACAGCCACGGATTTTTTCGGGTGTATGGGCATAGTCGCTATACAATCCGGGCACAAGCATTTCCATACGTCGTTGCAGGCCAGGGAATTGGTTCATGAGCTTAATCAGCTTGTCTATTGGCTCGCCAGTAGCGCGGTGCAGCGCCTGGATGACTAGCCAAGCGTCTAAGCGGTTATATTGGCCAAGCAGTGTCAATTTGGCGATATGAGGCTCTGAGCTATCGAGCACGTGCCCAGGGTAGGTATCACCAAGCTCCAAATAGTCAGCGTCTTCTTGCCATATCAAGCTGCGTTGGCTCTGTGTCAAAAATTCACGAAAGGCTGATCGGTAATCTTCACGAGTTGGAAAAATTTCGTGATGGTCCCAGCTGACGCCGGTAATCAAGCTACAGGCTGGTTCGTAGGCCAAAAAGTTACGATCAAATTCGTCGGCTTCATAGATCAAGTATGTACTGGCTGGGTCATAGGCTCCCATTTCAGCAAAGCTAGTTTTGGCTGGTAGCAGATAGCTAATCGCAATACCTAATTGCGTGAACAGCCAAACCGCCATCGCGGTCGTGGTGGTTTTGCCATGGGTCCCAGCAACGGCAATTAGTTGTAGTTTTTTGTCTTGTAGGATGGTGTTTAGTAGTTCGTCTCGCTTACTAATTTTGATACTTTGCTCAGCACAAAAAGCCAATTCGGGAGCATCCGGATTCTCTAGGGGCAACGCCGCAGTGTACACGAACCAGTCAATAGGCTGATCTTCGTGCACGCTAGCTATAGCCTCGTAACTTTGGCCAATGTGAATACTGTCGATGCCTTGCTTCCGAAGATATTCAATGTACTGCGAATCCTGCTTGTCGGAGCCCGAAACATTGTAACCTGCTTGCTTAGCGATCAGGGCTAACGGGCCAATGCCAGCACCACCGATGCCAGAAAAGTAAATATGCATATCCTTAGGGTAACAAAGCCGGGCAGTGGTGCAAAGCCGAAACTGCTATATAATCGTAAGCGACATGCACAAATCCCATTCCGCTCACGCGCCACACCAATTTCGATCAATTAAATCACGCTACTTTTTGGGAGCGGCTATTGTCTGCGGTAGTGTTGGGGTCATTTCGCTTCGAGCCAATAATGAACATATGATCAAGCTACGCGACACTGTCTATAGCGCTGACATGAATAATGACCACGTCGAAGCCTCGCTGAAGCAGCTGCAGGCTTATGTTGTGAGCCATATGAATACCAACCTTAGCAGCGGCGCCAACGCCGTCTACCCACCCGTTCAGCTCAAATATACTTACGACAGGTTAGTGCAGGCAGAGAGTGACGCCCTGGCGCAGTCCAACGCCGCCTTTTACACGACCGCCCAAAAGTACTGTGAGGCTCAAAACCCAACAGGCTTTTATGGCGCGACACGCATTGGCTGCGTCGAGGATTACCTGACAACACATGACACCAAGCATCAGTTGGCTCCAATACCGGATGCTTTGTACAAGTTTTCATTTATTTCACCTCGCTGGTCGCCTGATTTAGCCGGCTGGAGTCTGGTTGCGGCAGCGCTCAGCGCGGTTCTATTTGTCACTAGCCTTGTTGTTCGTCGATTGACCAAATAATAAGAACCTAAAAAAACCGAAGATGAAAAGAAAAGACCCTTCCGAAGAAGGGTCTTTGTAAACTCCAGGCTACTAATTAGGGCTTAGTAGGCGTGTTTGTTGGAGTTGTAGCTGGAGCAGAGTTGGAGGAACCAGCGTTTTGGACGCTAGCGCCTGTAGCTGGTGAGCTCGCGCTTTGGTCGCTACACTTCTGACCAGAAGGGTTCTGCTTTTGGAAGGTGGCAACTGCCTTGGCAACTTGACCGTTATCCTGCAGGTTTTCCCAGAAGGTGACTTGTGTGGCATTGATGACCATTTGGTCATATGGTTCGTGCAACTCACAACCAAGCTTCACAAGTGAAACGCTGGTGTTGCTGCTAGCTGTAGCAGCAGTGCTACCGCTCGAAGTTTGCAAGTAGTAAATGTCTTTGACGACAAAATACTTACTATTAAGTGTCTTTATTTTGCCAAAGTATACTTGTCCGGTGTTTAAGAAGACGGCCTGTAACTTGGAGTTATCGACGAATCCTTCTTCACCATTCTTAGTAGTACTAAATACTGTCAAAGCAACAAAAACTAGCAGTATGGCAACAGCCAAAGCTACCAATGCTGTGATGATTCTAGTTACTTTGTCGCCATCAGGTTGGCTGTACTTGCCGCGTGCCGTGCTGGCTGGTGCTACATTACCAGCTGGGGCTGGCTGTGCTTGTGCGTTGCGATTTGGAAAATCCATAATTTCTCTAACTCCACCTCTTTATACTTTTTATGGTTACCGAATTAGTGTAATACAGCTTTTTATTAAGCGCAAGCAATAATCAAACCTATCCACAGCTGTAGTCCAACAAATCCCAGGCACATTATAAGAACCTTATGACGCATAAAGACCACTTCTTCGGTAGCAAAAGGCTTAACAGGGTTGACAAATAAAAAGCTACCGGCGTATGTTAGTGATACCACTACTAATGATAAGAGAGGGAGTCAGAAATGGCAGCATACAAGCACACGAATTCCAAGGGAGTAACATATTTCCTTAACTCAAAGGAAGTCACACTCCGCGGTGGCAAAGTCCAGCGCATCTACTACTTCAGTAAAGATGAGCGCCCAGAAGCTACTGATTTGCCAGACGGCTTCTCAGTGAACGAGAACCCACGCAACGGTTTCTTGACCATCAAACGCAACTAGTAGCTCTAACCCTCACCTTGAACTCCCTACTCTGGTAGGGAGTTTTTGATTATTTTATGTTTAACTTGTGCTTGCCTGTTGCTAACAGATGTAGTTATATATTGGGTATGAGCCAATCAATCCTTACTGTTACTAAACTACGAAAAGTCTACGATGACAAAGTTGTTGTTAACGATATTTCGTTCGCTGTTAAAGCTGGTGAGATTTTTGGTATCCTCGGGCCCAATGGCGCTGGCAAAACTACTACCCTCGAAATGATCGAAACAATCAGAACTATAGACGGTGGCTCGATTCTAATTGATGGGCTTGACGTTGCCACGCAGCCAAATGAGGTCAAGCAAATTATTGGCGTTCAACCACAAACCCCAGCCTTTCAAGATAAACAAAAATGCTCAGAGATTATTGAAATGTTTGCCGCCGCGTACGGTGAGCGAGTTAATCCAAAACAATTCTTAGAGGATGTTCAATTAGGCGAAAAAGCCAATAGTTACGCCGAGAGTTTAAGCGGTGGTCAGCGTCAACGTTTAAGTATTGCTGCAGCGCTAGTCCATAGCCCCAAAGTATTTTTTCTTGACGAACCAACTACCGGCCTCGACCCACAAGCCCGGCGAAACCTCTGGGATCTAATCCGGGAAGTTCGTGACCGCGGCGTTACAGTTATTATGACAACACACTACCTTGATGAGGCCGAACTACTTTGCGATCGTGTGGCAATTATGGATCAAGGCAAAATTATCGCTCTTGATACACCGCACAATTTAGTGAAGCAACTATTGAATCGTGGTTTTCGCAAAGAACAGACAGTCCAACAGGCCAACCTAGACGATGTATTTATCGACCTAACAGGAAAGGCTTTGCGGGACTAAAGCATGACACTCAAGCAACAAATCTGGACTGTTCTAATATTTACCAAGCTAAGCACAAGACGCTTCTTCCGCGATAAAGTCTCGCTATTCTTTGGGGTTTTATTCCCACTTATTTTCTTGTTTGTATTCGGCGCTATCAGTAGTGGCGGTGGTGACAATGTTAGTTTTAAAGTGGCCTTACTTAACCAATCACAAACTCAGTATTCACGAGACTTTGCTCAGCAGCTCACAAACAGTAAAACCTTCAAAGTTAACAAAGACGTCACAACCTTAGCTACCGCAAAAGACAGGCTCAGCAAAAGCCAAGTCGATGGAATTATAATATTACCTTCTGACTTTGGCAAAACGCAGCCAGGTCAAAGCTACCCATCCGGTAAGGCTCAAATTTTGTACACGCAAAGCGCCACTGGCACGGGCCAAACGTTGACGTCAGTCTTGCAAGGCAGCTTAAATGGCTTGAACAAAAAGCTCACGGCCAACGCTAGCCAGCCGTTCGTAGTCAATGGCCAAGCACTCAACGAAAAACGACTGTCACGCTTTGATTATACTTTTGCTGGACTGCTCGGCTTCTCAATTATTGGTTTGGGTATATTCGGTCCAGTCAATGTTTTCCCGGAGCTTAAGAAGCAAGGAATACTACGCAGATTGCACACAACACCGCTCAAGGTTTGGCAGTACTTCACAGCGACGATGTTTAGCCAAGCTATTACTGGGGTCATTTCGATCGCCATTCAGTTTGTTGTGGCAATCAGCGTCTTCCATCTAAAAGTCGCTGGTAATTATTTTGAGATTATCGCTTTCGTCATTTTTAGTATTTTCATGATCCTTGGCATTGGCTTATCTATAGGTGGTTGGGCCAAAAATGAAAGGCAAGCGGCGCCGCTAAGTAACATCATAGTGTTCCCGATGCTATTTTTGTCGGGTACGTTCTTCCCTCGTTTTGAGATGCCCCACTTTTTGCAAAGTGCTACTACATTTTTGCCGCTAACACCCGTAATAGATGGGCTGCGTATACTGACAACAGAAGGCCGACACTTGACTGACTTAGGCCCGCAGCTTGGGATCATGGCTGGCTGGTTCATTATCATTTATGCTATTGCGTTCCGCGTTTTCAAATGGGAATAAACCACCATGTCTACTCTTGTATTATTGACATAAGCGTGATATAATAGAGCTATGACACACGAGCAAGACTCACTATTCCCCGAACTCGATCCCGCTCCCCAGGAGCCGGTAATTGAGCCTGACTGGGCGGTCATTCGCGCTGATGCTGCTGCCGGTGGCCGCGAGTCATCGGCCATGCGAACCACTGTTGCTGCAACCCAATCAACGCCAACGGAACGATTCAAGCAGGACCTGGGCGGTGGTCCGTATCCCGAAACTGGCTCGCGAGAACCGTCACGCCGACCTTACGGTAAAACAGACAAGCGCAAACTATCTCCTAATGCCGGCATAGATCGCGATGAAGCCCGCAAAGTAGGTCAGGCTGAAGCTAGACAGGCCAATCAACGGACAATGTTTATACCGAATGTCGACCTTGACACCGGTACTGTTACATATAGCGGCGAACAGATCGAAGCCGCCAAGAGACAGGCTGCTGCCACTTTTATCAAGACGGCACTACGTAGCGGCGATGCCCTACCTCATATCGAAGCACGAAAATCAAAGAAGCAGTAGAATAAAAAGTCTATGAAGCTTACTGACTTACCGAAGCCGTTTTTTGTTTTAGCGCCGATGGATGACGTGACAGACACGGTTTTTCGCCAGATCGTTGGTAGCTGCGCGGCGCCGGATCTGTATTTTACGGAGTTTGTTAACGTTGATGGGCTGCAAAGTCCTGGCCGACCAAAGCTTATGAAGCGGCTGGAATTTACGCAGCAAGAGACGCCGCTCATAGCCCAAATTTGGGGCAAAAATCCAGACAATTATTACAAAACTGCCCAAGAATTAGTAACCATGGGTTACGCTGGCATTGATATTAACATGGGCTGCCCCGAAAAGAACGTCGTACGCAACGGAACCTGCAGTGCGCTGATTAATGACCGGCCACTAGCGCTAGAGATAATCAAAGCCACCCAAGCCGGTAGCGCGGGCAAGTTACCAATCAGTGTCAAAACTCGGCTCGGATTTAGCGATGTTGACTACACTTGGCACGAATTCTTACTGTCACAAAACTTAGCCATGTTAAGTGTTCATGGTCGCACTCGCGCTCAAATGAGTAAAGTGCCTGCCGACTGGGAAGCCATTGCCCACGTCCGACAGCTGCGTGACAAAATTGCTCCAGAAACTCTTATTGTAGGTAACGGCGATGTCCTATCAAGGCAGCAAGGCCTAGAGCTAGCAACTAAGCACCAGCTCGATGGTATTATGATCGGCCGCGGCATCTTCCATGATCCGTATGTTTTTGCTCAGAACAGCCCATGGCTGACTATGACACCGCTGCAAAAGCTTGACCTCTACAAGAAGCAAGTCGAGTTATTCGTAGCAACCTGGCAAGACCATGAACGGCCGATCAATACGCTTAATAAATTTTGCAAGATTTATGTTAATGGCTTTGACGGCGCCAAGGAAATGCGCGAGGAGTTAATGGTGGCTACCTCCACGGATGAGCTACTAACCATGCTGCAAAGCCAAGTGGAACATGTTTCTAAGCTATCAGTCACGGCCTAATAACCCGATTGTATTAAAGATTACAACGTTCACATCTTATATGACTCTATTGACATATATGCAATTAAGTCCTATAGTGATAGTTAGGAAATCGTCAAGATTTCTAAACGGCAAGGACATCCAGTGTTCCTACCGATTACCGAAACAGCATTGTCCAATCTAAGCGAACCGTACATACGTCTTCCGCATTAGGATAAGCAATCGCACACTAAGGCGACTGTTTATCCGAATGACATCGGAAGGCGTTTTTCTTTGGGCCAATTTATTGTCCCAACATCCACACCCTAAGACTAATTAGGATAAACAGAAACACACTAATTTAAGCCGTTCTGCCGTATTCAACCACGAGCAGGTCTCTTAAAAGCACCTTAAAACTTCAAACATTACATAAAAACTCAAAATGAGGCACTTAGAATAGCAGGCAACTGCCAGTTACTAGTTATAAGTCGCACTAATCAGTTGACGAGTTGAGACGTTATACGTTTCTTGGTCAGCTGTGTGCGGCTTAGAACTCTCTAAGTTACGCCTCCTACCAAGGAGACACTACAAGTAAGGAATCCACCAGAATGGGTACAAACAGTCCTGGCGAAAAGTGGTACGACAGCGAGGACCCCGAGCGTTTCGCTCGCGGTGCTGGCTGGTTCGGCCTCAAGTGGACGACGGTTATCGTCGTCGCCGTGCTCGTGCTCAGCACCCTCATCGGTGTTGGCGCGTTCGTTATTAACGTCGCCACCAGCGATGTTAAGGGCCGCGGTGACGCGATCATCCAGAAGAACTCGGCACTCAACCGGACCCAGGCGCAAGCCCAGTTCCAGGCCAACATCGAGTCCATCCGCAGCCTCGACCAGAGACTGTCGGACGCCAAGCTCCAGCTGGACGACTTCAACAAGTCACACCCCAGCGTCGGCAATGGCACCCCGTTCGACCCTATCGCCGAGCAGCAGGCCAACCTGGCACTTTCTGTCAGAGGTTTGCAGCAGCAATGCCGCATCGCCGTGGCGGACTACAACGCTCGTTCATCGACCTACACATTGCGGGACTTCCGTGATGCGGACCTGCCGTTCAAGATCGAACGAAGCGACCCGGCTTTTACTAGCAAGTTCAGCTACGTCGATTTCGACTGCCAACCGGCACTCCGCCAGTAGGTTAGACCTCAACAGCTACACCCGACCGAAAGGCAAGGCAATGACCAGCATGTTTGGCAAGCTAAGCACCACGCTTAAGCTGTCTATTTTGGCAGTGCTCATCGCCGTTACGGCTAGCGCCTGCAGCGACAATGGGCCGAGCAAGAACGACACTCAGCAGAAGTCTCAGCAGACAGTCGAAAGCTACCAGCAGTCGGCGGAATCGCAAGTGCCCTACCCGCTGGCAGAAATGAAGCGTGGCGGCTGGCTGGAGCGACGGTTGCTCAACGAGAACCTGCTCCGGCAGAACGATGCACACCGCATCGCTTACGTCACTCTGCTAAACACGCTCGGCGCGCCCATCACGCAGTACACAGTCCAAGGGATGGTTTTTAGCCTCAACAGCCAGTTGACGACCGAAGACAAAATCACCTATTCAGACTGTGGCTCAAGCTGTGGCAACGCGGTCACGACCAAGTCGCCTGGCGACAACGGCACGTGGGGTCCTGAGCCTGACGGCATTGGATTTTTTACCACTGAAGGTGTTGAGATCAAGTGGAACGGCCTCTATATCGAGTCCGACTCTCCGCAAAACCTCACCACCAAGCCGCTCATCGTTTACGACGCCAGTACAGCCAAGCCAAGCACAACTGCCGGCGGGGTCGACAGCGTCAAGAAGGGTGGCATCAAAACCAGTAAGTAGCTCCTAGTAGTAAAAACCATAGAACGAATGGTTCCAAGCGTTTTACGACGCATCGTTCTGGCTCCGGGGAGATTAGCCAACACATAACTCCCTGGGTGAGTACCTTGTATCTGTTGATCGGCCTAACCGCTGGTACCAAACAACACCTACAAGCTCTACTCACCCCTAACAACCATAGAGTAATAGCTATGCTGATGAGCTGTACAGGCAGCGAATTGTTAGAAACATTAAGCACTTGGCTTACCCAGACCTAAAAGACCGACACTGGTTTGGTGCCGGTCTTTAAAAACCTACGTTATTTTATAGTTTTAGTCGTCGTTAGGGTTGGTTTTTGCCATTGGTGGCAACAAAGCTTACGCAATCGCCTTGGTTTTTAAAGGTTGAACCATAGGTTTTCCAGCCGTCATTCTTACAGTTGTCTTTGCTAGTTGGCAATGCTTGACTGGCAGTTACCTTAAATGCAGGCTGGTAACCGGTCCAGCAACCTACATCTAGGCCGAAGGGAGTTAGCGGTCCGTTGTTAATACATGAATCATTCAATGTGTCTTGGTAGGCATCGTTAGGCTTTAGCTGGCTACCTACGGTCAAGGAATCAGCAGTCCCTACATTGAGCGAATCGTAACCACAACCGGCTGCTGTTGTTGTTGCCGCCGAGCAGGCGCTGTGTCCAACTGGTGCATGTCCATAGTCTGACGTGTTGTAGGCAACACTAATTACGGCTTGAGCAGGCAGAGTAATATTAGCAAGGTTAAAGCTTATGGGTGTGGCGTAGCCGTTGTAACATGTATTGTCGGCTGTACTGAACCATTTACCAGCAGCATCATTTGTGCATCTAGTATCAGCTGATGGACGATACGGTATAGCAAATGATTTTGTTACTGATGTGATGAGCGAGCCGGGTGCTGAACCTTGAGTCGTCCCCGTACCAGTGTTGTATACGTTCAGCGTAATTGGAACAGGGAAAGTTGCGCCTGGGGTCGTCGAGCAATTGTTAGAATGCCAATTACCATTTTCACAACCCCAGCTACTCATCAAAACTGTAACTGTTGGATTTGAGCGAGCAGACCCTACAAAACTTACCTCGCCACCAAATTCCGATGTACCGGTAGCTTCGAACCCAAGACTCACGACATTCCTTGGTTGTGAGTTAGGAATATTATTATAGATGGCTGAGCTACTTGCATGGGCTGCTATTGGGATAGCAATGACTGTTATTATGCTAGTCACCCCCAAAGCCAAGGCAGAAAAAATAGTTGATGTTTTAGATTTTAGTTTTTGTATACCACGGCTAATATCATAACTATATTTCATATACACCCCTTCAATTAATACTTGCCATTATAGCCCTCTAGTCAAATATATCGCTCAAGTATATTGTAAGAGCGTTAGAGATTGCGAGACTCCGCACTAACTCAGGCTGGTACAATAGACTACATGATTAAAAGCAAAAGCATTACCAATGCCATAGTTATAATTGTTGTTATTGGCGCAGTTCTAGTGGCTTACCAACGTTCGCAGCGAGCTGCTATAAACACAAGCAGTGCTAGCACTACAACCTCTCACGCCTTGGCTACAGATAATCAGGGGCTAATCGCACCAGAACTCTCCACCGCAGCCTGCCACGCTAACGGCGCGCTGCCTGACGCTACCTGTACCCCTGGTGCGACAAATGTTAACGTAACGCAAGACAATATTCAGCAAACGATTTGTTCTAGTGGGTACACCAAGACTATCCGACCAACTGCCGCCTTTACGAATAATCTCAAAGCCGAGCAGATGTCACAATATGGCTACACTGATAGTATACGTGCCCATGAAGAAGACCATTTAATCTCACTTGAGCTTGGTGGCTCCCCCGATGATCCAAAAAATCTGTGGCCGGAGCCACACGCCGCTCCAAACCCCAAGGACAAAGTAGAAAATTACCTACACGCGGCTGTGTGTTCCGGACGAATAAGTCTTCACGATGCCCAAGCCCGAATAGCCACAAACTGGACTACAGTTCAAGGCGGCCTGTGACTTTATAGCACAGCAACCGGTTGGTTTATTGCCCAGTTGTAGGTGTACTGAACGCTTCACTAAAAACATCGGCCTTAGCCTGGCGAAGTAATAGCTCATGTGTCATTACCATAACATCGTAGGCCAAGGTAATTGCTGCTACGTCGGCGTCTGGGCCTAACGCTCCAGCTGCGAACGAGCCGACAGCTTTATATAGAGCATTATTGTTATCAAGTAATTTATCACGGGCTTGCTTGAATACTACCTCTACACCGAGTTCAACCTCGTCGCCTTCAAGTGAACCAATAACTTCAGGGGTAAGTTTAGGCAATGGGTAATCTGGATATTGACTTTCGGAGGACATACTCATACGTTAACATAAACTTGATATAATATCCATTTACTCTTTGGATATAAAAAGGCTACAAATATATAATAAATCCGAACATTTGCAGCTCTCCTTTCTTGGGATGCCCTCCACCCATCACTGCTACTGGCTGCTCGGCGTTAACATCATTGACTCTACCGCCACGCCTAAAATTGGTTATACCAGTTTCGCTAGCTGACTCTATAAAACCGAATTCTGGATCTCTCGGATAAATTCGGTACAAACCCTGTCCATTATCTAGAACAGTCAGCTCATGGTTATGTAAATTTTTAGTCCATATCTTAGGAGTCACGTCATAGACTCCTTGGAACCAGGTCGTTGAACAACTCAACGAGCTATATTTTCGTTTCGCTGTTTCCAGCTCATCAGTACGATGTGTACAATCGTAGACGAAGAAACTAGAGAAGATGCAGATGGAAGGGGGAGATGTCATAACGACAACCGCTTCTACTACACTAGCCACCCCATCGACCTATAGGTCATTTTGTACGAAAGAGTCCAATCTCTGCGAGTTTGCGATCGATTTCTTCGATATTCTTTTGCCCCAAGTTGGGGATATCTAGAAGAGAGGCATCGTCCTTGACGATCAGTTCGCCGATGGTGTTGATACCTCCTCGCTTGAGGCAGTTGTAGGTGCGAACAACGAAGCTGATTTCCTCGATACGCATATTGAAGCGCCTGGCTGCCGCAAACGTGGGCATGCTTGTGTTTATGATGTGAACCACGTGGTTCTTGTGGGCTTCGACGCCAGCTTCATAGCCAGCCTGAAAGGCGGTGAGGTAAAACGGCTCCAGGAACTCACGGATCTTGTCGTTGAACTGCGTGAGATCAATAGGGATCGGAGTGGTCATGTCTGCTTCTCTCTAATTTGTGTAAGTGTGAACGGATGTCCACTACTAGAGGTGCGATGTACGAGTAAATCTCAGTAAATCTAAAATATCTTAACAATATAATATATAAAAGTCAATGATGGGCTTGAGTGGATTTTAATGGATCCAGAGTTATGTTCAACTGGCAGCTATCTGCTTGAACTATCGCGAGCGTTTTGGCTTATTAAACTATTGGCATCGAATCACAGCTCAGTCTTCCGACTTGTAAATGCCGAGCTTGAGCAATATTATTTTTTATAATTACATGCTATAAAGATTACATAGAAGGATACATATGGCTTATAGAACACCACACGAACGCAGAATTGATGAATTGGCCAGGATGCATACTGATAAAGTTGTCGAGGGCGAACAACTTGCACAGCAAAAACTAGATGTGATTGAAGGTTTAGCTCGGCTTAGGATTTTACGCGCTTCAGGTGAACTCGAAGTTAATTATTTAGAACTTGTGGTGGTACATGAATCATCCCCCTTCCGTAGGGGCAAAACTTATGGCGATTTGAAAAAACGCGGATTCACTCTGGAAAGAGAGTACGGGGTTAAGCTGAGCGGACCCAATAGTGAAAGTCGTGACGGCAGAGATTTTATAGAAGTAGCAGGGGTTAAAGAAGGCTTCACGAGCTATTACCAAACTGAAGAAAGATATTTTGGCATAGAAGAAGGGTGGAAAACGGGAACATCTACTCATGCTGTATTTGTGACCCTTGATGATGAATTATATTTAAAACCACAAAAGGTTAGTGATAATACATATGCATATGTTAGCCATCCGCAGGACTCAAGCGCTAATCATGTGGGCGCCAGCGAACTCCCAGGGGGACAGTTACTTACAAGAATTTTAGAAATTGAAAAAACGAAACAAGTGAGCTGAGGCTAAATAAAATAGTACAATCTCGATTACTCTGAAGCGTCCATGGCTTGCTTTAATTCGTACAAGCAGCGTGAGTCGAAATGCAAATTAGTGATATTTAACATTGTCGTAATAAGTTGTAGTTCAGACAAAGTTCGAGCATATCAGCGCAAGATCAGCTTGGGCATTTGAAAATCGTCTGTTAAATAGTGGATTATTACATATACTGTTGTTATGAGGTACACAGAATAGTATGAATATCAATCGTCAATCTTTCGACGCTGACCCCATATGGCACGTCCAGCTAACTGTCTTGTTTGCCTTATTGCTACAACTTACACTACCAGATAAGTTTGTAGCTGGCCCAAGGTTTGTACTGCCTATACTTGAAGCTTTTTTGGTAGTATCTTTGTACGTAACAAGTAAAAAGATAGACCTTGGCAATGCCTTGCTGCGAAAGTTCAACTCAATAACGCTGATAGTCTTAATCGCGCTAGCCAATGTATACGCGCTTCAAAGATTGGCACACACGCTGTTAATAGGCGGAAAAGTAGAGGATGGGCATGGACTTATTTTGGCTGCGGTAAATATATTTTTAACAAACATTATTGTGTTTGCTCTGTTGTATTGGGAGACAGATGCCGGAGGGCCGATTAAGCGCTTAGTTACGGATATACGTGAAAGAGATTTTTCTTTTCCCCAGATGCAAAACCCGGAATTAGCTCCTCTAAAATGGATGCCTAATTTCGTGGACTACCTCTACCTATCTGCTACAAACGCTACCGCATTTAGCCCAACAGACACTATGCCGTTAACTCGAATCGCTAAATTATTTATGCTAATACAATCTTTAATATCACTCACGACACTTGCTCTTGTGGCATCCCGCGCCGTAAACATTCTCAAATAAATTCCTGCTTACTTAATAAGCTGACCTGTCTTTAAGTGTGAAATATCGGTTCTTTGATATATCAGTTTTTGAAAACAGCCTTTCTACGCAAAATAAATTCAGTACACTCTAGCAATGCCCAGGTAACATTAACAGAAACATTAGCCAATACATCAGTTACAAAAAAGAAAGCAAATGGAACCACAATCAGTAATAACTTATGGTAATTACTAACAGTAATGCTGACTTGCTTTTTAATAGCCTTATCTAATAGCATTTTGTAATTACTGTTTGGACTTGCTGCAGTCAAATCTAAGCCATTCAGTATTGATCTTTCTTTTTGTGCGATACTCTTTTCGTTTATAGGAGTGTTGCGTGACACGAGGATATTGATCGCATGTGTTCGTAATGTTTCTTGTTGGGATCCTGGGGTGCTTTCTGAGTCGAAGTCATTTGCTATAAAGCCGAATTTTTGACTTGCGGCTATACCGAGTCTGGTGCTGAGCCGACCAACTCGTGAAGAAAAGTCAGCATAATAATTGAGCGAGATAGCCAGCGAGATGAATATTATAAATAGCCCAAGACTTGAATTTAGCGCTTTAGCCAAGGTTGGTTTTTTTAGTTCATAAAAACTCTTTGTGAACTGATAATAAAAAAACCAAAATGCAACACCTATGAGAAGGCTGCTGAAAAAGCTGTTTAGACTGAGCTTACTATTCAGAAAAAAGATAATTGGAATGAGCACGATCGGGATAATTGACCTGGCCATTGCTATGCCCAACGCTAGGAAATAAACGCATAATGATAAATAAATAACTGGTTCCACCAGCAATTTGATAAGAACGTAGGGATCGGCGCTAAGTAACCTTTGACTGGTAAACAATATGGAATAATTATTAAATAGTAATAATGCACACCCTAAGCTCAATATGTAAAATGAAACGGCACCATACAATTGTGTTTTTCGCCGTATATCAGAATTTGATGATGTCGCGAACACGTGTAATTGAACTGGACGAGTAAAGATAGCCCTTATATATTTTGTTACATAAATCATTATTTTAAGTGTAGATGGTAATTACTATATATACAGTAGCATGATGAGCATTAAATAAATGTAATGCGTTTAGTAAAGTATTTTTATTATTGTTTATAGCTTTCTCTGCGCCCTAATTAGTAGTGAGGTAAATCTTGGTGTCCATTCAGGATGTCGTAGGCGTTATATTCATTTTGGCCATGCCAAGCAAGATAGTGGGCTTTAGTGGATTTCATTGGAATCAGGCTTACGCTCAACCGATGTCATCTTACTCTAACTACAGCCAGTTAGACACGCTCCGGCTCTATATTTTTGCCCAAGGCGTTGTGTTGGCTTGCTCCTACAACTAGTAGCCACAAGATTAGACTGACACCAAAGGTGACTAACCCAAATAGTATGTATCCGGTCCCGTAGCCTTTAAACCCGATAAGTTTGGCGAGTATCACAACGGCGCCAGCTTGGCCAAGTGTAGAGAATACATTTAGTGCGGACAATAGCGTAGCTTTATAGCTGTGCGTAATGTGCTCTAGAAGCTTTGCCTGGAAGATAATGAGGTGCACTCTGTCATATCCAGCAAGCATAATAAAGGCAAAGCCTACCACTAAACGATTTGTAGTTGAGCCAGCTAGCATTAAAAAACTAGAGATAAATAGCAGATCAAACATGTACACAGATCTGGGCTTGAACCTATCAATTAAGTGAATGTAGCGCCCTAGGATGGCGCCTATAACGCTGCTAACAGCCAGTAATGTACCAAATAAGCCAACGGCAATACCTATGCGTTGAAAAGCCAGCTCTCGGTAGTTACCGCTAGTATAGGAGACCCCCAGCGATACGCCGGCAAACATAAATAAGGCTATATTTTGTTTGTTAAGAATATTTTTAGTGGCCACAAATGGATTCTTAACCTTTGTTTCTCCGTTCCTTTGTGGGTAGGTGAAGCTAAGCGCTAAAAGCAACATTGCAACCAGTGAAGCGAACCCTAAGATGAAGGGCAATGAATGGTTAATCGCATAGGTAGCGGGAACCAAGATGAGCAGAATAACGTTTCCGATGAGCCCATAGCTTTGAGCCTGCCCCATAATTTTCGAGTATTCATGCTCTCGCTCTAATGTCACTAGCGTGTCATGTATAAAAGCCTCAATTGCTCCAGACTGAAAGACATAACCACCGAAGAAAAGGAGGCTAGCTATCAAGCCTCCCCAGAAGTTTGGTATGGCAAGATAAAACAACGGTGAAGGCACAGTTATGATGCTCCCCGTCAGTACGGCAAATTTACTACCATATTTATCGGCTACATAGCCAGTAGGTAGCTGCAGCAGCAAACTTACAATGACCGTCACAGCAGAAATAATGGCCAATTGACCGACCGTTACTTTGCCGACATTTACCAACTGAATGGCTATGAGAGGTAAGTACACGCGCTTAGTAAATATCTTGTACCACGCATACTTATTAATATTCTTTTCTAGCTGTGTTTTGAATCTGGAATTCATTTACTCTGATAATACACTACAGCCTTAAACAGCGGTCTTGTGTGCATCTAAAAATTAACGTAACGAAATCTCATAAAGAAATAATATTAAGTGTAAAAACGTAGTGGACTTGACTGGATCTCGTTGAAATCATTTGCTTGAGGAGTTCGCAGAGTGGTATGCAGTTTATAACCACCCACAAATGACAGAGGTACTATAATAGTAAACGTAAGCAACAATGATATAATCCAAACAATTAAACAAAGCACCCTTAATATATGCAACAAAATACAAATCTGAACGAACTGCTCGAGCTCGCTAACCGCTATCCTTCGCCGCATAACGGACAGCCTATCGAATTAAGAAGCAATGACGGTTCTAATTTTGAAGTATATTTTCAAAAAGAACGTGGCTTACAAGCAACAGAAATATCCTACCTTTTTAGCTACGTGACCATGGGGGTGTTTATGGAGCATCTGTCTTTATGCGCAAAGGCTTTGGGATATAATTTTACCTATAAACTCAAGCTGCCCATACGCGCGACCCTACCTGGCCAGGGGTCGGTCAAGTTTGCTGTTTGTCAGCTACAACCAGGTCAAGACGAACCTGATTTGGCATTACGGGAAACATTATTATTCCGTCAGACATCGCGCAAAAAATACTCAGAAGGGTTAGACGAAGAGCTCACACAACAGACAATCGATCTGTCTGTCCAAAAAGGAATGCAGCTCGTCAAAATGGATCGGGCGGGCACACACCAAGCTATCTGGCTTAATCAGCGGGCTGTATTTGACGATATGTTTGATGACGCTGTGCGTCACGAATTGAATCACTGGTTGCGCTACAATGAAAAAGAAAAAGTATCTAAAAAAGATGGCTTAGCCTACGACTGTATGGAGTTGAGCGGCAGGGTAATAAAGTTCATAGTTAAGCATTACAAAATTCTTCGTATGCCTGGTGTGAGCAGCCTACTTAAGAAATATTACTTACGCACTATGAGTGACAACAGCGACGCGTTCTACTTACTGACACCATTTAGCACTGAACAAGAGGCTTATGATGTTGGAGTAGCGATTCTGCAGATCTGGCATGTGATAGCTGCGAAAGGCTATTATCTGCACCCTTTCGGTACCATTATGAGCAACGCCGACGCTCACGCTGATTTTTTACAGTTAGTTGGAATTGATCAAGAAGACATAACCAAAAACTTCCTAGTCTTTATTTATCGCGCTGGCAAATCAGAGCAGCCACATTCGAGTCTACGTATTCCAGTAAGAGAGCATTTATTAAGGAGCGACCATGTTTAAATATTTGTATATTGCTTTCGTAGCTATTCTTGACAAAATAATCTGGTATATCGATGTTGGGCCATCTGTTCATAAATTCTTTTTAGCTCCGCAGGTTGGTAACTTTCGCGTCATACTTGGCCGGATTAGAGCTATAAGGTTGTTTTACTATGCTCGGAAGCACGTACCAGCCTACAAGGACTTTCTTAGTAAACAGACATATCAAGGACCTCGCCTCAGCATGCTCAAGGCAGACTTAAGTGATGTACCAGAAATGGATAAGACCAGTTACATTAAACAGTATTATCTAACCGAAAAATTAAAAGACGGCGTTTTACCTAAGAGTGGTGTCATGCTCGACGAGTCATCAGGCAGTAGTGGTAAACCAACTAGCTGGGCGCGCGGTGCCAAGGAGCGGCGCTTTACTCGGCGGCTAATTCAAGTTGCCTTTGACCACCTAATAAAAGGTCAGAATCCAATAGTAGTAAACACCTTTGCCATGGGAGCCTGGTCTACCGGCTTCAATACCTCCCTCAGCTTACTTGAAGTCAGTCGTGTTAAATCTACAGGCCCTGACCTGACCAAAGCTATTGATACACTGCTTGAGCTAGGACCAGAATTCGATTATGTCATTACTGGCTACCCGCCGTTTCTCAAACAAATGGCTGACGATCCACGAATTGACTGGAGCAAATATAATGCTTCTGTGATTTTTGGTGGCGAAGGAGTTAGTGAGCCAATGCGTCAATCGCTACTGAAGGTATTTAAAAGCGTTGTTGGTTCTTACGGCGCTTCAGATCTTGAGATAAATATCGCCCATGAAACCGATTTTACCATTGCTCTGCGCCAGGCGTTGATTGAAGACGAAGAATTACGAAAAGCTCTCTTAAAACAGCAACGCGGAATAATTCCCATGATTTTTCAGTACAATCCGTATGATTATTTGTTTGAAAACAACGCCAAAGGCGAGCTGCTAGTGACGATCTGCCGCCTAGAAAATCTTAGCCCACGAATTCGCTACAATATTCACGACCTAGGCCATCCAGAAGAGTTCTATTTGTTTAAGAAAAAACTGAAGGAGTTAGGTCGGGAAGATCTTTTGAAATTAGCGGAGTTCGACTTTGGTTTATTGTTTTACTACGGCCGCAGTGATTTGTCGGTGGATTATTATGGAGGCGTTGTCGGGCCAGAGGAAATCCGCCAGATTATAAATGCCAGCGATGAATACAAACAAAAAGTGTCAAACTTCCGGCTTATAAGCTATGAAGATAAAAGCCACCAGAAACATTTAATGTTCGCGTTGGAACTCGCCAAGGGCATTCATATTACTGATTCAGAAAAGCAGAAACTGTTAGATATTATTATTCGACAGCTGTTCACCCTGAACTTAGATTTTAAAGCGGGTTATGAAATGGCTAACCACAAGCCCGAGATTCGGGCTTACTTGAATGGCGAAGGTATCTTCGATGCTGCCCACCTAAAAGTCAAAAACGACTACGTTTGGAACATCGACTATGACCGAGCAAAATCCGAACAGATCGTCTAAACTATTACCTTGCTAAGCTCCATGAACAGTCTAGATAGCAGCGAGCAACATAATAAAAAGTGGCATCACTTTTAAACATAAGGAGTCTGGTGGGGACGAAGCCAGAACCTTTGAACTACTCTGTAGTATCTCAGAGTGGCTAATCCAAGCACCCGCACAAGGCTGGTCAAAGCAGCTCCAGGAGTCAGCTCGAACTGTTTACGAGCCTAGCTATAAATACTGATTGTTCGTAACATGGTGTGTTTTGAACGAGAGTCGCTTCATCATTCAATATTTAAAATACAAATTCATGTTTGCGGGTAAAGATATGGTAGGCCGTGGCTTCACAGGTCTGGAACTATTTTGTATCGTTATCCGGTATGGAGTAAAAGATATGCTCACGCTTTTTGGAAGCATCCAGTTTTCGTCTGTTTTGAGAAAGGGCACCAGCCGAAGCGAGCTTACTCAGGTAGTTTCGGATGCGCTCCTCTGTCAAGGGACGGCCAGTGCTGCGCATTACTTCAAACACACCTTTAGTGGTTATTTGACCTGCATTGACAACAATATTTAGGATTTGGCTATCAACTATTTCCGTTCCCTCCTCCTGACCAGTAACATTCGAAGAGAATCGGCGTGCTTTAGCATAAAGCTTAGCCATCTTATTAGTATTCGAGATAATCTCTTTTGCAGCCTTGATATTAGCTTGGAGGTCGGTCTGAGTGTTTTCGATAGTGCGTAGCCGCTGCACTAGATCCTTGATGGCCTCGGAATGTACAGGGCTTAGTGCCACGATGCTTGGAGCATCCATCTTACGTTCAACAGGCTTAAAGTTGGGCATATTCACCAGATCGGCGTTTGAGCCATAGTGCCAGTATTGACGAAGCCCTGGTAAGTAGGCGTCGGAGTCTATTTGTAATGCTGCCGTGGCCAGGTCATCAAATGTAATAACTTTTTGATCGAGTTCCCACAATAGGTCGATGGCATGGTAGGTAAGTTGACCACTGGCTGTCATCTGATCAAGACGCAAACCACTTCCGCGGTATTCGTATGGGCCTGTGATCTCTAAAGTAACGTTCTCGGCGCTGTCTATCAGCTGAGTGGTAACAGTGTTATTATCGGTAAGTTCACGGATTGATGCAAAGATATTCCGCTCATCAATATCGTCAGATAATAGCGGTCTTGCAATATCCATATACGACATTGGCCCGCCGATATTATCCACCAGCTCCTTGAGAATGCCGTAGCGCACCTCTGGAGTTCTGAAGGCTCCCGCACTCGCCGTCACACCCAGTATTTTCTGAAGTGACACCTCAGGGAACTCCAAGCTCCATTCCATTAGGGTTCCGCTCAGCGCCAAGCCTCGTTCAACAGCATCCGGCTGATCCTCATTTGCTTTGTAGGCAGCTACATTGCCTCGCTCTCCTCTAGTAGTTCCTTTTGTTACAAGCCCAATAGGGCCAAGGCTAGCCGAGCAATACTTAGCTGGTCCTCTACGATCAGGTATCCAACCGGGATTATCACCTTGACGTAATCGGACTTCGTTCCAAAGACTTGTTTCGCTAAACCAAACATCAGGTTGAGAGGCAATAATAGCTGTAGTAGCAAGCTTTGCTTCGTGATTTGCTATGCCCGTGAGTAGACCCACGAACATCTCATGCGAATTTTCAATTTCCGCTTGGGGAGCTAGGTTTTGAGACGCGGGATAAGGAGTTGACACACTAATAACTTTAGCATAAGCTTGATTAAAAGTCAATGATAGGTAATAGAAAAACCTCTGTTTGAAGAAAGCCTTTTAAACATGAGCTGTATGGCGGGCCATAGCTTTACAGGTCTGGGACTAATATTCTAGCTAGAGGTTACAGCTCAAACCCATTACGCGTACGCGCTGTTGACAAGCGTTGACTGCCCAGCGGGCCGCTAGTGAGTCTTGAAAAATCAATCACCCCAGCGTTATCCAATACTCGTTCCAACCTGATAGGTATCAAGTATGCTCCCCGTGCTGACATTGCTTCTAAAGCTTCACGGGCGGCAATAGTTTTATCTACTTCTGAAGTGTCATGGAGAGCTTGCGCGAATTGTGTGACTGCCTCGATCCCATCTGTAATTTCCGAGTCACCGGTATGACCAAAGAAGTACAATGTCGCGTTCCCATATGTGAAAACCTTTCGTTGGTACAGTCGTCCGTCAAAATCGGTGCGGTGTTTTTCGACATCGACCATTTGCGCAACTATGGTCAGGGGGTTATCTTTAGTAAGGTCAATTAGACTGCCAGTGATTTTAGTTCCAAAACTAAGGTGATAATCTATCGCACTAGTCACCTCTCTCCCAGTAAAAGCTCCTGAGTCAGGGATAGAACCTCGAGTAGTTCCAGTAGCTTTTTCAATCGAGAAAATTTCTAGCAGTAAGCCAGTATCAGTAATAATTGCAGGGTAGTCTGGCAATTTTTTGCCCTCAGCCGTATTGACGGTGTGACCTTGGCCTCGTAATTGTTCCCAATAGGCGTCCTGCTCAGCAAAGAAACCCCGAACTAACTGTTGTTTTTCGGGGTTTGATAAAAGTGTATCAATGTTTGACTGGGGAATTCCAGGATCAGTGTCGACCATATAAAAATAATACCATAATAATGGTATTATGACAAGTATGGGCTGCTGAATTCCAGTTCCAAACGCGACAGTACCACTTTGATTTAAGTAACTGTTCTAAAGGAAGTATCTAAACATAAGCAATATGGTGGGGGCGGTTGGAGTTGAACCAACCACCAAGTGGTTATGAGCCGCCTGCTCTAACCGATGAGCTACGCCCCCAAATGTCGGCCAACAGATGTAGGCTAACAGATGAGAGTATACCAGATCTCGGGCCAAGCCTATATACTAGTTTTAGTCCATGAAACACAAATTCGAACACTGTGCCCATCTTGTCAGCAGCTATGCCCAACGGCTTAGCGATCCGCGCTTTGTTGGGCAGATCGTATTTGTGGTGATTGTTCTACTCGTTAGTTACAGTGGTGTAAAGTCGATTCAGAGTAATTATAGCCTGCAGAAACAGATTGGCTCACTGCGTCAGCAGAATGAATTGCAGCAGCTGCAGAACGAAAATGCGGCGCTCAAAAACAACTACTATAATAGTAAGCAATACCTAGAGTTATCTGCTCGCCAAAATTTTGGGTTGGCATCCCCGGGTGAGAAAGAGATCTTAGTACCCGAGAGCGTAGCTGCTACCTTTGTCACCGGCTTGCCCGACGCGCAGCAGTCATCGGATACTGCCACTGCGCCCGTTATTCAGCAATCAAATGTCCAAGCTTGGATCAACTTCTTTTTGCACCGCAGTTGACATACTCACCTCTGTTTGTTACAATCCAATGAGCTAATTTTAGCGTGTCGCGGGATGGAGCAGCGGCAGCTCGCGTGGCTCATAACCACGAGGTCCCAGGTTCGAGTCCTGGTCCCGCAACCAAGCAAAAGTCACAGATTGAGACTGGTTCTGAAGCCAGTCTCTTTTTATTTACACGTAGCACAACCTCTGTCAGTTAGGTTCGAGTCCTACTCGGTTGAAAGAGGGGCGGTCAAATGAGTTATATTGCTTGAGTTAAATATATCGTTTAGCTGTATTTTATCTAGCATTTGTAGCATACTGTTACACTTAAAATACATAAATCAAAATATTCACAGATACAGACGACAGATATTGTTACACTTTAGTTGAACAAGTGTTACACTTTAGTGTATGAATCGATTACAAATGCTAGAACCAAAGTTTAACTCAAACTTGACGAACCTAATCTTTGATCTTGAACGCCTAAGAGATAGAAATTTAAGAGGCACAACCCCACCATGGTTATTCTTTGATTTGAAAGATATCATGCATCAGTTAGAGAGTCTAACATCTGCTCGTATAGAAGGTAACCGTACTACTATCATGAGTATAGTAGAGAGAGTTATTGAGGGCACTAAAGAGGCTAAAGACGAATCACAAAAAGAACTCCTTAATATCAATAAGGCTATTCTATTTATTGAGGAACATGTGATGGTAGACAGTATTGACCGCGCTTTCATCAGTGAACTTCACAAGATTGTTGTCGACGGGCTTACTTCTGATGGCAGTAATCACCCAGGTGTCTATCGTCCGGCGGATGTGGAGATTACAAACAGTCAACATACACCGCCTTCACACACTGTGGTACCTGAATTAATGGAAGAACTCATTGCATTTATAAATCAGGAGTGTGAATCTCAGTATGACTTACTGAACACCGCCCTTGTTCATCATAGATTTGCTGCGATCCACCCATTTGATAACGGTAACGGGCGCACAGTGCGTTTGATTACATACGCTATGCTGACAAAACAAGGATTCATTGACGATAAAGGCAACCGGATACTGAATCCGTCTGCTATATTCTGCATGGACAGAACTAAATATTACGACATCCTCGCGACGGCCGATAAAGGCGATACGTCTAGTCTATTGCAATGGTGCGAGTATGTCTTGAATGGTATTAAAACCGAAATTGAGAAGATAGATATACTCTTGGACGCTTATTTTACCGTCAGTAATATAATCATACCCTCGCTAGACATTGCTTTAGACAAGAAGCAGATTAACAAGCTTGAGTACGACATACTAAGAATTTCCACAGAACAGTCACCTTTTCAGGTCAGTGACATACGGCATTTATTCGGTCAATCCGCGTCGAATCGTGTCAGTGCTTCTAGAGTGGTTGCCAAGCTTAGAAACGAACGCTTCATCATGGTTCATCCAAACTATAAGCAGAAATATGTTCTAAGGTTTTCCAACAACTATCTGCTCCGAGGTGTGATTCAGCAGCTCGATGCGCTCGAACTGTTGCCTGTAAAGGCGAACGCTTAGCTCGACTCTTGAGAGTTGTGTCCACTGATTTAGCTCTGACAAGATAAGGTTCCAATTCGAGTGTACCTGGGCAACCATAAGCTCTATTACCTTTGTTACAACGACAGAGGTTTTTGTTTACCCAAAATCCCTTCAGAAGTAAATTGGTTCCAGTCTCATTTGGTCTATTTTGCTCATGCTTGCATATATGACACAAGACGTTAAAATCTATGGTATGTCTAATCCTGAAATCATATTGTTGGGTGGAGCCCCAGGCTCCGGTAAATCTAGTATTGGTAAGAATTTTGTGGCTTTAGGTGAACCTAAGGGCGCTCGACACTTGGCTATCGGTGACTTAAAGCGAGATATTACTTCGGGCAAAGTTCCCTCAGCGTACGCTGAGATGTTACGACAGACAGCTCACCCCGACCGTAAAACGGGTGCAGCTCCAAGCGAAGCCATGACTGGCATTATGGAAGAGTTTATACTTTCCAATCCGAATGGGCTAACAATTGTTGATGACTTTCCACGCTATATGGATAGAGTCATACTATTTAAAGAATCTATGCAGCGAATTGGCGCCAATGTTCTAGCTTTTGCAGTTATTGAAGTCGATGAAGATGTCTTAATAGAACGACTCGGCGGACGAGAAACTAGGACAGGACAAAAAATTCAAGACCCAGCAGAGCGATTAGCTGACCATCGAGATAATATTGTACCGACACTTGATACACTTGCTCTGGACTACCCAACCTATAGACTAGACGGCACGTTGCCCATTGAAGAGAGCGCAGCTGAACTCCTAGTTATTTACGAACGTCACACTACACACGACTAAGTTCCACTCTTAGCTGCTAGAGTAGCTCAACACCTTGTCATCTCTAGATAGGTTCGTCCATCGACTTAGCTCTGATAAGAGTTGGTTCCAATTCGAATGTATCTGAGCGACCATAAGCACTATCACCCCTTTTATCACGTCAAAGATTTCTGCTAATTATAACGTTCCACTGTAATGGTTGATCCCACTATTGTGTAGGTATAAAGTGCCCACTTGTATTCCTGCGTATTCATAGGATAATTAGAAATAGAGTTTAAATATGTTATACAACGACCTAACCGCACATAACGATCTGCATAGGGACGAATTTCCATTAACTGATCAAGAATATGGCAAAGTTCTGGATCATGTCGTGGTCGGCTGCGTAGACGTGGCAGTCATCAATGGCGAAGAAATTCTATTAGAGAAACGCAACAATGAACCGATAAGAGAAAACTGGTGGATATTTGGGGGTCGCATACTAGTTGGTGAGACGCTCCAAGAGAGTGCCAAAAGACAGCTAGAAAGGGAACTAGGTTTAGAAGTGGTAGACTCAAGCCGCTTTCTCGAGATTGGTACATTTAATCTGCGATGGCCATCTCGCAGGGAGCCAACGATTTCTAACGGTGTTCACCATCTGTTGATTGCACATATGATTGAGATCGAAGATAGCGAACGACACTCCTTGTCACACAAACTTCTTGAAGCAACGCAGCCTATGAGATGGCTCAATATAAATAAACCAGGAGAGTTGTTGCTTCCAGAAATGCAGTCCATACTTGACAGCGTGCAAGAGCATAGGTCACAACGTACAAGCACTGTCTCCGTTATTGCGGGCGGCGTATAGGAATAACCGATAAGAATATATGCAATATGATGCAAGGGATCCCGTATAAAACTTAACTTTGATTGGGCACAAGACGGTAAATACCACCAGTACTGTATTAACTGTCATGCCGAAACTATCGACCGAGTCTATGAGGATGATAAGACCTATTACTTTTGCAGCACATGCCAACAGCGCAATGATCGATCTGTTGTCATTGACCCAATTGTAAAGTGGTGGGTAACCGAGGATAAAGAATACTGGCATGAGAGCGAGGGTGTTTTTGTACGTAACCCAGAAGGCAAATTTTTATTTTTCGAACGACTTATATTCCCCTTTGCTCTTACAGTTCCATCAGGGCATCTAGACCAGGGAGAGGATGCTTTGGCGGCAGCCTGTCGTGAAACCAAGGAGGAGGTAGGCATTGTGGCGAGGAAGCTTACCAAGATTACTACCGAGGACATTGTTGGAGACTCTTGTAGACGGGGTGCGGATGTACATCGTTGGCACGCCTACCTTTTGGTTCTAAACAAAAACTTGGATATCGAAGTTAAAGACAAAGACGAAGGAAGGAAGCCCGTATGGCTCAGCCTAGACGAAGCTCTTCAAAAGGACTTGATTTACCCAGTTCGTTACATCGTAAATAACTTCCGTGGTTCCCTGATACAGGAGTTGAGTACAAAATCCTCTAAAGATTAGTTAGGGTCAGCCCCGATTCGGATGGTATTCATTACGTTCCACACCATATTAGGTGTTTAGTGTTACGTGACAGAGTGAAGCGACTCGGGCTTACGTCTGTATGCCTGCTTCCACTTACTCAATTCCTTAAGGAGTTGGTCCCAATTCGAATGACCTCGGCAACCAAGCATTTCAACCTCTGTCATAACGGCAGAGGTCTTTTTTTGCCTAATAATAGCTAACATTAGGTGGCGTTGTAAGATAGGAGTATGCTTAAGAGGTATAATATTTTAAAATAATAAATTAGAAAATTTGGGAAAAAAATGAATATATCTAGAAAAATTGTACTCAGTGTAACTGGATTGTTATCTTGCTTTGGCCTGGTGGGACTTTTTGTGGCTACTCCCGTAGCATATGCTGCGCAGCCTACCGTTGACCTACAAACAGCCGCGCCGTTTGCCATACTTGCTGGAACGGTTAACATTTCGGACGCGGGCAATACCTCTGTCGTAAATGGAAACGTTGGATTAAGCCCGGCTTCAGGTTCTTTTATCGGGCTGTTGTGTTCACAAGTGACTGGCACTATTTATTCGGTCGACGCCGCGGGCCCGCTCCCATGTAGGGTTACCGATGGCCCACTGCTGGTTACCGCTAAGAATCACTTAACTGCGGCCTTTACGGATGCTGCAGGGCGAACTCCAGTGGCCACTGTCGCTACGGAACTCGGTGGCACCACAAAAACTGCAGGGGTTTACGATTCTGGTTCGACTACCTTCCAAATTACTGCTGGCGCTGGTCCATTGATTCTTGATGGGCAAGGGGACGCATCTACCGTATTCATCTTCGAAATGGGTGCAGCGGGGACGGGGCTTACTGCTGGCCCAGGCAGTACAATATCACTCATTAACGGTGCTCAGGCCTGTAATGTATTTTGGCGGGTAGATACTGCCTCAATTGGTACCACTGCTGCCTTTAAAGGCAACATTTTAGCGCTTAATTCTATATCCGTAGCAAATGGAGCTAACATTGTAGGTAGATTACTAGCCCGTAACGGCAGTGTTACATTAATTAACGACACAGTCACGGCGGCTAATTGCGCAGCAGCTACCACCAGTGTTAGCGCACCAGCGCCTGTAGTTCCAAAATTCCCAAATGCAGGACTGGCTCCAGAAGTTAAAAGTAACAACTGGGGCATTGTTGTACTGGGCGGTTTACTGACGGCTTCTGGCTTGTTCACTCTTGTTCATCGAAAAAAAGTTGTTTAGTTTTTGTAAGAATAGCGAAGCA
This sequence comes from Saccharimonadales bacterium (SeqCode), assembly GCA_038230395.1. Lineage (GTDB taxonomy): Bacteria > Patescibacteriota > Saccharimonadia > Saccharimonadales > UBA4665 > JBDSWU01. Next base: position 128,902 of record JBBRNI010000002.1, on the reverse strand, counting down.
TATTAAATACGCTGCCATGTATTCGACAATCCCAAGGAGGCTACTATTACTAGCGCTTCTGGTAGCTCTAGTACTCGTTCCAGCCTTACTGTTACGTCAAAGCCCTTCTAGGACAGTACACGCTAGCCTGGTGCCACCAGCCAAACAAACCGTAATAAGCCCAAAACCCCAAGTCCTCACTGGCTTACCAGTGCGTCTCAAGATCCCAAGTATTAATGTTGATGCTAACGTAGAGTATATGGGGCTTAATCCAAGTGGTGAGCTCGACACTACCAAAACGCCAGAAAATGTCGGCTGGTACAAGCTGGGCCAACGGCCCGGTGAAAGCGGTACTGCCGTCATAACTGGACACTTCGGATGGAAAGATGGAATAGCAGCAGCGTTTGATAATTTACACGCCTTGCATGCCGGCGACAAATTGTACGTCGATGACGAAAGTGGTGTACCGGTAACATTTGTGGTCCGGCAGCTGCACGCATACACTCAACATGAAGATGCAACTGGCGTGTTTAGCTCAAGCGATGGGAAAGCACACCTCAACCTTGTAACCTGTGAGGGATCATGGAGCAGCACTTCTAAAAGCTACTCCAATCGGCTGGTTGTTTTTACCGATAAGGTATAGGCTTAGCCTTTCTATCAATAACATTGTAGATTATTAAACAAACAGCGATCAGGTAGTTTTCAGGGCTGCTGATATACTTATAAGTATGAGAAAAACGATGATAGCTTTAGGGGTGATCGCTTTATTAGCAATCGCTGTGATTATAAGCCCCGTTCATCGTCGTGTCCCGTCAGCCGCTAAAAAGCCAATGCCCGCGGGTCTGTATGTTGCGATGGGTGATTCTGTTGCTGCTGGCCTCGGACTAGAAACTTACAGTGACGCCAGTGCCTGCAACCGCACTAATCAGTCGTACCCGAAGCTTGTTGCCGCTCAAAAGAATCTAAAATTAGTTAGCCTAGCCTGTAGCGGCGCGACGCTTGACGCAGGTATTATAGGAGCGCAAACAGTCAATGACTTGGCGCTGAAGCCACAACTAGATCAGCTGTTTGCAATGCCACAACCCAAACTTATAACACTGACAATTGGTGCCAATGATTTGGGTTGGACAGAGTTGCTCACTAAATGTTCGACCTCGACTTGTGGCAGTGCTGATGACACGGCATTAGTCGATTCACGACTGGCTAGTGTGACAACTAATTTACAGGAAGTGCTACAAAAAATAGCTCAGCATTATGGTTCTAAGTTACCGCGCGTAGTAGTGACTGGTTACTATCAACTATTGCCATCAGCGCTGCAGAATTGTCCAGAAATGACTGGTCTAGACGCTGCCGAACTGAGTTGGCAGCGGGCACAAGAAGATAAGCTAAATACTGCTCTGCGAACGGTAGTTTATAGCCAGCCTTACCATGCATTCACCAATTTCGCCGCGGTTGATTTTACGGGGCATGAACTATGCACCGACGCATCATGGGTTCAAAATATCAGCGCCACCGCACCGTTTCACCCAACTAATGCTGGCCAACAAGCCTACGCTAAGGCAACGCTTTGATTCAGATTCAGAACATCAGCAAAACCTATGGTAAGAAGGATAATTTGTTCACGGCGCTCGATAACGTTTCGTTTGAAGTTCCTGACAAAAGCACAGTATCAATTATTGGTAAAAGTGGCTCTGGTAAGTCAACCTTGATGCATATTATGAGTGGCCTTGATAGCCCAACGACGGGCTCGGTTATTATCGACGGTGTTGATTTATTTGGTATGAAAGCCAAGGCCATGGATAGTTTTAGAGCAACCAAAATGAGCTTTATTTTTCAGGCCTTTTTTGTAGAAGCTAATCAAACTGCCTACCAGAATGTTATGTTGCCGCTAGAGATCGCTAAGGTGCCGCAGCGTAAGCGCAAGGCATTGGTGATGGAAGCGCTTGAGGCAGTTGAGCTGGCCGAAAAATCTAATTCTCAGGCAGCCAATTTATCGGGTGGCCAAAAACAGCGCTTAGCCATTGCTCGAGCTATCGTCAATAAGCCTAGTATTTTGTTTGCTGACGAACCAACTGGCAACCTCGATAGCGCGACTGGTGATAAAATTATGCAGCTATTATTTGATCTCAACAAAACCCTTGGTTGTACGATTGTGTTAGTGACCCACGACGTTGATCTGGCTGAACGCTGCGCATACCGAGTGAGCCTGAAAGACGGTAAAATTGTATCGGTTAGCGACTCTACTAAGCCAAAACGGGGGGCCAAGTAATGCAGCTACGCGATATTATCCGCCGCTCACTCCGTAGCTTACTCAGCGCCAAAACACGGACGATACTAACGGCTTTGGCGATTGCTGTTGGTACGTTTGCTTTGACACTCACCCTTGGTGCTAGCAATGGTGCACAAAGCTATGTCGACAAAATTATTAATGATAACTTTGACCCTAGCGCACTGTTGGTGTCTAAAGAAAAAGACCTGTTTGGCAACGGTGATAGCAGCCAACCCAAAGAATACAATCAAAGCTTTGGTAGCGTGCTAAGAGTTAATGGTTCACAAAAACAAGTTTTACAGCTCAATGATACCGATATAGCTACTATTAAAGCTGTACCTGGCGTTGCCCAAGTTCAAACCTCGGATTCAGTATCTGTGCAGTATGTGACGCGCCCTGGCCTGCGGAAGTATGTCGCTACGCTGCAGGCACTCAACCCAGCGCGTGGGCCAGAACTACTAGCCGGCTCACTATCAAAACCACTATCTAATAACGAGATCGTGTTGCCCGAAGGCTTTCTAAGCTCATTAGGATTTGATAGGCCCACTGATGCCATTGGCAAAATGGTGACTATATCGGTGCAAAAGCAGGTCAGTCAATCGGCTGTCAGTGCCGCGTTGAGTAACTTTTTGAATGGTGGCAGTGGCGCTCCAGCTACACAGGTCCCTGATAGTACACAGGCTGAGTATAGTGTGGTAGCTGTATCCAAAAAACCAACGGCTATCCTCAGCACGACTGAACTCTACATTTACGCCAGCAACAGCGAAACAACTCGACTCAATGACTATATTACCGCTGGAACAGCTAGCTATCACAAGTATTTAACTGCCCAAGTTACTGTTAAGGGTGGAACAGATATAACTAAACTGCACGCCACTCAAGCCAAGCTCAAAGCTTTGGGTTACGGCGCGCAAAGTGTTCAGGACACTCAAAAATTCTTAAGCCAAATTATTACTGTCCTCCAAGGAATTGTTACAGCCTTTGGTTTTATTGCTGTCGTGGCCTCGCTGTTTGGTATCGTTAACACTATGTACATTTCGGTGCTACAGCGCACCCGTGAAATTGGCCTGATGAAGGCCCTCGGTATGCGTAAAAAGGACATAACCAAACTCTTTCGTTTTGAGGCCGCGCTGCTAGGTCTGCTCGGTGGATTACTGGGCTCGCTAACGGCAGTTATACTTGGCACTGCGCTCAACCCAGTTATTGCTAGCAAGCTCGGGCTGGGGAGCCAGCACTTGCTAATCTTTAAGCTCAATCAAATCGTCGTTTTAGCCCTCATACTCATTGTTGTAGCGACGATTGCTGGATTGCTACCAGCCCGCAAAGCATCTAGGCTGAACCCGATCGACGCGCTTCGTACCGAGTAACAATAATATAGACTAGAGCCCCGGGGCGGCTGTGACGATTTGTATTTATTCGGTACTAAATCGCAAAAAACCTCAGTTCGTTATAGCAGTGGCACAGTAATTCCATTACAATGAGGCAATGGCATCAAGCGCACCACTCACCACAACTACTAGTTCGGGCTCCCAAACTACCACTACCGGCCTGCAGTCTTCTGTTCCTGCCAATGACATATCTGGTGGCACACCGTCGTCAATCCAGCCCGGTAACGACAACGGTGCGCTGGTTAGCACTGGCGGCATCCCGCTAATACAGACGTCATTACCAACTATTAACATCGGTGCGGCAAGTACCCAATCAAGTACTAGTGCGCATCAGCCTCCCCGCCACATTAACCCAGTTTTATTCGGCTTTTCGGGGCTTTTATTTGTCGTAGGGATTGTATTATTTTATCTCACCAGTCGCAGTGCAAAAAACACAACGTTAAAATAAATATTGTGCTTGCTGGTCCTCAAGCATAAGCATATTATTAGGTTAGATCTACGGCGAACTTAAAAACTACTAGGTGTTATACATTGACAAAAACGCAAGTTAATGTATAATTAACAGTGTTCGTGATCACAAACAAAAATTTACAAAACAAATATAACAAGGAGCTTCACCAGTGAAAGCTAATAATGGTTTAGCCTTTGAATTCGCATCTACCGCGAATCAAGGTATCCTCAAAATCGATCGATTACTCAAGAAACTGTAATCTTTCAACAATAGTAAAAAGCCCGGTCCAGTTCCGGGCTTTTTACTAGCCCAAAATTATCCTCTAATCAACTAAATTCAGACTTTTGATACTTAAGTTAAATTCATGGCGAGGCTACAAATCTAAGAATAGAAACATAAAATTTGTAAAGTGCGGTTAGGCTCGGGCTGCGTGCTCGAGAGGAGTGCAGATAAGTGTTTTCAGTAATTTAAGATGTTGGGAGAGATGGTCGTTGTTTGACAGCGAGTTTTTGGTAGTAGTTGTAGCCTAAAATAATCGCCAAGACTACTCCGTACACGAGCCACAGACCACGGTACCAGCCCATCTGTAGGTGGTCACCGATACGCAGACCATGGTATACGATGGCTAACATGGCCGCATCACCAGCGAAAAGCACGTATTTCCACCAGCTGCGATCACCAAATTTTCGGCGGAATTCAAACGCTATAAATGCACACCATGCAACGGACCCAAGCAATGTCACCCAGCCCAGGCCGGGAGCAACGTAACTTTCGTAGCTTTGTGGCGGTAGCCCATAGCCATCACGGAAACGCTGCAATATAAGTATTCCGGGGTGTAGGAACAGCAGGGCTAGAACCACCATGCTGGTACTTTTGAAGTAATAAGATAGGACCGATTTGCGCACGTGCATCAATGTTCGTATGAAGCCGGAAACATAGTGTGCCCACATTAGGCTAAATGCTAGTAAACCCAAAAGGGGGAATAACAGGTATGCTTGAAATGACAGTTGCCAGTGAGCTAAATTGCCCCAAGCTAGTATAGCGATGGCGCTTGAAATGCCGCTGACGCTCCAAGCTATCGACAGACAGAGCCGCTCATGGCTCGACAAAATTATTCTTGATGACTGGTCGCTTAATAGAGATGAGTTCTTTGACATATACACGCTTTCGAGGTACTATTGTTAAGTAAATTAACTATATATAGTTTAGTTACTATTTGAAAGTATAACACTATTAATCAATGAACCTCCACACATACGTCACCGGTACTATTCAGACTCGTGCCTATCGTCTCCTAAGACAGAAGGTAATCGAAGTTTTGAGTATCTACGATTTGTCGCCAACGTACTGGTCAATGCTCGGCATAATTTATGAATCACGCGATGGTATTCGACAAACTGACGTAGCAAGTGCTCTCCAGGTTAAGCCACCACTTGTGACGATGATGACTCGCGAATTACAAAATCGTGATCTTATTGTAGCTGTTACTAACCAGTTTGACGCCCGTGCCAAGCTGTTGACGACCACGCCTGTGGGCAAGAAGTATATTAAGACCGTGGAAGCTAACCTCAGCAAGATGCTAGACAACCTATTAGATGGTTTAAATGAAGCCGATATGCTTACCTATCAGAAGGTATTGACAACTATTATTGCTAATGGCAATAAATAGAATCCTTGACTTTAACAGGCAGAAAACTGTGGAAAAGCGGAAATTCGCTTGCAAAATATTTAGTTAAGTAATTTAATGAAATGGTACACAAATTAATTGAGCCTCGCAGCGAGGCCGAAGGAACGAATATATGAAAGTAATCAAAGACGAAAAGGGCAATGTCGGTGTTATGGCCGTCTTGCTAATAGTAGGCCTAGTTATTGGTTTCGCAGTCGGCCGCGTCATGGACAACAAGAAGACTACTACAAGTTCAAGCAGTAGCGCTGTAGTTTCATCAGCAACTAAGGCTGCTGATTTGCGCTCCAACCTCGTTACTCTTGGTGTAGAGCACATGACATTGACCGCTTCTGCCGTCGATCAAACACTTGATGGTTCACCAGGCGCAGGCGAAACAGCCAAAGCTCTTTACGCTAATGGTACAGACATCGGTGCAGCGGTTGGTAGCGTTTACGGCAAAGACGCCGAAGCTACGTTCAACACTGTATGGAAGCTTCACCTTGACCAGTTTGTAGCTTACGCTGTAGCTGACTCAAAAGGTGACGCAAACGGCAAACAAGCCGCACTTACCAGCATTGACACCAACTACACCAAGCCACTATCGGCTTACTTGGCCAAGGCTAACCCTAACCTTTCTGAGAAGACTCTGTACTCTCTGCTTGCTGACCACGTCACGCAGACCGCAGGTATCATTGACGACCACGTCGCCAAGGATTACGCCAAGGAAAACGCTGATTTAACTGCTGCAAACAAGCACATCGAAGGTATCTTCAGTGCTCTAGCTGGCGGCATCGTCAAGCAATTCCCAGAGAAGTTCCAGGGATAATATAATTGTGCTAATAGTCTGTTTGTAATCTTTATAGACTAGTACAATAGGCGGGTGAGTCTTCTACAAGACTTACCCGTTTTATTATTAAGAAATTACGATTAAGAAATCGCGATAGTGTGTATCGCATAAGCCTAGGAGGCACCATGAAAGATCAGAAGAAATTGATGTTTGGAATAGCCGTAGCGGTAATCGTTATCATTGGGGGTGTTATTGCCGCTGGAGGTATGAAAAAAAATAGCTCGTCTGCACCGAGCACAGCCACTACGAGTAGCGCTAAAACCTCACCTAGCTCGAGCGACACGAGTGGCGCTGTAGCCACCACGGCAGTCAAGATCGAGAACTATATGTTTGGACCAATGATTATTAAGGTTAAAGTCGGTGACACAGTTACTTGGACTAATATGGACGCCGTGCACCACAATGTTGTTGATGATAAAAAATCTCCTGACGGCCCCAACGGACCATTGATAGGTAAGGGCGAGACCTACAGTTTTAAGTTCACTAAAGCTGGAACCTATACCTTCCACTGCGAGCCACACCCGTACATGCACGGCACGGTCATTGTAGAGTAGATTAGTTATGGATACCTGGCGTTTGACCCTCACACATTGGCTGCACGGCATACGCTTTTATATCGCGTTGTCGATTGTGCTGGTAAGCCTTAATGTCTGGTGGTGGGCGGTAACTAGCTTTGGAGGCTCCAGCCTATTTTCTATCAGGCTAGAAGAGACCTATGCTTGGCTAGCAGTCGGCTGCTTAGCACTCGCTTTGTCTATTGGCCCGCTGTTTGGAGTATTTAAGCGACTACCGGGTCGCGCTGTAGTGTATGACTCGAGGCGCCTCTTGGGCATCGGTGCCGCTTGGTTTTCAAGCTTGCATATTGCGGTGGCCTATCTTTCCCTATTCAAATTAGCTAATCCATTCAGCCTGCCTGGTGATTACCGCCGATCATTTTTGATTGGCGGTCTCGCCTGGGTTATCTTGCTGGCAATGGCTTTTACCTCGTTTAACGCTGCGATGCGCAATTTGGGTCCATGGTGGTTCCGGCTGCATCGCTTAGTATATGTAGCCGTAGGTTTGGCTGTGCTCCATGCTTTTACTATTGGTACGCATGCCTCACGCGTACAGGTAGTTGTTTCACTGGCCGTTATATCTATATTTATTTTAGGCCTTCACTTCTACGCTATTGTCAAACAAGGCAAGCCAGCGACTAAATGGCAGTTAGCCGCAATCAGCACTATGGCAGCGTTGCTAATGATTATTTTCAGTTATGGATATGACCACCACCACCAATACCAGGTAGGCCCAGATTCACCACAAGGAGGCAATAGTGCGAAAGCTTATTAGATTCAGTAGTCTATTAATAGCAATAGTTGTGTTCAATTTGAGCGGTGGTATTGCCCAGGCTCATAGTCTCAAGACTAATAACGGCTTTTCGGCGGTCATGCATATTGATCCTGATGATGAACCATTGGCTAATCAATCAGCAGTTCTAAACTTCTTAATTGGCAACGAAAAGCTACATTATACTCAGACCGATTATCGTAATAGTGTTACCATCTCGGCAAATGGTAAGGTACTCAAAAAATTAAATGTTGAGCAGTTAGTATTTGGTGACGCTGGCGACGGTATAGCCAAGTACACCTTTCCAAGTGTTAACGACTACACTGTTGATCTGCAAGGCGTGTTAATCGCAGACCCAAGCGTAAACTTTCACATGAGTTTTCTGGTGCGAGTATCGGGCACACTTGGTAAAGCATCAGTCAGTAATGGCAAAAGTTCGGAAGTCATTCTGATAGGTGCTGGAAGCTTAGCAGTGCTGGGCATTGTTGGCTACACGGTTATTGGTAATGGTGGACGCTACGCGCCAAAACAGCCAATCGCTACAAAGAATAAGCTGCACCAGAACAAAAGTAAAAAATAGTCACTGCCTAGAACAGGTGCTTAAATCGCTCAGATATTGGTATATCCTCCGTGCTTGAGCAGGAACTCGGATCTTTTGAGGTGTCGTAGTGAGCAGCGGTATTTGGAACTGATTTGAATTCTTGTTGCAGTGTAGCATTATCAATCACGCCAAAACTTACGAGCAAACGATCCTTGTCTTTGATAATTGTATTGGCGATTGATGTCAGGTCTGTATAATCTTGGCCATTAATGATGACGTGTAATTTTGCTGAGCCATCAGCGTGGTACAGACTGCCATCGTCAGTTTCCACAAAATCTGGTCCAATTACCCAACCTATATTTTCAAAGAATTGGCCCCACGTGGAAGCGTGGTCATGAACATGAACCACTGAATTTTTATGGTCATGCATGTGCGCCCGCTGCTGCGGAATAGTAATACCGTTGCTGGCGCTACAAATATTGACGGACTGATAGTATTGTGGGCCTTTGAATTCTTGACGCTGAGCGTTTAAGTAGACTGCAAAATTGGCGTGGTAGTGCACATGTTCTGGCGCATAGGTTGCTAAGCGTACAGCTAGCAATGCCAGGGCACCAAAGGCCACTCCGATACTAAGCCAAAGCAAGGGTGAACGGCGCCAAGATGCATGAGCTACTTTTGGCTCTACAGCTTCTAAATCAACAGTCTGTTTCATCATTACCATCATACAGTATTTACTTATACATTAAGCTCGCAGATTTATAGACTGTTTAGTACCATAGCTACTATCTCCGGAACTGACCACCATCGTGGTACCGGGTTGGCGATAACGCGAATCGTAATTTGTTTCGGTACCGATCTCGCTGCCCCCGGATGAATTGGACACGACTTTGGCGCCTATCAGCGCTGCTTGTTGCGCCGCGGCTGACAGGTTATTTATGCTGATTGAGCTGGATTCAATCAGACTAATACGTCAATGAGGGCACATACCGTGTAGCGATTCGACGTCCAAACTGGCTTCTACCGCCATACTCATCCAGTTTATCGAAACAGCTAAGTTGGGCGACACTGGTGCAGTCTAAGAGTGTCGGTAAACCGAAAGTTTTGCTGAAAATTGCTAGGTCAGCGCCTATATTGGGCGCATCAAAAGCTACCACGACTGCCGCATGAGTACTAGTTGATCCAGATACCCCATAGGCTAACCAAAAACAGCCTGGGTATAGCCTTTAGTAGACCCACTAGTGAGAGGCGAAAAGCCAGAACTGTCAGTAACGATGATAGCGTTACAACGTGCGAAACCTGGTTTTACGCCACCGCATACCTTGCGCGAGCTAGTACTAAGCGCACTTGAATTACCCGGCGCAAACATAAGCGCTCCACCCATAACAAAAAATGCCAATACAAATACAAGCCACTGCCTCATAATAACTCCTTATATTTGATAGATTTGGCTGTGCTTGTACTTGTCTCTGGGTGTCATATTACGCCAAGATTTGTTGATTGCAAGAAATATATTGTTAATATTTACAGCATATTACAGCCACTTCTTAGGACATTAAAATAAACTTAAATTCAGATGTGATTAAACAGTGGTCAAATAGTAGCTTTTACATCATTTCTCGGCTATAATAATCACTGAAAAAGACAAAGAAATTGAGTTGCAATGTATGAGAACACTCCACTCCTAGATAATCAAGAACAACAGCAAGCTGAAGCGCTTGATTTCATGGCGTGGCAACAGCAGTTGGAAGCCGTACAAGTGCCTGTACAAGCCTCGCCCGACGTCCAAATTAACCAACCCGAAGTGGCGCCTGTAGCTGATATTTTCGAGCAATATGGTGACACTGTAGTTACTATTTTTGGGGTAACTGCGGCGTTGAAAGATCTTCCTCCATGTCCATACGGACAGCATTCTTTTGAGGCTAGGCAGCGTTTTGGCGTCAAAATACTCGAAAAAAATGATATAGATATTTCTGATGCGTACGCCCACTTGCGCAGTGAGCCGCAAAAACAAAAAGCCGAAAAAGCCGAAAAAGCCGAAGCAACTGTAATTGATAAGCATAAAGACGCTACAAACAAGTCAGAGACCGCTAAAATTGAGCCTAAGTCAGTTACTTCTGAACGGACAATGGTGGCTAGTTCACTAACTACTGAGGCCGCTACCGATGCTAAAATACTGGGGCCCGAAGCCGAATCAAGACTCACTAGTCAAGATAGTACAGAAGCAAAGTCTTCTGAACCATCCAAAATAGTTGAGGAAGCTCCTCTAACGGCTGGCGGCGGTCCAGACTTAAACGAACTCGCCAAAGAGATGGTTGATAGCTTAGATACTCCACGCTTGCCAAATGTAGCGATTCTGCGAAAACGTCTAACAGATTCAGATCCAAGTATGTCTAAATCGACTAAAGCCGTTGTTAATTTGGCTGAGCACAGTGAGGCTGAGCTGCTTCCCACTGTCCTGGCAGCATCAGCCAAAAGCCTCCAAGCCAATGAGACCACTAGTGAAGCAAGTTATGAAGAACAAATGGTTGGGCTATATCTCGAGGCGGCTAGCGAAGTCGCTAATAATATTGATAGCGTAGCCCCAGCTAAATTTATTAGTGACGAAATGATCGCTGATTTTCTGGGTACCTCTATCACTCCTACTGACAGAACTGAGCTGGTAAGTGTGGGTTATTACCTGCCGGATGTTTCGATGATATCAGCTGAGCAAGATGTGCCGATTGAGAGCACACTTAACCCGCTAAGTTATACCCCAAATGCAGAAATCGCGGAAACGGTACAAGCTGAGCAACCCTTAGTGCTGACAGCTCTGCCGGTCGAAGTGGTAGCAGTTTACCAAAAAATGATTGATGAGCTGGAGCCTAAAGAAGCTGAGCAACTCATTGAAATGGTCGAGACGATGTCTCTGATTGCCGAGCGTTTACACGTATTGGAATACAAAAAGCAAGTAGAAGGTAAAGAAGGTCAGCAAATTATAGAGGTACTTGAGGCATATTATGATCAATTATTGCAGGTGCTTGAAATACCAATTAATTCTCAATCTAGAATTATATTTATAGAGCAAATTCGTTCAAATACATTACGCAAAACTATCGCTCAAGCCTTTGCCATTCCCATTGAAGGAACGCGAGAGTTTGATAGAGATTTGATGAAGCAAGCGTTAAGATCACAAGGACGTCAACAGCCTGCGGATCGACGACCAATAAATTTGGCACGGATTTTCGCTATGCTGGGAATTCGTCACGATCTACAGGATGCTTAACGTGCTAAGTAAAATATTATTTGCTGTTTGCGACATCTAAGCGTGTTTTCAGCCGACCCGTATATAATATACTTATCATGAAGCACTATCACGTCAATTCCTTAACCAATCTCAGTGGCTCTACTACTGTATTAGCTTTAATGCCAGATTCAGAGGCTGACAAATTTGATTATCAATCAGGTCAATATCTATCACTTGGCTTTATGCGTAGTTGGCGCAAAACCCCAATGAGGTCATTCTCAATCGTCAGTTCGCCAACTTCTTCAACTCAAAATGGACAGCTACAGGTTGCCTTGCAAGTAAGGGGGAATTTTACTAATGCAGTGAGCAATTTAAAAGTTGGTGATAGGTTGCAAGTACAGGGTCCATTTGGATCATTCATAATCAATTCTATATATGACAAACGAATTGTTATGCTGGCTGGTGGCATTGGTGTCACGCCGTTTATCAGTATGATTCGTTGGGCCACCGACACACAATTGTCTGTTCCAATAACACTAGTCTATAGTTGTCGAACTGTAGAAGACATGTCGTTTCGCCAAGAACTTTTGTCGCTACAACATCATAATCCTAATTTCGATGTTAGGTTTTTTATCACGGGCAATGAAACTGAGGTGCCGTATGGCGTGGTGCGTGGCTCCATCACTAAGAGTCATATAGCTGCGCTTACTCATGGTGAGTACGTCGGCAGTACATACTTTATTTGTGGACCGAATGGTTTTATGAGTGCCCAGCAAACGGCATTAAGAGACGCAGGAATTGACAGCAGTAGGATAGTTACGGAGTCATTCACGCAGTCATCCAAGCTCTTCTCATTACGTGGCTGGGACACAAGTAAGCTAACCTATGTATTTGCAGGATTGTTACTAATTATTGGAGTGGCCGGTATTATGGCACTTGATTTATTACGCGTCGTTCCTCGGGCTGTGAGCGCACAAAGTTCGGCTGTCTCTTTTCCAGTCAGCACTAACCAGACTACACAGCCTGTGGCACAGACTATAGCAACACCAACCTCAGTAGATAACTCCACTACTGTCACGCCAACGACTACGCAGCCCACCAATTATAGGCAACCGATGAGCTCGGTTTCCTAGTGAAACAGTTTACGCGGCGGGTCCAGCAGTCGCGTCAGCTATTGGGCTCAGAGGTTATTTTGACCCTAGTTGGTCAGAACCAGGCTGAACTAGAAGGGATACTAGAGGAGCTTTGGACCGAGATTCAGATTTTTGAAGCTACTTTTAGTAGGTTTAAAAAAAGCAGCGAGCTAACTGCAGTCAATCATAAAGCGGGCCAACACACTACTGTCAGCTTAGAGTTTGTGGCTCTTAGTCAAGCTGCCAAACTGTGGTCACTAAGCACGGATGGTTTGTATAACCCGTTTATACTCCCCTCATTACAAGCTGCTGGCTACCAAGGTTCTTGGCCCACTGTTGATAGATATGACCCAGAAACTAGTTACGTGAACCGTCAAATTGTAGCAGCCACACAGTTACAAGTTGGTGACACCTGGATTGAAATTCCTCCCCTTACAGCACTAGATTTTGGTGGCATCGGTAAGGGATATTTGCTTGATCAGCTTGTTTCTCAGTTACCGGCTATAGTTACCGGCTACTGGTTTTCGCTAGGGGGTGATATTATTTGTGGCGGCTATGATTTGCAACAACGCCCGTGGCATATTAGGATTCAAAAAGCCGATGCTGAAGGTAGCATGGGCATAGTCACAAATAGCGACGGTCAGCCATTGGCAATTGCCACATCTGGCATCACTAAGCGGCGGGGTGCTAACTGGCACCACCTGATTGACCCTCGTACAGGCTATCCAGCCGACACCGACGTGTTGAGCGCGACGGTTACGGGGACAAACGCAACGGCATCTGATATTTACGCCAAATGTTTGGTAATAGTAGGTAGCGAGCCAGCCCAACAATTTGCAAGCATATACAATATCAAAACAATGGTTCTACAATACAAAGATCGGCACAATAATCTAGAAATCTATAAGACGGGTGAGGTAGACATATAATGATCACTACTCAATTCACGCAGCTGTTCGCTACTTCGACTAGTCATATTATCACAAGTCGCTTACATGCATCGTGGCCGTGGTATATCATTCGCGGAGCTGGTTTCGCTGCCACTGGCTTACTCATATTGTTAATGCTTTCGGGGATTGGTCAAGTAACGGGGTTGAGCTATCGACTATTCGAGCCAGTTAAGGCTTGGATGATTCATAAAGCCTTAGCAATCGCACTCTGTTTTGCTATTGTTATCCATGCCACTTTTTTATTATTTGATCACTATGTGTCATTTTCGCTGACTCAGATACTCATACCGTTCAGCTCGCACTACACGAACGGTATCAGACTATTAGGCTGGTCTTTTGGTGGTTTGGCGGTGACACTTGGTATCGTTTCGACGTACCTTGTGGCAATTATAGTAGCTAGTTCACTAGGTTGGATAGACCGCAAAAAAACAACCTGGCGCTGGCTCCATTATCTCAGTTACCTAGCTATGCTCTTCGTGTTCGTTCATGCGCTGACAGATGGGACTGACCTGAAGTACGGTGTCTTTCGACTGTTTTGGATGCTGCTGATATTACTTATTTTTATTGCGAGTATTATTCGTCTGACCCGAGCCGGAACCCTCAGAAAGTGACTTGTAGACTAGTTAATTAGATTAACTAATGGTGGAAAAGTACGACGAAAGATTAGTGAGTTAAATAATTAACTGTCAGCGCTGTTTATAAGCAGTAGAGTGTTGAAATCAAGTATCAATTAAGATACTTAAGTAATCAATTGTATCTCACTAGCAATTTGGAGGATATGTTTATGAATAAATTAACACGTTTTAGCGTCATGAGTGCATCAGCTTTTACTGCAGGTTGTATCGGTATTAGCGGTCTAGCCTCAGCAGCAACTATCAGCACCACTGGTCCTGGTTCATACAACAATGTCTCTAGTAGCTACAGTCAGACTACGAGTACGTCTAACGGCAACAATCTGTCAGCCAACCACAGAAACTCCCAGGGAGCATCAACTGGTTCAGCCACTAGTTCTGGCAACACCTTTGGCGGTAGTGCCAGTACCGGGAATGCCAGTAACGCCAATGATAGCAGCAGCAGCTTCCACGTTTCAAATGGTTCGGGCTTCAGCTCAACCGGTGGTTTTGGTGGCGGTGCAGGATCCGGTAGTATAAATACGACTGGTCCTAACTCAACCAACACTATCAGCAATAACTACAGCAGCACATACCGTGCTAGTAACAACAACTCAATCAACCTGAGTAACAGCACCTCGCAGTCAGCCAGCAGTGGCAGCGCTAGCAGCGACGGTAACACTAATGGTGGCAGCGCCAATACTGGCGATGCAAGTAACCAAACTAGTGGTAACACAAATGTACAGGTTACAAGTAGCGGTTCAGGCATGATGTCTGGCAGCGGTTCGATGATGGGTAATGGTGGTTCTATAAATAACACTGGCCCTGGTTCAAACAACCAAGTCAGCTCGTCCTACAACAGCAGCTACACAACGACCAATAACAATAACGTCAGTGTCAGCAACACCAACAACCAGAATGCTCAGAGCGGCAACGCTAGCAGCAGTGGCAACACATTTGGTGGCGGTGCAAGTACTGGTTCAGCCAGCAACGGCTCAACTAGCTCAGCTACCGTATCAGTCCAGAACTAATTCGTACCAACGATTAGCTTTCGTCAGATATAGGCAAGCATGAATAGAGACGGAATTAATCCGTCTCTATTTGTTTGATAACTCTGAATCAACGGTATCGTGAATAAAGTTCGAACCCACTAGTAGGAACCAAGATGTATGTTCTTTAAAGGCATATTTGGTAGCCATCGATAGGTCTACTTGGAACATTATAAAGACCGAACTGATTAGCATGTCTCAAATCGTCACTATGTACGATAAGCATTATCGGGGGCTAACTTAAGCGGGCGTAATTGAACCTCTATTTAGAAGTTTTTGGGGGTTGAGGTCTTTTAGGTGGTTGCAGAGACATCTGGTGTACCTCAGCCATCGGCTTAAGCTTGGGTGTCGGTGCTTGTGATTTTGGTGGTTGTTTACCTTGTGCCATAGCTTAAGTTTATCACCTTACAATTAAAACGATTATTAAACTAGCTACAAATAGTATTGTGGATTGCATTAGTTTGCTGCTGCAGTTTTCGTATGCATAATTAGCTTCTTTGAAGAGTCGTTGATACTCTTCAAGCAGTGCATTTACCCAGAAACTTGTTTGCATAGTGGGATTATTTTTCAAGTTTTCTCGTGCCGTTTTAATACTAAATAAGTACATCTCTTTTACAAACATCGCACGAAAAGCAAGATAAATCGCGGCCGTAAGAAGTATTCCTACTGCTACTTTAACTACTCCCAAATGCGACAAATCTTTAAACCAATCTAGGGATAGAGCAATAAATGCACCTATAGCTGCTACGATTACACCGCTTTTAGCCATAAGATTATTAAAGTCGCCCAGCCGTGTGTAATAAGCGTTACGTGCGTCATCTAATAAGATCTTGTGATTTTCAAAGTCGCTGTCGGTCATATCAATATACTAACAGTTTTGAATATATACTTAGGGTATGTCTCTTATTTTTGGAATTGCTTTACCTCGTAGAATTTATCTAGTTTCCGATACTAGAGTTACGGCCGCAGACGGCTCTACAGAAGACGATTTTGCCAAGTGGGTTGATATAAATCCTCGACTTGCTACTGTAGTCGCCGGCAATGCACATCTTGCATCATGGATGCTGCGTAAGATTATTCCAGATGTAAGGATTAACAAAAAAGGCTGGGAGTGGCATTTCGGGCAATTTGAAAACTATCTGAAAGATTATCTTTACGCTTATGCCTTGGATTACTTTGAGGCATACCCGGCTCTAGATAGATCTGCATGTTTTATATTTGCTGGCTTTGACCCAACAAAAAAACTGAGAATCGAAGCCATGCACTTAGGTGAGGCGATGGGTTCGCCAGTGCAAGCTGCTGGAGAGGGGGTAATGGTTGACCAAACCGTTGATATGACTGTAATGAATGCGTTTATGCCTATGTTGCAAGCTGCGACAGAAAACGGCGAACCTGTTGGTGCTAATGCATACTTTGACGTTGATCTACCTCGACCTGTCGTAATCGCTGTGACGGTTGGCTACGATGAAGAAAATAATAGACCCCAAATAAAATTCGAATATGCGGAATGCTTAGACGGAATCGCTTTTAATCCAAACTATGAGGTTGAGCGAGCCAAGCTACCATCTTTATTAGTAGGGAATCTAGAGTATCGAAACAAATCCGATGACTGGGAAAGCGAGCTTTATACTGACTACGGTCTTATTAACACCTATGTTCATCGTATGCTTCGAGAAAAGAGCTGGCCGAGTGTAGGAGGAGAGATTTTACCAATATATGTTACTGAGCAGATGTGTGGATTCGCTACCGGCGAGTATGTTCGCAAAACGGAGGACGGGAAACTTGTTAAGGGCGGTGTCATAGAACAAGGTGGCAAGATGCATTATCGAGATAAAGATGACAAGCTTAAGCCCTACAAATATATTTACGAATATCTAGATTTGTTTGAAGATGAGTCTGAAGCTAAATTATGATTTACAATTCTTATTAATCTCGATGGATAGCCTTAAAGTATCCCACCAGTGCCTGCATTTTTTCGTCTGTTAGCTTCATTCAGTACTTCCACTTGGCGTAGTAAGTACCGTTGGCTCTGGCAGAGCGGGCAACGACCGTCGAGTGTTCTCTAACTTAGCTGCTGCGCGGTCTGCGTCGGCATTTGATACGCTAAGCCAAGCCCCCATTGTTAAACCGTAAGCAACTAAGACTAAGAGTATGGGCTTAACAATGCGCCACCACAATTTGTGCTTAGGTTTGCCTGCACGACGGCGAATGTAATAGTTGGCAGCAAGGATCGTAATAATTAAAAGCCCAAGGCGGGTAAAGGGAAAGATGGGGTATAACCATTGGTGCATGGCGTTCTCTAGATAAGTTATTCCAGTCTCAACGCCAAGATTAACGAGCAGTAGAATACCGAGCGCTGAGGCATATATTTTTACGTTATTAACTTTTGGCTTAGGGGCAGGGGTATTATCGTCCGCCATGACTGTTCCTCCATTAATTTATTAATGGGGAAGCCTAGACATAAAAAAGGACAACCCCTCTAGATTGTCTAGACCAACACAGGTTGTACCCTGCGCTTTCGAGAGGTTGCCCTTTTTGGGTACAACCAATCAAAAAATTGGCTTCTACAAGCTGTGCTGATCTAGACAAGTATCAATATAACAGAAACCTCTCTAGTGTAGGGAAGAAATGCTCTGGAGTAGCGCTTTATTTCCTGCAATCACGTATTTACCTGCTTGTAGGTAGCTGAGACGGTTGATTGCACGAACATTGTTCTTGGTGACTTTTGTGGGGGTTATTCCGCCCCATCTGCCGTCGGCAACCGCAAGACAGAATTTACTGCTTAAGGGTAGGTATTTTTCAGTACCCGAAAGTAGTATCGCTGGAAATTCAAAGGGCTGTAATGGTCTAGTCATGCGCATAGTCACTGGATTATCAGTTGTTATAAACTGCGAATCTCTAGGTGCTTCTAACACGAACCAACGACTACGTAGTAGTCCTGCTGCAATCTCATTAGCCATTCTAAAAACAGACTGTACAAAGCTGCCATTGTCCCAAGCAAAATCTTCTAAAACAATGTCCGCTTTCGACATCTTGTCAAACTTTTCTATGGGCGGCAAAACGATATCAGGATGTTCTTTGCCGAAATCATGTACCAGCTCTGCATACTCTTTCGGGTCAGTCGATATTTGTTTTAATTTATTTTTGAGCTCGGCAGTCACCATTATTCTACTGGCCTCATCCATTTTTGCCCGCGCGGTAGGTGTTCTTCCATATTGGAGGGCGATGTATATAGCAAGGTCGGCGTAGTCGGCATTAGTGAAGATACTTTTACGCTCTACAATCTGCTTAATGATTGGAATACACCGACTTTCTACCTGCGCAAATGCTTCCTCCACTTCCGAACTGTCTTTTTCATCTATCGTATCTACAATATAGAAATCACGACTGTACGCCACTCCCTTGCTTGAAGTCTCTCGAACTGTTCCGAATTCCTTATTCAAAGTGTAAAGTTTTCCATCCTTACCAGTAAACAATCGCATATAAGCCTGCGGCACATAATGATGTCGGTGAGCTTTGCTATTCATATACATCTAATTATAGCTTTTAACAGCTAACAGGGGTAAAAGTCTATAACACTTGCTCTGTCTCTGTACCTAAGTGCTCAATCCCCCCTGTATATAGCAGGGGGGTAGGCGTCGTACATTGTCGAATAATGTGCGATGACTATTAGTAGCTAGTGCATGTCGTACACGAACCTGTGCGACTTGCCCCGCGCGAATAGCCGGTGTATTTATTGACCCCCACCTTCTCTTTTACTTTTCTATATCTCTGTCTCGGTTGCCGCACAAAAAATATTTTGTGTATCGCTGGTAAACTTAGGGCATGCAGGAACGTGATAACAGATATTTAGACCTAACGACGTACACCGAAATCTATAGAGAGCTTGTATATCAGCGCAATGCCGCAATTAGCTGGTTAGAAGAAAACAAGCTCATGGTGCGCGATAGGCGTATTGCCAAGGAAAATGAAAAAGAATTGCTCTGGCAAAAGAGTGCTGCTGCGTTTAGGTATGTGTTTAGTGAAGATGTGCTGGACGTGTTCAATCGACTTTACTCCCACGACGCAGTTGAGGCGATATATGACTTCAAAAGTATCGATTTGGCCGACTGGTCTGATACTGAGGTAAACCGTCTGGAGCGTGAGCTACAAGCCCTGCAAGGCGTGATTAGCAAGCTTGAGGTTCGGTACGGACTTCAATATAAGCTTATCTTTGACTACGATACTGGTCAGTGTGTTTTGTTTTCAAATCGTATCGAAGTATTATCTTGTGGCCAAACAACGCTACGACATAGACTTTTGAGCACACTCTTCTCAGACACACATAAGCATTGGGCGAATAGTGACATTGCGGATTTCTTCCATACTCACTTTGGTTACGAGCCAGAAGAATTAAAGGACAAAGCAATCGAAAAAGCGGCGAACGATTTACGTAAGGACATTGCCGCAAAAACAGCAATCAAGGATTTTCTGATTGTTAGCAACGCAACCGTTAGTCTCAATCAAGCTTACGTTTCGTAATTAGTGCCCGTGATGTTCTACGTTGTGAGAATCGGCAGGCATACTCATCATTTTTAACATTTCTTTGCCACCTGTCCTGAAGAAGCGATTAAGTAGCAGGGCGGTAATTAACAAAAATACAATGTTTAATACAGTAGTGTAATTCCATGTCACGGAAGCTTCTAGCACCTTGGCATTTCGCTCATCCGGAATCAACTGTAGTAATTGGAATATGCCCTCAATAGCGTACCCAGCTACCACCATTGCTAAGTATAGAAGAGTAGTTAATCTGACTGTCATACGCCATCCGTAATATTTACGGTAAATATTGATGATGGGCAATATGATAAGGTCGGCAAATATAAAACTAATTACGCCACCAAAACTGATACCGCCGTTCCACAGCACTGCCGCTAATGGTACGTTACCAATAGAGCAGACAAAGCTTAAGATTGCTACCACTGGTCCGATGATTGGTCCCCACAGTGCCGCTAGTAGAGGATGATCTGTTAAGAAAAGTACTTTCCAGAAAGACTCCGGAATCCAAGCAGCCGCCGCACCGGCAATTAGTAGCCCAATTAAAATATCTTTATAGACCGCTTGCCAATCCATAACGTAGTAATGCGATGTGGCGGTTTTGCCCTTAGAAGATTTTAATCTGCTGAATAGTGACCCTTTACCCAATACTGACATATCCATTTGGGCATGGGCTTCCATCTTGCCCTGTGCTCCTCTTTCTGCAGTTTTACGCGCCTCTTTTACGAGCATAGGGCTAATGAACATTCTAGCTAAGATAGCGAATACGATAATCATGATCGGACCACCCACAAATTCAGCAAGGGTAAACTGCCAACCAAGCAACAGTGCCATGATTATGCCGAGTTCAATTACTAGATTTGTTGAAGCAATTTCAAAGGCGATCGCTGAAGTGAAGTTTGCCCCTTTGGTAAAAATAGAACGAGCAAGCGCAACAGCTGCATACGAACATGATGAAGATGCTGCGCCTAGCCCAGTCGCGACTGCTAACGACTTTGGGCTATCATCGGGCAACAGCTTGATCATCTGCTTCTTAGATACAACTGCTTGTATAGCTCCAGAAAGCAGAAAGCCGAGAATTAGAGCCCACAACACTTCCCAGCCCATTGCAAAGGCAATCGAAAGTGCGTGCCATAAAGCACCGAGTATCATGACCTATAAGCCTTTAAGGTCTTTACGTTTTTCATCAAATTCTTTCTTCTCGATCTCACCTTTTGCGTATCGATTCTTTAGGATTTCCAGTGCGGTATCTTCGTTGTTGGGGTTGCGGGTCGAGCGGTGCAGGTAATGAACTGCCAATACGACGCCCAAAAATACCAGAGCCATCATAAGTAGCATAAATACCCAAGCAAACCCGTCGCCACTGCCGTGATCATATCGGTCATACATCATATTGTTATCTCCTCTAGGTTACTGTCAGCAGTATATACCTGTTGCCCTAAGCAAGGTGGTGCGTAAAATCACCTTGCTTAGGTACTGTCCGAATATTTTTACATTCCCATGCCGGACATTGAGTCCGTGTTGCTGCTTTGGCTGTATCCCCATTCTGCTTGCCACATTTTCAACTTGTTTATCTCACCTGTCTGAGCGGTTATGATGTTGCTCGCTAGGGTTTTTACTTCCTGGTGCGACGCGTTAGCTGCTGCTGGCTTTGACATATCGATTGCTTCTTGATGGTGTGCCGTCATCTGCGTTAAGAAAGCTTTATCAAATTCGTCACCAGTTTTGCCCTTAAGCGCATTGGTCATACCAGCCATTTCATCTTCCATCATCATGGCGCTATGGTCTTGCATGTTAGCACCACTGGTTGCCGGGTATCCCCATTGGGTTTGCCAGCTTGTCATGCTACTAATTTCAGATGTTTGTGCGGCAACAATACCATTAGCTAGGTCTTTAATTTCTTGGTGCTTAGCGTTTGCCAAAGCGAGGTTAGCCATGTCTACGGCTCCAGTATGGTGCGCTATCATACCGGCTAAGAACATCTTGTCGTAGGTCGCGCCTCTATAGCCCTCGTATTGTTTCTGCATAGCAGACATAGAACTTGTTTGGCTTGAGCTTTTGGTCGTAGCTGTGTTGGTCTTTTTGTTACTTGTTAGCTGCCAAGCCGTTACGCCTCCAGCAATGACTACAAGTCCTACTAAGGCGATGTAAATCTTTTTCATATAAACTCCTAAACTGTTAAAAAGGTGTGCTTAAGAAACAGCAGGAGCTATAAACCGTCCGCGAAGTGTCCGCATAAAAGAATACGGTCAGGCGGTCGCCAGCTACTAAGCAAATGTAACCGTTTAACTATAAATGCTAAAGCTATGGCCGAAAGGCTAATCGATAACGCAAGACCAATAGCAGGCAATGGGTCATTATCATTCTCTTCGTGGTTAAAAAGGTTTTTTAACTCATCAGATTTTGTGGCGGTCGTACAAAGCATCTGGCATGAAATTGATGACATGCCGCTATGGTCGGACATACCCTCCATACCGTTCATGGAGCGTTGGTTTAATGAAACATGATTGAAGCCTAGGGCAAATACAGCAAAGCTACTCAGGAGTAGCGCTTTTAGAATCTGCAGTGTCTGTGGCTTTCGCATACTTTCATTATACCGATAAAGTTCTAGGTATAGCGATTACGTGATTTTTCGTGGCCATGGTTCTTGTAAGTTTAGGCAATGAGAATCAGAACCGACTCTGTAATAAGTGTAGCTCAAGCCAAGGTATTACTTGGTGATGAAGCGCTAACTATGACAGATGAGGAGATTCAGAAAATGATAGAAGATTTTGACGTTATGGCTCAGTACGCAATCGGATTAGTTCAGGACTTCAAAAAACCAAATGGCAATACAGATTAAAACAATGCTAAAATAGTTCTAACTATGGAATGTGTCGCATATGTCAGGGTATCTACCGATGAGCAAGTACAGGGTACTAGCTTGGACATGCAACAAAAAGCTTGCTTTGACTTTGCCAAGGCGCAGGGCTGGAAGCTACCCAAAGAGAATATATTTCGAGATGAGGGTGAATCAGCCAAAGCCGCTAACCGTCCGCAGTTACTGGCAATGCTTGAGTATTGCCGCCGCCATAAAGGCTCAGTAGAAAAGTGCATAGTCTGGAAGCTTGATAGATTCGCTCGAAACTCTGACGATCATGTAATGATTCGTGCAATTTTACGAAAGAACGGTGTATCGCTTGTTTCGGTCACTGAACCGATTGACGATAGCCCGACTGGTAAGCTCATGGAAACAGTATTGTCTGGCTTTGCTCAGTTCGATAACGAAGTCCGAACGTTCCGCACGACTGAGGGTATGAAGAAGCGTTTAGAGCAAGGTGGTTGGCCGCATGACGCTCCGATAGGTTATATCAAAGATAGGACGGCGCAGGGGGTTACAACGATTGCGCCTCACCCAGAAATGGGCAAGAAGCTGACTATGTTTTTGGAAACGTTTTCAACGGGGCAGTATACCGTTAAGCAAGCCACTGACCTTGCGTATGAGCTGGGCATACGTAATGGCAAGGGCGCTAAGCGAACATGGCAAACAGTAGAGAATACGCTTAAGAATCCGATATACGCTGGCTTCATTGAGTCGAAATATACGTACGGTCAGCGTTACGTTGGATTACATAGGGCATTGATTAGCGAAGCAACATTCAATAAGAACCAGCGCATTATGGCTGGCAAACAAAAGTTATTTACCAGAAATGACGAAGCTGATTATCCGCTTCGGCGTGACTTCCTGCGCTGCGGTTATTGCGGTAAATTCGTAACCGCTAGTGCGCCACGTGGTGCGAGCGGCATTAAGTACCCTCGCTATAGCTGTATGTATTGCAAAACGTCTATCCTCGGCAAGAAAGTAAGTATCGCTAGTGATACAGTTCATGATGAATTCAAAAAGATTCTTGCAAGAGTGCAATACAAAGAGGGGCGGCTCAAAGTCTTTAAGCACATCGTGCTTGAGCGTTGGTGTGCTGAGTATGACGAAGCGCTAAAGTCGGCACACCAAATTAACGTTGAGCTGGAGGCGTTGAAATCTGAGCGCTCCAAAGTAAATCGTAAGTTCACTCGTGATGAGATTAGCTATGCCGAGAAGCAGGAAATTATCAAAGACATAGACGCCGAGATAGCTGACTTCATGACCAAGAAGATAGAAGCTGACGAATATGCTGATCAAAAAGAGCAGATTGTAGACAACGCCATGCTGTTTATAAAAGACCCGTCAGACTTCTGGAACAGAGCGCCCGTACAGATACAAAAAAGCGTCCAGAGGACGCTTTTCCCACGTGGCTTAGCCTACGATTTCGAGAATGGATTTGGAACTATTGAATTGAACGAATCGTATCTGTTGTTGCAGAAGATACCAGACAATTCTACTGAAAAACCTATTGTGGTAGCGGCGACAAGATTTGAACTTGTGACCCCAGGCTTATGAGTCCTGTGCTCTAACCAACTGAGCTACGCCGCCAAGCGAGAAACAGCCTGTAATATAGCACGTTTTATCCCTGTTGGCTAGCTGTGCCTGCATTAGTATCGGCGAACAACCAGGTAAGTTGCGGTGCAAACTCCAATAACAATTACGACCACTCGAATGGCGTGTGACGAAAACTTTTGGGCGCCAATTGAGCCGGCGTAGCCACCTAAGCCGTTTCCAGCGGCCATAAAGGCGCCATGCTGCCAATCGATGAGGTGCGAGCTGGCTAGGCACAGTATTGATACCACGGCGATGCAGACTGCCATTAAATTTTTGAGGGCGTTCATTTGATGGATTTCATGTAACTTTGTAAAGCTTAGTAAGGCTAACATAATAAATCCAAAACCAGCTCCAAAGTAGCCGCCGTACACCGCCAGTGGTAACATTGCTAAGCTAAAGAATAGAATCGGTCGCAAGCTCTGACGTTTTTTCTTGGAGCCATTAATGTGTTTGTGCATATGTGAGTGTAAGTATGGCTGGAAAATAAATAGCACCACTGCAAAAACAATCAGACCGGGCACTAATTTCTGAAAATTACCCGATGAGGTATGACGCAGTATTAGGGCG
The DNA here is from genome assembly GCA_038230395.1 of Saccharimonadales bacterium (SeqCode). GTDB lineage: Bacteria > Patescibacteriota > Saccharimonadia > Saccharimonadales > UBA4665 > JBDSWU01. The sequence continues at coordinate 103,910 of JBBRNI010000002.1, read as the reverse complement.
CCAGTAGCGGCTCCAATGACAGTCGGTATTATGAGCAGCAAGTAGCCCTTAGGGATTTTGCGCAAGAACTTCCGGTAGCCATAGGCTGAGGTGATTTGCCCGGGCAAAATGATAATGTTACTAGTGACGTTTGCAACGAGCGCTGGCATACCTGTGGCTAGCAGAACAGGGAAGCCAATCAACATGCCACCGCCAGCGATGCCGTTCATGGCACCGACAACAATGCCGACTACAAATAAAATTATATCTTGGAGCATATTTGTTTTAGAACTCTTGTGCCTAGTATACCTTATACTATATCTATGCCGATTATTACTATTTGTTCTAGCGCCAGTTTTTATGAGCAAGTTGTAGCTGTTCAAGCCCAGCTGCAAGCTATGGGTTTTGAAGTAATAATTCCTCTAACTGCCGAGAAGATGAAGGTCAGCGGTGACTATGATGTCAGCAAATACAAAACGTGGTACGGAGACGCTAGTGAATATCACAAAAAGACAGCCCTGATGCAGGCGCATTTTGATGAAGTAGCTCGCGGCGATATTACACTTGTTTGTAACTATGAAAAGCATAACGTGCCAAATTATATTGGCGGTAACGTATTGATGGAGATGACTGTGGCGTTCTACCCCAAAAAGCCAATTTATATATTGAATGATATACCTAAAGAGTCTAGTTTCTTGGAAGAGATTATGGGAGTAGGTTCTATCCCATTAAACGGCAATCTGCAAGCGCTATCTCAACACTTAGCAAGTTAAGTATGGATAATTTATCTATTAATATTGCCCCAGGACGCTATGTATTGGCAGTGAGTGGTGGGGTCGACTCTATGGTGCTCTTGAACCTATTATTACAATTTGTTGAAGTTAAGTTAACTGTTGCGCACTTTGATCACGGTATCCGTGCTGATTCGAATGAAGATCGGCGTCTGGTACAGTCAGCAGCAGCATCTTATGGCTTACCATTTGTCTATCACGAGGGGCGGCTCGGAACGAATGCTAGTGAAGCAACAGCCCGCAAAGCTCGGTACGAGTTCTTGCGGCTAGTACAAGTAGCGGCTGGTGCACAAGCAATTATTACAGCCCACCACCAGGATGACTTACTAGAAACAGCCATACTTAACTTGTTAAGAGGAACGAATCGAAGGGGTCTGAGCTCATTACAAAGCCGGCCAAACATTATTCGACCATTGCTCCACGTCTCCAAAGCGGAGATTGTAGACCATGCCCGGCGTCATAATTTGATTTGGCGCGAAGATAGTACTAATCAAGATATGAAGTTTAAGCGTAATTATGTTCGTCAGCAGATTATCCCTAGACTTGATACTGATGGCCGAGCTCGTTTACTAGATATTATTGCTGATAACCTGCGCATTAACCAGGAACTAGACCAGGTGCTAATCAATCAACTGCATTACCAGCGGCAGGCACATACTCTTAATAAGAGTTGGTTTGCCAGCTTGCCACATGCGGTGGCTCGTGAGGTCATGGCGACCTGGCTCCGGGAACATGGGCTAACTAATTTTGATAGACGCACACTAGAGAGGCTGACGGTAATGGCCAAAACTCAAGCTATTGGCCAGCATATTAATATTTTTCAAAAACATTGGATGGATATCAAGGGTGATCACTTGGCACTCACTACAGCAGAGCGCTAGTAAAAGCTTTCCGGGCACGCTATACTAGTTGCATGAATAAGAAACCTACTCGCACAAATCGTAAATCCACCACCCCTACTAATCGCAGCGTGAAGAACGCTGGCTTTATCGCTTTGGTTATATTGTTTAGCCTAGTGGTCTTCGCGGCATCTGGCCAACAGCCTAAATTACACGAAATATCATCTTCGCAAGCAGTGCAGCAGTCAAACAACGGCGAGTACTCAAAAATTGTAGTTAATAACAATGAGATTGATATAACAACTAAGACTCAAAAAGATCAGGATCATCCCAGCCTCAAATCATACATAGATGGTAATATCGGGCTAAAAGCTCAGGGTTTTGATACGAAAAAAGTAAACGTCTCGTACAAGCCAACTACAAATGGAACCTCTACATGGGTTGGTGTCGCGGAGTCAGTCATACCGGTCATAATTATTGCTGGGGTATTATTCTTTATGCTACGTAGCGCCCAGGGGCAGGGCAACCAAGCCATGAGCTTTGGCAAGAGTAAAGCCCGACTCTATGGTAACGAGAAAGACAAAGCAACTTTCAAGGATATTGCAGGTAGCGACGAAGCTAAGCAAGACCTAGAAGAGGTTGTTGAGTTCTTGAAGTTCCCTAAAAAGTTTGCTAACCTCGGTGCGCGTATCCCCAAAGGCGTGCTACTAGTCGGCCCTCCCGGTACTGGTAAAACGATGCTATCGCGGGCAGTGGCTGGTGAAGCCAATGTGCCTTTCTTTAGTATCTCAGGCTCAGAATTCGTCGAAATGTTTGTTGGTGTTGGTGCCTCACGTGTTCGTGATTTATTCGCTAAAGCCAAAAAGAACGCACCATGTATTATCTTTGTTGACGAAATTGACGCAGTTGGCCGTCGACGTGGAAGTGGTATGGGTGGTGGGCATGATGAGCGTGAGCAAACACTCAATCAGATCTTAGTTGAGATGGACGGTTTTGAACAAGGTGAAAACGTCATCGTTCTGGCGGCCACTAACCGTGCCGACGTGCTTGACCCAGCCTTGCTTCGCCCCGGCCGCTTTGACCGCCGGGTCAACATTGGATTACCTGATCGCAAGGACCGCGAAGCAATTCTAAAAGTGCACTTTGCAAAGAAGCCATTGGCTAAAGCCGTTGACTTGGACTCTCTTGCTGCCAAGTCCGCCGGTTCATCTGGCGCCGACCTAGCCAACATCGCCAATGAGTCAGCAATTATCGCCGCTCGTAATACACACACCGAAATTTCCCAGAAGGACGTTACCGAAGCTTTTGAACGTGTGGCTATCGGCCCTGAACGTAAGAGTAAGGTTATGACCGAAAAAGACAAGCAAGTTACTGCCTACCACGAAGCTGGCCATGCTCTTGTTGGTCATGTCATGCCGGACAGTGACCCTGTGCACAAGGTGACTATTATTCCCCGCGGTGGAACCGGTGGTGTCACCTGGTTTATACCGCCAGAGGACCGTCTATATGTTTCACTTGTACAATTCAAAGACATGCTAGCCAGAGGCATGGGTGGTCGTATAGCCGAAGAAGTAATTCTTGGCGCTAATCACATTACAACTGGCGCTGGGTCAGATCTGCAAAATGCCGCTGAACTGGCTCGTGACATGGTCGTTAACCAGGGTATGGGTACAAAGTTGCGTGACCAAGTCTTCCGTGTTGACGAAGGTATGATGATCGATCGCATGGTCCACGATCGTGATTACTCCGAAGATACAGCTAAAGTCATTGACCAAGAAGTTGAGAGCCTGATTACAGAAGCTGCTAATCGCGCCCGAGTGGTAATCAAGGCTAATCTTGACAAGCTCGAAGCCCTCAAAGATAGACTCCTAGAAAAAGAAACCGTTGACGCTGACGAAGTGGCAGAAGTTCTAGCCGGCTCAAAGCTCCCTCAAGCCGCGGCTCAGTACTAAAACCTACTCGTCTCTACAATCTTAAACAGTTTAAGACTGCTAGGCACAAGCGCTGAAGAGTGCGATAATAGGGGCAGCGTAAGGGTGTAGGCAATTCTCTGATATGAGTCGATTTACTGAAAAACAGTTGCAGGAACAAGCCGATGAAAATGGCATTGTATTGCTGTTGCAAGTACCTCGTACCAACGACCAAAAGGAACTAGCTGCCGAGCAGATGTTCGCTAGTCTGCATGGCCTATTAACCTTGCCTTCACAAAAGCGTTTTCAGAATACTACCCGTGAACGTCTGAGTTTTGAGATTGCCGTGCTCAAAAAACGTATTGGCTTTTATGTGTGGGTCCCTGAGTACCTGAAGAGCTTTGTCGAAGAGCAGATTTATGCCCAGTATCCCAACTGCCAGATTTCTGAAGTCCCAGATTATGCGAAAATGCCTGATGATGGCTTTGCGACTAAGCTCAGCACCGAAATGAAACTGATCCAAAACGACGCCTTACCAATCAAAACTTTCCAGAGTTTTGAGGTTGATCCGCTGGCTTCTATAACTGCCGCTCTTGCCAAGTTCGAAGATGATGAAGAAGCTTGGATCCAGCTCATGGTCAAGCCAGCCGCAAGTAACTGGCACAAGCGTAGCGAAAAATATATCTCTGGACTGCGTGGCGATGGTAGCAAACGAACGTCTGGAACTGGGCTGTTAAGTGCTTTATGGACACCGCCAGAGTACAAAGCTGGAGAGACTACCAAGCTGACAGAATACGAAACCTCCCGGGCCGGTGGAGCAGAAGAAAAAAGTCATAAGCTGGCCTTTGAAACGAGCTTACGCATTGTCTACCGTGGCCATGTGCCGGTTCATCAAGCGAAGCTACGATTGCAATCAATCATTGCTACCTACAAGCAGTTCAATACTACCTACCTGAATGGTTTTGATCAGCAAAAAGTGGCTGATGACCCTGGTATTGTCGATGCCTACCGCGCCCGTTATTACAGTAAAAAGAGCCTGATTCTCAATATAGAAGAAGTCGCCACGCTGTATCACTTGCCGCATACCAACGTCGAAACGCCGTACATCCTGTGGGCACTCAGCCAGACCGCTGAACCACCTGCTAACCTACCTATGGTCACCGAAGTCTATAACGGTGCTATAAGCCCCATCGCTATCACTAACTTCCGTGGCCATAATACGATGTTTGGTATTACCCGTAATGACCGTGGTCGACACCTGTATATCATCGGTCAAACCGGTGTTGGTAAGTCCGGAATGTTAGAGCTGCTGACGATTTCGGACATCTATAGTCCCTATGGTTTCGCGGTGATTGACCCGCATGGTGACTACGCCATTAGCATCCTGAAACGGATCACGCCAGAGCGTGCCAAAGATGTTATTTATTTTAACCCCGCTGATACCGACTTCCCGATTGCCTTTAACCCTATGGAAGTGCCAGACCCTAAGCTGCGCAACCATACTGCTTCTGAACTAATCGGCGTTCTGAAACGAATGTTTGAATCGTGGGGGCCGCGCCTTGAGTATATTTTGCGTTATTCAATTTTGGCGTTACTTGATTACCCCGATGCCACGATGCTCGACATCACTCGTATTTTGACTGATAAACATTTTCGTCAGGATGTACTTAAGTATGTTGATGACCCGGTGGTAAGAAACTTTTGGACTATTGAGTTCGCCAGTTGGAACGATAAGTTCGTGGCCGAAGCGGTGGCACCAGTGCTTAACAAGGTTGGAGCTTTTACGGCTAATCCACTAGTCCGAAATATTATTGGCCAGCCTAAATCGAGCTTCAATATTAGGCAGATTATGGATCAGCGTAAGATCCTAATAGTTAACCTCAGCCGTGGACTGATTGGGGAAGATAACGCCGCCTTACTGGGCGCTTTGCTAGTAACCAAGATCCAGCTTGGCGCTATGAGCCGGGCTGACATCCCAGCTGAGGAACGCTCACCATTTTATTTGTACGTTGATGAGTTCCAGAACTTTGCTACTGATTCGTTCGCTACTATTTTGAGTGAGGCTCGCAAGTACGGACTCAATTTGACGGTTGCTAACCAATATATCGCTCAGATGTCGATCGAGGTCAAGGACGCTGTCTTTGGTAACGTTGGTTCGATCATAGCTTTCCGTATGGGTGTCGATGATGCTCGCAGCATGACACGCTATTTTGAGCCACGGTTCGAAGAATACGACTTAGTGCACATGCATAATCGTCATTTTGTGATCAGCACGACTATTGAAGGCGAGAAGATTGCGGCGTTTTCGGCTATATCACTTAACTTGCCAGAGCAAGTTACTGATCAAAGTGAAGCAATCATTGCTCGGTCGCGCGCTGAGTACGCCGTTAGTCGCGAATTCGTTGATCGCTATGTCGGCGACCGCTACCTGATAGCCGAAGAAAGACCTCGCTCAAAAACTACCACGCCACCGCCACCGCCTGTGTCAGCCCCAGCCAGTAAGCCCGTCCGTCATGTTGTTCCTGAACCAGACTTTATCCCTGATATTCCACAGCAGCCAGCTCCCGCCGATACGCCTGATAGACCTAAGCGCAAGCGAACACGCCGCCGCAAGACTACTGACAAATCCAACCCCCCAGCCCCAGCCGCCAACCCCCCAAGCGACAATGTGCTCAAAGTTGAGCATTAAGTCTGCCCAATTAGTCTAATATGAGTGCAATTTAGTCGATGGCTGACTATACTTGTATCAGTATATGAATTCACCGGCATCAGCTCCCAAGACACGTCGTATCGGCATAGCTAACATCGCTGCTTTGTTAGTGGCCGCTTCACTGGCCGGCCAGGTGCTTGGTTTCTTGCGAACCAAGCTAGTCAACGCTAACTTCCCAGCCAGCGGCCCACACGGTACCGATGCCTATTTCGCCGCCTTTAGCATTCCAGATTTCTTCTTCTTTACTATTGCAGCTGGCGCGCTTGGCGTGGCGTTTATGCCGGTGCTCGCGGAGCATTTGCACAAGCATGATCAGAAGGGTGTTTGGGAATTATCTGCCAGTTTACTAAATTTACTCGCTATCATTATGGTAGGTGTCGGTTTGGTTATGCTGTTATTCGCTAGGCCGCTTATTCATAATTTAGCGCCAGTACTCAAGGGAGAGGAGTTAGATAACGCTGTACTAATCATGCGATTCCTGGCTTTCAATCCGCTGCTGTTTACGATTACAGGTGTGCTCACGAGCGTTCAACAAACCATGGGCCGATTCTTTTTTTATGCTATTGCGCCATTATTCTATAACGCCTCAATTATTATTAGCATTCTGATTTTTAGTGAGGCGCCGGGGCATCATGGTGGGCCAGCCCACATGGGTATAGCGGGCCTTGGACTGGGTGCGCTGATTGGTGGCATTTTGCAATTACTGGTGGTTTTATTCGGGACCTCAAAACTTAACTTTCACTGGCATCCGCGTATTAACTGGAAAAGTGATGATTTTCGACTTATTTTACGTAACCTACCCCCACGGTCGCTTGATCAGGGTATAGACCAGGTTAACAGTGTGGTTGAAACGCATATTGCTGGCTCGCTTGGCGCCGGTAATATTAGCTACTACAACAATGCCTTCACGCTCAGCACGGCTCCAATCTTATTGGTAGGAACAGCTATCTCAACAGCGGCTTTTCCGCGCTTAAACCAACGCTTAGCACAAGGCCGGCACGACCTGTTTCGGAGGGATTTTTTGATGATTCTGCGGGCTATGATTTGGATAGCCGCCCCTTTAGTAGTTATTTGTTTTTATTGTCGAGGGTATCTGTCTCGTCTAATCTTTGCTCAAGATAATTCGCAAATTGCTATCATTTTTGGGTATCTAACCCTGGCTATCTTTTTTAGGATTATTTATTCTATTATTTCGCGCTGGTTTTATGCCCAAAAAGATACTCGGACACCGCTTTTCGTTTCGTTTTTTACCATTGGCTTGAACATCCTGTTAGCGGTTACTTTAGCCCGCCCAAATTCGTACGGAGTTGCTGGTTTAGCCTTAGCGCAGTCAATTGTGGCTATGGTCGAAGTCATTATTCTGGTTATCATCATGCTGCTACGAGATCATAAGCTTTTTGATGCTAACTTCTGGGATGGGCTGGTACGCATCGTATCGGTAACCGGTTTTAGCGCTGTCGCTGGGTTTATTATGGTAACTATCTTTCCGCTTGGTGCCCGTGACCGTGGTATTTTCACACTAGGGTCCAAGCTAGTATTAATAGCCGGAGTAACCTTTGCGGTCCACATTACGGTGTCAGCTTTGTTCTCACTTGAAGAGGTCGGGCCAGTTTTTCGGCGCATCCGACAGATTGCACTCAAGCCTTTGCGCCTAGATTAAACTTTTTTAATGTTTATACTAGGATATTGGCTTATATTAAGCAGATGATTACATCCACTAAATCCAGTAACTACCAATTAGAAGACCGTGACCTAGTGCTTAGCCATGGCGAGAGTCAACGCCTAACCGGGCAATATGTACTACGGGTCAAAGACCTGCCTGACGCCGAAAAGCCCCGTGAAAAACTGCAAGAACTTGGCCCGGCTAATCGAGATGTTACGCCATAAACGACAGTTATTTCAGCATGACCTCTGTTAATCTGTTATAATGTCTGGACATGAACCAGAGTAAAATTCGAAATTTTTGCATAATCGCGCATATTGATCATGGTAAGTCGACGCTGGCTGACCGGCTTTTGGAGTTGACCGGAACGGTACTAAAGCGTGATATGAAAGCTCAAATGCTTGATCGCATGGATTTAGAGCGCGAAAAAGGTATAACTATCAAGCTGGCGCCAGTGCGTATGCAGTATCAGGATTACGAACTTAACCTGATTGACACTCCTGGGCATGTCGATTTTAGTTATGAAGTTTCGCGTAGCCTTGAAGCATGCGAAGGTGCATTGATGATTGTAGACGCCTCGCAGGGCATCCAAGCTCAAACACTGGCCAATGTTTACCAAGCGATTGCCGCTGACCTAACTATTATCCCGATTCTTAACAAGATTGATTTACCAGCAGCCGATGTTGAACGTGTTGGCGCCGAGATAGTAAGCTTGTTGGGCTGCAAATTCGAAGATATCCTTCAAATCTCTGCCAAAACTGGCATGGGCGTCGACAAAGTGCTGGAGCGTGTTGTCCGAGATGTGCCATCGCCCGTCGAAGGCGTTCGTGGCCCTGATTACCACACTACGGAAACGCGGGCTTTAATATTTGATAGTTACTATGACGACTACCGTGGTGTCATTTTGTATGTGCGGGTGTTTGGCGGCCAAATTGATAAAGGTGCGCAGATCAAGATGATGGCCACCGGTGCACCCGGCATTGCCTTAGAAGTTGGCGCTCTAAAACCTGCTATGACTGCTGGCTCGGCGCTGTTGGATGGTCAGATCGGCTATATTGTAACTAACCTTAAATCTACCAGAGAAGCCAAGGTTGGTGACACCGTCACTCTCAGTGCCAACCCAGCTGCTAAGCCACTACCGGGCTACAAAGATGTTCGGCCATTTGTCTATGCTGGCTTTTTCCCAGAGAGCAACGAGTACTATCAGGAGCTCAAAGACGCCATCGAGAAGCTGTCCTTAAGTGACTCGGCATTACAGTTTGCACCCGAAAACTCACCAGTACTTGGTTTTGGCGTCCGGATTGGCTTTTTAGGCCTGCTGCATATGGACATTATCCGTGAGCGATTAGAGCGCGAATACAACCTAGAGTTAGTAGTTACAAACCCCTCGACGGATTATCAGATTTTGCTAACAAATGGCGACGAATTAGACATCAAAAGCGCGGCCGATTTGCCAGACCCGGCCAAAATCGAATCCATCCGTGAGCCGTGGATTAAAGGCGAAATTGTCATGCCCAAGGAGTACCTAGGCCCAGTTATCCAGCTCATTTCTAACAAGCGTGGTTTACAAACCAACATTAGTTACGTTGATCAGCGAGCATTACTTAGTTTTGAAGCACCATTAGCTAATTTGTTGACTGATTTTTACGATCAACTGAAAAGTCTGACTAGTGGTTACGGCTCGTTTAACTATGAACTCGCTGATTATCGGGTCGAAGACTTAGTAAAAGTGGACTTTTACGTTGCTAGTGAAAGGCTTGATGCTTTGTCACTTATGGTGCACCGCTCGGAAGCCGACCGACTTGGGCGCGATGTCGTAGCCAAGCTCAAAGAGGTCATCCCTCGGCAAAACTTTCAGGTGGCCTTGCAAGCCGCCATTGGTGGCCGCTTCATCGCTCGTGAAGACATTTCGGCTTACCGCAAAGACGTTACCACTGGCCTGTATGGTGGTGATGTATCGCGTAAGAAGAAGGTTTTGGCGAAGCAGAAGAAGGGCAAGGAGCGACTCAAGCGCTTCGGCAAGGTAGACATCCCAGCCGAGGCTTTCACTGTCATGCTCAAGCGCGACTAATTAGCTGCACTATCCCACGAGTACTTATTGTTATTTGACGTAGTAGGTATACACTCCTGTTTTGGTACCATTGGGCGCACTGACGTAAATGGTGTAGTTAACGGTCGGGATAAATGAGTTCGTATAAACTCCACTGCTATTAACAACTGCGCTATGGGTAATGGGGTAGCTGCCAGCAGGATCCGTTGGTCTATGGAAGTGGATAGAAACTGTCTTGCCAGGAATGTATTTGCCACTGACAGTCGTGCTAACACCCTTAGTAACAGTACGAATAGTTGCACCATTAACGTATGGTCGCACGAGTGTACTAATGATAGCTGAATTGTTAGTAAGCTTACCCAGAGTACTTGTTGCATAGTAAGAATTATCATCGGTTGCAGTGTAGGTTGTGGTAAATGCTCCATTGGATGCTGCCGTAAGCGTCCGTCTCTGCGTATACGTTGCTACAGAGGGTTGTTTGAAAAACATCCCTACAGTCGCACTCGGGAGGCTGGAGCCGTAGATGGTAACGATGGAGCCGTATGTAGCAACATTGCTCACGCTGCCACTAATGGATACTGGCATCAACGGAAGGGCTGACTTGGCAGAACATGCATTGTTAGCGCTTGTGGTAACTGCGCTATATGTATAGGCATCGCCCTTATTGCCATATCCAACGCCATATAGCAGAGTAGAGTCAAAGGCGACGGCGCTTGAGGCTCCAGGGGCAAGATTAGATACTTCGGTTAGAATAGGTCTTTTGCCAGAAGTAGGGTCGGTAGTAATTGTATTTTGTAGAACCGAGAAGGTTGCAGGTAAAACATCGTTGTTCTTCACATTAACCAAAGGCTGCGGAGCAGTTCCGTATACCAAGGGGTTTGCTAAATTAGATATGCTGCAGGCCACAGAACTGGTGATTGGTCGTGGCTGCCATGAGACAGAAACATTCTGGTAACCGTTAGTATCAAAGGTAGTAATAGCACCGGTGACGGTGTTCATTACTATAGCTGTTGTAGTGTTAGCAACACTACCAGTAGTCCAGCCAATAATGATACTTTTCATGTCTGGGGCCCACAACATATTTCCAATAAGAGGTTTCTGGTATGCTGGGTCAATCGGGAATGAGTGCGTAATCTCACCGGTAGTTACGTTTATAATATTTATGTGACTATCAGTAGTTAGGTACGCGTATTGGGTCCCATCAGCAGAAACATCACCACCTTTAGTATCTAATGGAATCGGTTGGACAGCCACCAAGTCCCGACATATCTTATTGCTACCGTCTAGTAGTATCGTACAATATTGTATTTTTGTTTCAGCGCCAGCTAATCTTTGGGTATAGATAATGCCCGTATTAGTGCTGTTCCAAGTGAATCCATAAGTATTATTGCCTTCAGTATCAAATCGTACTTGTTGGCCACTAGCATCCTTGAGCATCGTTAGCTGATGACTGGCAGTATCATAAGTGTAGCCAGCAGCCCGGTCACTCTCTATGATAAGCAGTCTCGCAGGGTTACCATCTTTGATCGCGCGCGACCATGCGAAATTAGGTTCGGTTATTGTAGTTCCATTTGTTGTCGAAATGTTAGCTGAGCTATAAACAACAAGAGGATTTTTACCATCAGGACTTGAAATGTATAGCACGTTACGACCAGGGGCTGGAGTAGTAGAGTAATCGACGCCACCACACACAAAAGCTATGTCATCGCCCGACCACGACCAAGTTGAGTCGTAAGGAGCACCATAATTACAGGTCTTATCTCCGGTCATATTAGGAACTGAATAACCTAGTGTAGTTATACCGTCGCTCCGGCCGATAATGTTGCTGCTAATCAGATCGCCGTTAGTAAACGCAATGCTCGTGTCAGCATGACTGGCAACCAGGTAGGCGGTGCCACCTATAGCTGTACCCAGCACCACTAACATCATAACGAAGTGATGAGAGAAGCCGCGGGTATTGAGTTTGAGGGATAGTAATTTCATGTTTGTATTAGTCTTACTTTTTATTTTGTTGGTACTTACTCCGGATTATGCTGAGAGCCAGCTCAGTGGTCAATCCTAAAAACGTTTGTTCATAGTTATATTTACTACAGCTAGAATTTATACGGAGAAGGTATAACTACAGAATTGAATGACATTGGCATCTTGCGTGTGAGCAAAGGCAAGGAATTACTCAAGCACTTCGGCAAAGTTGATATCCCCGCCGAGGCTTTCACTGTCATGCTCAAGCGCGACTAATTATCGAAACCTCTGACAGAGTAGTTACCGCGCATGTTCAGTGTGTTTACAGGCTGTGCACTTACTCTAAAATAGTGCGGACCTGAAATGTTATGTCTGAAACAGTAATCATCTGTTGTCCCGTTATTATTATCGGCATGGAAAGTATGTGTCGTTTCAAGCTCCTTCCAGCCATTAGTGTTCAATACCTCAATCTTCATAACGTAGTTGTCATTATTACTGTTTAACCACGTACCGATTGCTGTACCGGCCCCGTAATGATTGAAATACGTGTAGGCACAAACCTCGCCAGTATTACTTTCAACTGTTTCGAAATATTTTCGAGTTGTCTCGTTACTCCAGCTCTTGTAGCCATGGCTTTCAGTCGCTACTGGTGTAGCAGAGGTATTAGTGCCTCTGATAACTTGGGTGTCGGATGAGCCAGGTTGAACAGCAACTTGGCGTCCTGGCGATGTTTGAGATGTGGTATTCCCAGAGCTACCAGTTGTTGACGGTTTTGGAGCTACTTGGACACAGTTAGCTAATGAGTAGCTTCTGCCGAGGATGGCGGCCCAAGTACAGGGGCCTACGCTCGTGCCTGAAGTGTCTTTGAATTTATTGGCTAACTGTACATTTCGTACTGCATTCGTCGTTTGACCACCATACTGCCCGTCAACGGATAGGCTAGAGACGAATCTGTTCTTGAGCTGCGTCTGCAAGTAACGGACACATGGGTAGTTACTGGAACCGGCATTGACCGTTGGAGTGTTCTTGGCACAGGTTGCTTCGCGGAATGCTAGTAGCTTTGTTGCGTTAGATTTGAGTACGCTACACTCTGGGGCGGTGCGGTTTGGCAAGTTAAGATTTTTGCCATTGGCATCGGTGAAGACACAGTTTGAGACGAGCACACCTTTGGTGTTAACGTGGTTGCGAGTTTCGATTGACTCACAGTGCGGTTTAGTGAACTCTAGTACTTTCTTGGTACTGTCTACCACACATGAGACTAATTTCTCGCCGCGGTAGTTGATGTGTAGAGAATTTTGTCGTTTGGTACACCAATCTTTGTCATGCGTTTTTTCGTAAACTGGCTTACCGTTTTTATTGAGTCCAATTACACAAGCTACTTTTGCGGCTCCAGGGGTTACTGCTGGCTTAGAGTTGGCGATAGCTGTTACAGGAGAGCTTGTAGTATTTCCAACAGCTGTGAGAGTGGCACTTGATCCTGCAGCCTTGGTGGTACAAAAGGCTTTAGCTAGGAGAGTTGTACCGCTCATCAATTGGTAGGAATAGCCAGTACTTGGCGCAATATTGACGCCAGCGACGCTACCGCTACCAGAAGTGGTCGTAACAGTTTTGACTGTAGAACCATTCTGTTGAAGGACGACTCCCGAAGAAGTGCCGCTAAAGCTATAGTTTAGGACTACAGCTGTAGCGTTTGTCAGGCAGGCAAGGCCACCAGTTGCGGCTACTGTTGGAGCCCCAACTGTAGGCTGGGTTGTAGTTAAAACGTTAGCTTTACAGTAGTAAGTCACGTTAGTACCAGGAACGGTGTCAAGGGTGGTGTTGACCGCGCACGTTGGCTTAGTCAGCGTCACACAACGAGTGCCATCATAGAAGTAAGTGCTACCAACAGCTGTGGCACATGCAGCAGTGTTTGTTGGCGATGGCGCCGCGGGGGTAGTTGTAGCTGTAGTTGGTGCAGGTGGTGTTGTGGTCGCGGCCAGCTTACCAGTGGTACAACTAGCCGTAGCTAGTGTTGCCGTACCAGAGTGGAGGCTGAAACTGTAGGTGGTGCTGGCAGCTAATCTACCAACTGGGAAGTTAGTATTGCCAGAGGCAGTTGGGTAACTGGTCAGTAGTGTAGTTGCACGGTATAACTTTGCTCCCGCTGTGCCAGCATTAGAGTAGGTTGCGTGTACGGTAATATCATTCGGGCTGACAGGCGTACAGGTGAGTGTGCCCTTCGGTGCTGAAGCTGCGACCGAGGCTTGTGTTTGCCTAGTGTTGGAAGCTACTAAAGCGCTCCAGGTCGCGGACCCAATTATGCCATCACAACTGGAGGGTCCTGCGGTGTTACAGCCGGAGTTGCCAACGTGATTATTATACTGAAAGCTGCGGACAGCTGATTGTGTTAAGGGGCCAAAACTACCATCAACCGCGATACCGCCAACAACATATTGCGCGTATTTGGTACAGGTTGGGCTAGATGAACCGGTGCTTACACTAAGTGTCGGTTGCGATGGGCAACTATAGACGTTGTTATATGGAACTTGGGCATGGCTGGCGACAAGGTAGGCTGTGCCGCCAACAGCAGTGCCGAGCACAACCAACATCATAATGAAGTGGTGAGAGAAGCCGCGGTTATTGAGTTTGAGTGTTGGTAATTTCATATTTTTGTTAGTTTCGTTTTTATTTTTAGTACTTATTTAGGATTATGCAGAGTCGCCCCAGAGTGGTCAAGCCAAAAGAAACCAATCGGTAGTTTTATTTACTACATTGCTTGTGAATCATCAAAGAAATGGTTTAAGAAATTATTTAAGACTGCTACAATATATTAACGTTCGATAACAAACACATGAAACACTTCGCTAACAACTCAAATCTCGATGCCCGTCTGTTTGGTATATTGCTGAGCCCATCCTTGCTCAGCGCCTTTATCAGCATCGTGCTGAGTGTTGGACTGGTCGTTTTTTCGATTGTCTCGTCACATTACCAGGGGAGTAGTACCCGATTACTATTTATGAAGTTTAATGCTGACCAGGCTCTGCAGTCGCATAATTCAGCTCAGGCTATAGGCCGCACCCTGGATAGCAATAAGCTAATCAGCAACTTACCACTGTTATTATTTTGGTGTCTTGTTGGGTTCGTGGTGTATATGTTCGCAATTAATATATTTGGAGTCGTCCAGCGGGTGGCTGAACTTGGTGATGAGTTGAACAATTTTACTAACATGAATCGTGGACAAATCATTCGCGAATCACTCGAAAAGCTTGGTATTCGACTGGTTGTTATCGTGGTGTGGATACCCTATATACTGTTATTTTTCCACCATATCGTTCCATATGTCATTGAGTTAGCGCTAGTAGCGTCATCCAATTTGGCTTCTGTAACTGGTGTTGGTTACGTCGTTCTCGCAACTGTAGTCTTGGCTATCAGCTTGCATGTGCACACGGTGTTACTACGTTTGTTAGTACTACGACCACGCCTGTTTAGCAACGCGCTGTACGTTGCCTGAAGCGTCTTGTAACAAATGTAAGTCTTCGATTATCTTCATAGCATGGCCCTTAGGTGTCACTTTGTTGTAGACTTTAACGATTTCACTATTAGGGTTAATAATGAACGTTATACGCTGCGTTCCCATATAAGCATGGCCCAAAAATCGCTTCTTTTGCCAAGCACCGTATGATTCTATAACATCATGACGAGGGTTACTGAGTAGGGGGAAGTTGAGATGATGTTCCTCGGCAAACTTTTTGTGGCTAGCCACAGAATCCTTACTTACACCAATAATGGCTGCGTTACCAAATTGGCTAATAATGATTTGCTCGTCACGAAACTCACAAGCTTCAATCGTGCAACCAGGAGTATTATCCTTGGGGTAAAAGTAGAGCACGATCCAACGACCGCGATAGTCTTCGAGGCTGTGCGTCTCGCCATTTTGGTCAGGCAATAAAAAAGGAGGAGCAAACTTCATGGTTTCAGTGTATCGCATTCCCTACAATTAATTAACTAGATTAACTAAAACGCTTCAGTCTGTGCTCAGCAATAACAGGTGGCCTTACGCTGTTAGCGGAATGGTTATGTGTGCAAAATATCACTATTACGCTTGATCTACCTCTGTATGTCTGCTATAAATAAGTAATGAACGAACTTGTTAATCTCCAAAAATTTCAAAATCTTCTAGCCAACTACCAACTCTCCAAGACGGCTCTCCAAACACTGTCACAAACGCAGTTAGTGCTACTGGTAGCTCCAACTTCGTCGGGCCGCAACCATTTGATCCGTGAACTTTTGAAAACAGGCGATTACTACTATATTGTCTCTGATACGACCCGCAGGCCACGTACTAATGATGGTGTCATGGAGCAAAGCGGTGTCGAATATTGGTTCCGCGATGAGCAGTCAGTACTAGAAGATATCGAGGGTGGTAAATATTTAGAAGCGGCTGTTATTCACCAACAACAAGTATCTGGGATTAGTGTCCGTGAATTACAACAAGCGACTGATATGGGCAAGATTGCTATTACTGACGCCGAGATTGCTGGTATCGACAATGCTATCAGGCTAAAGCCCGATACGCTTGGTATTTTTGTACTCCCACCAAACTTTGATGAATGGCAGCGCCGCTTGCATCACCGTGGGGATATGCATCCGGAGGAGTACAAGCGGCGAATGGAGAGTGCGGTCAGCGAGTTTTCTGCTGCACTTGAACGACCATACTACAAATTTGTTATTAATGATGATGTTAGCGACGCGGTACAACAGATCAATACTATCACTAAACTAGACACCTACGACGAGGAGCGCCAAGCAGCTGCTCGACATTTGGCCGAACAGCTGTTGCTAGAAACCCAGATTCTGTTGCGTAATCTGTAACAGGCTGAGGATGACTGGCACTCTTGACTAGCGAGTGCTAAAGGCCGTACAATACGACTATTATGAGTCCTCGTCAGCAAAAGATCTTGAGCGCTATTGTAGAGCAGTACGCCGAAGTAGCGAGTCCTGTTGGTTCCAGCCTGCTAGCTAAGGTTTTTAATGTTAGTTCGGCGACCATTCGGGCGGAGATGGCTGATTTGGAACGACATGGTTTTATTCATCAGCCACACACTTCGGCGGGGCGAGTGCCAACAGATAAAGGTTACCGCTTTTATGTTAACAACCTGCAGGAAGAAGCAAGCACTCCATTACTGCCACAAGGTCGTGGTGAGCGAGCACTGGCTGCGCGCGTCCAACACGCCGGCGCGCCTGAGCGCATGATTCGTAATGCTGTGGATACACTAGTTGAGCTAACCCATAATCTTGGACTGGCTACCATCGGTAATCAACTATATATTAGCGGCCTCAGCAACTTGTTTGGTCAGCCAGAATTTATTGGTGGTGTCAATGTACAGCAAGTTGCTCAACTACTCGATAACCTTGAGCCATGGCTGCGTGAAGCCGCACCAAATGAGCCACTCAGTGTATACATTGGCCAGGAAAATCCTGTTGGTCGAGCTGCCGGCTGTTCACTTATTATTAGCCGTTTTCGGAGCCCATTCAGTGACCGCAGCTACATCGGTACACTAGGCCCAACTCGCCAAAGTTACCGCGACGTTATGAACTTGGTATCGCGAGCCGGTCAAGAATTAGAGGAGGTGTTATATGTCTAAAAAAGAAGCCCCAGCGGCAGCCACGCCGGCTGACAAGTCTGGTAATCCTACTGAACTCAACGAATATGAACAGCAGATCCAGCAGCTAACTGACGCGCTGCAGCGTGAGCGGGCAGATATTATCAATGTTCGTAGGCAGCATGATGCACAAATGGACGCTCTGCGGATCGTTGCTAAAGCAAAAGTTATCAAAGATTTATTGCCAGTCATTGACAACTTTGAGCGGGCAATTAAGCATGTACCTAAAGACATTAAAGACAACGATTACATCAAGGGCGTCCAGGGCGTCGTAAAGCAATTTGAAGACACGCTGGCCAGTATCGGCGTTGAACGTATCAAGACCGTTGATGAACCTTTTGACCCAGAGTATCACGAAGCCGTTAGCATGGAAGAAGGTGACGGCACAAATGAAATCGTTTCTGAAGAACTCCAAGCCGGCTACAAAATCGGCGAAGATGTCATCCGCCACGCCATGGTCAGAGTCATCTCCAAGTAATATAGGCTATTTTATTTAGGAATATTCAAGACTAAAATAACACCCGAAAAAAGAAAACACATTGACAAACTATCTGTTACGTAGATATAAAAACAACAATTAGCAGTCTTGACATGTGAGTGCCAAATTATCTATAATGATAGTACATTCATTTGTAATAAGTCGCATCAAACAACGCAAGTTCACAAACTAAGAAGGGAAATCTATTATGGGCAAAATTATTGGAATCGACCTCGGAACAACTAACTCGGCAATGGCTGTAATGCAATCTGGTAAGCCAGAAATAATTGCTAATAGTGAGGGTGCGCGTACGACACCTTCAGTCGTCGCGGTTAACAAAAACTCTGAACGTTTAGTTGGCCAAGTGGCTCGCCGCCAGCAAGTGACCAATCCAAAGAACACTATTTACGAGGTGAAGCGCTTGATTGGCCGAAACTTCAATGACACCGAAGTCCAACGTGACCTCAAACTAATGGGTTACGAGATAGTTAAATCTGGCAATGGTGTCAAGGTAAAGATGGCTGACAAAGAATATAGCCCTGAAGAAGTCAGCGCTATGATCCTGAGCAAGCTCAAGGCCGACGCCGAAGCTTTTCTTGGCGACAAAGTCACCGAAGCTGTGATTACGGTTCCAGCCTACTTTGATGATTCACAGCGTCAAGCCACCAAGGATGCTGGTAAAATTGCTGGACTAGAAGTAAAGCGCATTATAAACGAGCCAACTGCCGCTGCCTTGGCTTACGGCCTAGATAAGGCTGATAAAAAGGATGAAAAGATCGCTGTTTACGACCTTGGTGGTGGTACATTTGATGTTTCCATTCTGGAACTTGGGGATGGCGTTTTTGAAGTTAAAAGCACGAATGGCGACACCCACCTAGGTGGCGCCGACTTTGACCGCGTATTAGTTAACTACTTCGCTGATGAATTCAAAAAAGAACATGGAATCGACGTCACATCTGATAATGCTGCCATGCAGCGTCTACGTGATGAAGCTGAAAAAGCTAAGATTGAATTGTCGAGTGCTCAAGAAGTTAATGTTAACCTGCCTTTCTTGACTGCTGATGCTGATGGGCCAAAGCACTTCGAGCACAAGTTGTCGCGCGCCAAGCTAGAAGATTTGGTTGGTGAGCTAGTTTCAAAGACTGCTGAACCCTGTAACAAGGCTCTCAAAGATGCTGGCCTTAAGGCTAGTGACATTGACGCCGTGGTTTTGGTTGGCGGTATGACACGTATGCCAGCTGTCCAAGCAAAGGTTAAGGCCATATTTGGTAAAGACCCAATGAAGGGTGTCAACCCTGATGAGGTCGTTGCAGTTGGTGCTGCCATTCAGGGCGGTGTCTTGCAGGGCGACGTCAAAGACGTGCTGTTGCTCGATGTAACCCCATTAAGTCTTGGTATCGAAACCATGGGTGGTGTCATGACTAAGCTTATTGAGCGCAATACGACTATTCCAACTAGTAAGTCAGAGGTTTTCTCGACAGCCGCAGACAGTCAGCCACAAGTTGAAATCCATGTTGGTCAAGGTGAGCGTGACATAATTGATGGCAATAAGTCTCTTGGTCGGTTCATTCTTGACGGCATCCCAGCTGCTCCACGTGGTGTGCCGCAAATCGAAGTTATATTTAATATTGATGCCAACGGCATCCTTAACGTCACAGCTAAGGATAAGGGGACTGGCAAAGAGCAGAGCATTACGATTTCGGGTTCTGGCAATCTCGACAAGGCCGAAGTTGAAAAAATGGCCAAAGACGCAGAAGCCCACGCCGACGAAGACAAAGCCCGCAAAGAAGCAGTCGAAGCTCGTAACTTACTAGATGGAACCGTCTATCAAGCCGAAAAAATGGCCAAAGACAGCGCTGAAAAACTAAGTGACGAAGATAAGAAAACACTTGAAGAAGCAGTGGCCGAAGCAAAGAAAGTCACCGAAAACTCAGAAGCAACCAAAGAAGAGCTAGAAAAGGCTGCCAGCGAACTAAATGATAAGATCATGCCAATCGGTGCTAAGTTGTACGAAGATGCTGCCAAGGAGGCGAATGCTGCTAGCGAAACTGCTGAAGGCGAAGCCAAGCCTAACGACCCAATAGAGGGCGAAGTCGTCGACGAAAAAGACACCAAAGATACCAAAGACGACAAAAAGGCAGCCTAATGTCTGAATACGTCGAACTTGTATTAACCTGCGCTAATCAGCAGGAAGCGGACACTATTGTTGATGCTTTGCTAGGCAAAAAGCTGATTGCTTGCGCCAAGTTTCAGCCAATTAGTAGTCGATATTGGTGGGACGGCGAAATTACTAGCGCCGAAGAAGTGCTTGTGTTCATGGAAAGCCAAGCAGCTGATTTTATGGAAGTCGAAGCAATTGTTGCCGAGCTCCATAGCTACGCCACTTTTGTGCTTAAGGCCCTACCGATCGATCAAATATCTGATGGGGCTGCCAAATGGCTGCAAGAAAGTTTAGAATAGAACAATGAGACTGCGACTTATTGCACAAACACTATTGGATCACTATGGCAAAGCGTGATTACTACGAAGTCTTAGGCGTTGATAAATCAGCCTCGGCGGATGAGATTAAAAAGGCTTTTCGCAAAGAGGCAATCAAACATCACCCGGATAGGGGTGGTGACGAAGCCAAGTTCAAGGACCTCAACGAAGCCTATGAGGTGCTCAAAGATTCTTCCAAAAAGCAGCGCTATGACCAGTTTGGTCACGCAGGTGTTGGCGGTAACGGGAGTGGTGATCCATTTGGTGGTTACAGCGGCCAGAGCCAGAATTTTGACTTTGGAGATATTGGCCTTGGCGATATATTTAGCAGCTTTTTTGGTGGACAAGCCGGGGGCAGCGGTGGCCGCGGTCAACGTCAGTCACGCGGCCGTGATGTAGAATCACGTGTTGATATCAGCTTCGAACAGGCTGTTTTTGGTACTGAAGTTGACCTAAGCATGAGCCTTGACGACACCTGTGAGCACTGCAAAGGCTCAACTGTCGAACCGGGTCATGATTTGAAGACATGCGACATGTGCAAGGGCGCTGGCCAAGTGACGCAAGTTACTCGAACTATCTTTGGTAACATTCAACAAGCTAGCGTTTGCCCGACGTGCCACGGCACTGGCAAAGTCCCAGAAAAAGTTTGTACAGTTTGCCATGGCAAAGGTACACAGCCCAAAAAACAAGTTATCCAACTCAAAATTCCAGCTGGTGTCGATGACGGAGCTACTATTAGGCTGCGTGAACACGGCGAAGCGGTGGCTAATGGTCCAAAAGGCGACTTATACGTTAACATTCGCGTCAAACCACACAAGTACTTTACCCGGGAAGGTGACCTCATATTAAGCGAAGCTCACATCCCAATGGTTGAAGCCGCTTTGGGCAGCGAAATAAACGTTGATACTGTTGATGGCCCCGTACGGATGAAAGTCCCAGCTGGTACACAATCTGGCGCTGATTTTAAGCTGTCAGGTCACGGTGTAACTCATTTGAAAGGCACAAGTCGGGGTGCGCACATCGTTACGCTTATAGTTGATACGCCGTCCAAGCTCGGCAAAAAACAGCAAGAATTGTTACAGCAGTTCGCTGAGGCTAGTGGCAACAAGCACAAGTTTTGGGCCTAGTTAGCTACTCCGTAAATGATTTTGCGGCATATAAATACGTATAAGCATAGGACAGATTGTATTTGGGGGTTTTGCTCGGTCATGATTTAAGTTTTTGTTTTTTGTTTAGGAGTTTATAATAAATTTAGCATGAAAAACCAAAAGCTTAACCAAGCTGGCTTTATACCATTGATACTAAGTATCCTGTCGATCGTGCTGGTTGTCGTCTATCTAGTATACAGCCGAGTCCTGCACGCCAAGTAAACCCCGGTTAGGCTAACGTTTACGAGCCTAATGTAAAGTGTTATTATAGACATAAGAATCTACACAATAAACACTATGCCAAAACTATCACTAGCAAGCTTCAGAATGTACCTGACTATCATATTGGTCGGAGTAGGTGGCACTACGGCTATTCTGGCGACACATGCTCTGTCGCCAACTGGAACGCTGACTTGTGCCTCAAGTGCCACCACCCTTACACTGGCCTATAATTATGCTAATACCACTTCAGGCATTTACATAATCAAAAAGGTCCCTGGATTAGCTGACACTACTCTCAGCAGCTTCGCGGCACTCTCGGGTAGCGGTACTGTCAGCGGTGGCACTGTTAGTTCAGGCATAGTCTATACCTATGTTATGACATTACGCGGCACCGGTAATGAAGTTACTAGAACCTCATGCGCCTTAACGCCGTCTGCTACCATATCTTGCGCCGCGGCAACCACTAGTAGTGTGACCACAGCCCAATCATATAAAAACGCGAGCAGTCTCAAGCCAATCACGTTTTACCGTGCGACGACGTTGATCAGCACTTATACAAATGGCTCAAAAGCTCTTAGCTACGTTAACAGTGGGCTTGCCGCCGGTTCGAATTATACCTATCAGCTAAAAAGTGGGAGTACAGTTCTAGCATCAGCTACCTGCTCTACCGTAGCCGCGCCCGCTCCGCCACCACTGCCGCCTCCATCTCCGACCCCCTCTCCAAGCCCTACACCCTCACCCTCACCCTCACCATCACCCTCACCCTCACCATCACCCTCACCATCACCCTCTCAAGCTCCATCTCCAAGTCCCGCACCCACTAGTGGCCTTGAGGCTGTCCCGAGTAATAGCGGCTCAGTAGCTGTCGAGCCAGCACCAACCACGACACTCAGCGACACAACCACCAGCGACACAACCACCAGTGACACAACTGGCGATACAAGTACGACTACTGATAGCACAGGAAACAGAAGTTCTACTGTAAAAGGTAAAGCTAGCACTCCTACTAAGAAGTCTAATACTGCCAAAGTAGCGGCCATACTAGGCCTTGGAGCATTACTACTCCTGGCTATCCCCGGTGTTCTGCTATTAATCCGCCGACGTGGTTCAAACAGTGCTACTGACTATGTTGCAGACGCCCCCATTTATAATGTTCCAGCCCAGGCCTCGTCCCTACCATTGCCGCTGCCTCCAGCTCCGGCTACCACCGAAGTCGAGCAGCGCATCAATGACGCATTTTACCCAACACAAGCCCACCGCCGTGCTCTTGCGCCTACAGCTAAATCTGCTGATGAACCATTGGATATGTTCGAGTCGGCAAGGCAGCACCCAGAAACCTATGGCAATACCCATCTTGGCCAAGCAATTGTGACACCTCTTGTTAGGGTTGACCCAATAGTGACAGCGCCGCAACAGCCTACGCTGGTGCAGCTTGAGCCATTGCCGCCAACAGCTACCACAGCCATAGCACCGAGTGATTCGCCGCCAAACCCACCGAACCCAGATGATTCAGCAACTACCATGCGCATTAAGCATTAGGTTCTCTGTAAAAGTATTGTAAAATAAGTATTTTTATGTTACAATATAGCGATGGAACAATATGCTGTTTTAGCCTATCGTCATGATGTACCTGGAGGTTCGTTTCAGGGTAATAATTTGCCGGGCCGATCACAGCTGTTCGACAAGCTGTACGAGCGAGATATTCTGCCAGTTGTGTCTCAACAGGCCGAGGCAGCGATTGAGGGCGAAGCGATTCAGGTGCACGAATTACTAGATGACGAAGAAGGGCAGATAGGCGCGCCGCGCTCAGTTGCTTTAGCCAATGTCGGCGTTATAATCAACCGCTTAGACCGCTCGATGAAGTCCGGGCAAATCCAACGAAATGATCTGCTACCGCCAATTATTAATGAAAATGCTACGCGTTCATTGGCATTTCGTAAGCACCGCACTGACAGCGAAGTTTTGACGCCGTTAGGCCTGAGCATGCCTACTACTTTAGTAGAGTCAGCGGCTGATATATCAAGCTTTTTGGAGGCTCAAAAAGCCCTGAATATTATAGTTAAACCTAATAGCGGCACTAACAGCGAAGGTGTTACTAAGCTCCATCGGTTGGCAGTAATTGATCACTTTGCAGCCGACACTGCGTTATATGGCGAGCAGATCATCCAAGTCGCGCATGACTTCAGCGTACCGTTTCCCAGTGCTTTGCGAGCTTACGACGCTGCTAGTCAAGAGGCCTTTACCGGCTGGAGCCAGTCATTTAACCCCAAAGAGCTGCGCGTATACGGTTTTCACTCACCTGCTGGCACGGCAGTGTTACCAGTCGCCCGTGCTATAGCAGGCGGGCAAGACAACTGGTTCTTTGTAGACCCAGACTCGGTGCCAGAACGAGTTATGGAAGGAACTCGGGCCGCAATGGCGCTGACTGCTAAGATTAGTGGTGCGTTAGCAGTGTACGGAACTGTCGACTTTGGCTACGGTAGCGACGGGATTAACGAGCCTGACTGGCAGGCGATTGAGTTGAATGGCCGCATGCCGTATCTGTTGGGCTATGACAAACATCCAGCTATTGCCGATGACCTTCGTAACTGTTTAGCTAATCAAATTAAAGCTACGGCCGATGCTCGGCCCGTGGTAGAGTTATAGACATGTCCAAGCTTTTTTTAATTGTCACTTCCACTCGCTCGACCTCAAATAGTTGGATAGCGCGCGAACAAGCCATACAAGAGTTTGGTGAACAGCTCGAGCATCGATTAGCGGATGTCGAAGTTGACTATACGACTTACGATGACATTGAGTGCACGGTCAAGGACAATGAGGTAGTTATTTACGATACCAAGCACCAGCGTGACCTCAAAGATGCCAGTCTTGTACACTTTAAGAACTGGACGGCTGATAGTGAGCAGGCAGCTCTGATGGCCTACTATTTGGAGCGCCACAGCATTCCGTTCTTTAATACAGAGGTCAACGCCGGTCTAGCGTGGGGCAAAATTGCTCAGATGGTGCGTTTAGCCTATGCACAAGTCACCGTGCCTGATACTTATTATGCTAATAATAGTCACATGAAAGCTCGCTTTGATAGCGGCCAAGTTCCTGCTGGTTTTAACTTCCCCTTAATACTCAAGGATGATGACGGCTCAAAAGGCGATGATAATCACCTTGTCCAATCGGCCTCAGAGGTAGTAGAAATTTTGACTGCCTCACCAGACAAAAATTACGTTATTCAGAACTTCTTACCTAATGACGGCGACTACCGGTTTTTGTTTATGGGGATTCAGGACCAGCCTTTGGTATTTCACCGCCAGGCAGTTAGCGGCAGCCACCTCAACAACACCTCTAAAGGTGGACAGGGATCTCTGATAAATCCTGCTGAACTGCCGGCTGACTATGTGCTGCTGGCTCGCAAAGCGGCTGAAGCTTTACACCGAGAAATAAGCGGCGTAGATATTCTGGTGGACAGCGCTACTGGCAAGCCGTATGTCTTAGAAGTTAACGCTACACCGGCAATCGCGACTGGCTATGCACAAGAGCAAAAAAATAAAATGTTCGCTAACTTCTTAGAAAGTCAGTTAGAAATCACGGAGGAAGAGTAATATGAGCGACAAGCCTGTTATTGGTCGAGTCGAACGGATTAGTTTTCCTGACACTGGTGTGGTGAAGTTACGAGCTAAGGTCGACACTGGTGCTTACCGCTCATCTATTTGGGCCACCAATGTCCACGAGGCGGATGGTAAGCTACATTTTACGCTGCTCGGGCCCGAATCAGAGCACTATAGTGGCACAGAACTAAGCACTGATGTGTATAAGCAGGTGCAAGTCGAGAATTCGTTTGGGCACAAACAGGAACGCTACAGTGTATTTCTGAGTGTCGAAATTGCTGGCAAAAAAATTCGTTCCAATTTTACGCTTGCTAATCGAGGCGCTAAAACGTATTCTGCACTCATCGGCCGTAAAATGCTGAAAAATCGCTTCATAGTAGATGTATCCTGCGGTGACCCAATAATTGACGAAGAAGTTAATGGAGATGACAGTCTAGAATGAACATTATTATCCTATCTAAGGGCGCCGCTAACTATTCGACTCGTCGGCTACGTGAAGAGGCAACGCGACGCGGACATAAGGTCCGAGTGGTTAACTACGCCAAGTGTTACGTCACGCTGGAACAGAATAATCCGGTGGTCCACTACAAGGGTGAAGAGGTTCGAGACGTAGATGTTATTATTCCTCGGATCGCCTCCAGCTTAACCAAATATGGTTCTTCGATCGTACGCCAGTTTGAGATGCAGAATGTAGTTACAACTACTAGCTCGATAGCGATTGTGCGCTCCCGAGACAAGCTGCGCAGTATGCAGCTGCTGGCCAAAAGTGGTGTCGGCATCCCGAAGACGGTGTTTGCTCGTGAAACGGCTGACTTTGAAGGCGTGCTAGAGCAAGTTGGCGGCGCGCCGGTTATAATCAAGGTCGCTCGAGGCACTCATGGCAATGGCGTTGTGCTGGCCGAGACTCGCAAAGCCGCTTTGGCAGTAATGCAGGCCTTTTACGTCGAGAGTGTGAACTTCTTAGTTCAGGAGTTTATACAAGAAAGCGCTGGTGTTGATATCCGGGCCTTCGTAGTCAACGGTAAGGTAGTAGCCAGTATGCTGCGCCAGAGCCTCGATGACGACTTCCGCTCCAACCTTCACCAGGGCGGTGAAGGCATCCCCGTTAAGCTGACTGACGAAGAGCGTAAAACGGCCCAAAAAGCCGCCAAAGCCATGGGTCTGCCGATCTGTGGTGTCGATATGATGCGCTCTGCCCGCGGGCCACTTGTACTAGAGGTAAATTCTAGCCCCGGCTTTGGCATCGAAAAGGTTACTGGGCATGATGTGGCGGCTAAAATAATTGATTATGTTGAGATGGCGGCCAAGACTGGGCGTCGCAAAGACAAAGTCGGCGCCTAGCGCCACATCGACAGCACCAGAGACGTTATTTTGCTGCGATGCTCACTCACCGTGCCATTCGCACGGATCACTCCGCTTCTCACAAAGATAACACCTCTGGCACTACCACTGAGGTGCTAGGTTTCAGCTATAAAGCTTGTGGTTATCTGGTATTATGAACGCATGACACCGGTCGTTCTTCCTAGTCTTATCGTGCTTATTCCTGTCGTGCTGTTGATGGTACTTCGGGTCAATGCCGCACTAGTGTTTTTGAGCTTGTGTCTGGGCGCTGTTTTGACACGCTTTTTGGGACCAGATACTGATTCGTTACTAAATTTATTCTCTACTCACACCTCCAAAACTATTACTGCCAGCCAAACTACCGCCCAGCTGGCTTTACTGGCAATACCAGTGGTGATTACAATTTTATTTATGATCAAATCTGTCCCTAAAGGTCTCAAGCTAGCGCTAAATATACTGCCTGCGGCAGGGGTCGGCCTATTAGCTGCCTTACTGGCAGTGCCACTATTGCCTGAGAGTACCTCCAGTGCAATAGTCGCGACGGGGCTTTGGCAACAAGCACAGCGGGCTCAAGATTTAATTGTTGGTGTCAGCGCTCTGATAACTTTGTTTGCCTTGCTCAGCTTGCGTCCCAAAGCGTCCCATGAAGAAAAGCACGGCAAAAAGCACAAAGGCTAATTGACATTTTAGCCAAAATACGGATAATGTAAGGAGTTAATTGGCCAAATTAGTACTGTGTGGGCCCGTAGCTCAGTCGGTTAGAGCAGTGGACTTTTAATCCACGTGTCGTGAGTTCGAATCTCACCGGGCCCTCCAAATAAACAACGTCAGCAAAGCTGGCGTTTTTTATTTGGAGGGCCCGGTGAGCTACTGGAACTTAATGCCAAAGGCATGTGAGTGCGGCAGAACAAAGTCACGCGCAGGAGCTAGCTCCGAGCATGACTTTGTGGCGAAGGGCAAAGCCCGCATCTCACCGAGCCCTCGACTCAAGATTCTAGTAGGAAATCTGCAACCCAGGAGCCAATTAGTGGCTCTTTTTGCTATAGTAAGCACCATGGAAGAAAAACATCTCACTACCAATAGAACTCATCCCATAGTACGAATCGGCGATACTGTTCATCGACCTACGTCATGGTGGACCCCAGCGGTCCATGACCTATTAAAGCATTTAGAAAAAGTTGGATTTAACTACTCGCCAAAAGTTCTAGGTTTTGATGATGAGGGTCGCGAAGTTTTGACTTATATAGACGGAGAAACGGGTAGCAAGGATAAGTGGAAACCAATATGGCAGAAAATAACGAGTGAAGACGGGTTACGCAAGCTGGCCAAATTACTTCGTGCCTACCACGATGCAGTAGCTGACTATAAGCCACCTGATGGAAGTGAATGGGCAACGGCCACAGGCTCATTGCAGACGGGGGAGATAATTTGTCATGGTGATTTTGGCGTCTGGAACATCATCTGGCAAGGTAGTGACCCCGTGGGTATAGTCGACTGGGATATGGCGACACCAGCTAAGCCGGAGTACGACATCTTATACGCATTAGAATACGTAGCACCTTTTCGAGATGATGAAAACACTCTAAAGTGGCATCACTTCGATACTCTTCCAGACAGAAAGGACAGAATAGCTATTTTCCTTGATGCTTATGGGACACCGCCAATAACTAACATTACAAGCAAAGTAGCCCGCACGCAGCGCGAAGTTAATGGGCATATGAAATACCTTGCCGAACGAGGATTACAACCTCAAGCCGATTGGGTGGCGAATGGCTCAATAAAACTAGGTGAATTACGAGCAAAATGGACAGAACGAAATAAAGAACTATTTGAATAGCTAGAAGGATGCAATAAACTAGCTAGGACGAAGTCCTAATTTACTTGCAATAGTTTCCACATAATCCCTCGACTCAAGATTCTAATAGGTTAACTGCAACTAAGGCGCCGTTTGTCGACTCTGTTTGATATGATGACAGCATGAAGTTAATAATTATTTACGGAGCGCCTGCTGCAGGTAAACTGACTATTGCAAAAGAACTTGCAGCTATAGCTGACGTAAAGGTGTTCGATAATCACCAAGTCATAGATATTATTGAGCCGATTGTTACTCGAAGTTATCCTGATTTTGCTAAACTTATCTATTCAACCCAAAGCAGTATCATTAACGCTGCCGTGTCGGCCAACCAAAAAAACGTAGTAATTACATTTCCATACGCTGCAAATCTGGAACGAGATGCGGAGTTTATTAATGACATAACAAACAAATCTCGTTCAAAAGGCTCTAGTGTATATCCGATTTTCCTTCACTGCGATGCTGACACACTCAGGTCTCGCGCCATAGAGGAATCTCGTAAGCAATATGGCAAAATAACAACTGTTGAAACTATGAATAAGATGATTGATAAGTACGAATTTAAAATCCCATTAGACATAGAGGGTAATGTGATTTTCAATACGGATACCCTATCCGCCAAAGACGTAGCTGCGGAGATTAAAAAGCTAGCACAGTTATAAATTGTTCCTGATTACGTACCAGTTTAGTTGGAATAGCTTCCACATAGCCCCTCCAATAACTGGTGAGTATACAGTATCTGTTTGACCAATGTCATGATTAGGTCGTAGTAATTTTTTTTACATACGGCTTAATTTATTATAGGTAGACTCAGCTTATTATCGGGTTCAAAAAAGGGGTCATCATGGGTAAATCAGCACTATTGCTGTCTTTCATAGCTATAGCAATCGTCGGTTTTGGTGTAATGTTAGCACCGCAAAGTCCATTATTTTGGTTGGCAACGGCTGGACCAACCTATCAACACGTCCGTATTATCATCGCAGCAATTTTGGCAATTCAGTTGCTGACTAATCCGCCGCGACACATCTGGTTTCGCATTTTTGCTGGCTCCTTAGCGCTGGTTGCGGGCGTGTGGGCCATCGAGCAAACATATAGCTACCACATGCAGCTGCTTGATACGCTGGCGTTCTTGGGTGCTTCGTTTGGTATGTTCGCCACGAGCTTGGAGCGCAGTGCTGCTGTCGAGGAAAAGTATGAGATGCAAGGTCGAGAGCAGCTTGTTTAGCAGGGTAATGAATCTTACATACGCTACAAACTAACTCGTTTACACTTCTATAATGCTTATGGCAATACCGCATAAGCTATCAGCTCATATTTTAATTACAGGCATACAAGGAGACAATAATGACTGAACAAATTCAACAGATTCGAGAAGTAACTAATGATGGCGTGGCCACTAAAACTACCCGTGTAATTGATGATGATATGTCATCGCCTGCACAAGCAGCACCTGGTGGACGTAGTAGTACGGCTGTTCGAGTCGTTTGGTTTATTACTGGAGTACTGTTAACACTACTGGCTTTCCGCTTTGCGCTAGTTCTGCTTGGAGCAAATCCCAACAACGGCTTCGCTAACTTTATATACACTATCAGCCACCCATTTGTTGCTCCATTTTTTGGCTTGTTTGGGTACAGCTTGCACTATGGAGTTTCACGTTTAGAACTTTCAACGTTGGTTGCGATTGCCGTCTATGCCTTAGTCGCGTTCGGCCTCTCACGTTTATTTACCATTCGTGAGCCTCGTGCCTCTGCAACTCGATAACTCACGTATTTGTTAACTTTTAGTTATCTACTACAGCCGCTTTTTAGGTTAAAGTTTCGGCGAACAACGCTACAATTATTATTGCTGATTTGCTTTTTTGTTGGGCATAGGTCTGGCACGGTGGCGCTATCAGATTAGTTTAGTTTTGATAGCTAGTTTAACGATTATTAGCTGCTGTGGGTTTTATAAAAGGACACTTCAGTTCGCTGTGGTGTAAGACTAAGACCAGGAGTGCTATAATAACAGATATAAATGAAGAAATGTGAACGGAGTAGCCGCCATGTCTGGACATAGTAAATGGTCAACAATCAAGCGCGAAAAAGGTGCTAAAGACGCTGCTCGTGGCGCTGTATTCACCAAAATTGGCAACGCTATTGCCATGGCTGCCCGCACTGGCACTGACCCAGAAACTAATTTTGGCCTCCGCCTGGCTATAGATAAAGCCAAAGCTGCCAATATGCCTTCGGCTAACATCCAGCGCGCTATTGACCGTATCAAAGACAAATCTGCTGCTCAGCTAACCGAGGTAACGTATGAGGGTTACGGGCCAGGCGGTACAGCTATACTTGTTGAATGCGCCACCGATAACACTAATCGTACTCTACCCATAGTCAAGCTAGCCTTTAGTAAACACGGTGGCAACTTAGCAGAGAAGGGCGCCGTGGCCTTTCAGTTTGAGCGCAAAGGCTCTATCCGCGTGCCTGGTGGTGGTGATGACCTGATGATGCAAGCACTCGACGCCGGCGCCGAAGACATGCTGGAAGAAGATGGTGAATCAATTATCTACACCGAACCTAAGGAGTTAGCCAAAGTTCGCCAAGCGCTGGCTGACGCCGGCGTTACGATTGTTGAGGCTGAGCTCACCTATGTGCCAGGTACGACTGTCGAGGTCACTGACGAAGCCACCGCCGGCAAACTTATGCGTTTGATGGACGCCCTTGATGAGTGCGATGACGTCGTTAATACGCATGTTAATTTTGACATCGACATCCCCGAAAATCACCTTAAATAATATGAGAATTATAGGTATTGATCCGGGTACGGGAATCCTAGGATTCGGCGTTATTGATGTCGAGCGTAACAAAGCTACGTTGGTCGACGCCGGTGTCATTCGTACGCCCGTCAAACAAGATGACTCTGTACGTTTGCTGACAATTTATCAAGAATTGACTGAGATAATTAAGCTTAATAAACCTGACATGATGAGCGTTGAAAAATTATTTTTCGCACGCAACGTCACGACTGCCATGACGGTGGCGCAGGCTAGGGGAGTGGTACTGCTCTGTGGAATGCAGGCAGGCTTAAGTATCGCGGAGTACACGCCCATGCAGATCAAACAAGCGGTGACTGGCTATGGCAAAGCTGATAAAAAACAAATGCAAGAAATGGTCCGAGTAATCCTGCAGCTCAAAGTAATTCCCAAGCCAGACGACGCGGCTGATGCGCTGGCCGCCGCTATTACGCATTCTATGACGGTTCGATAAGATCGATGTTTGGTTGATCGCTCTGGCTTTCGATCACCACAGAGTCGCCAATTTTAATTGAGCCAACAAAACCAAGATCATGAATTAGGTTCTGGCCGAAAAATAAGCCACGACCGCCCCCTATATGATCGTAACCATTGCGCTCTTTTGACAGCGCTCGAGTTACAGGTGAGCCTTTGGCTTTTATGCCGGTAGATTGATCAACATTTGGTATGGCGCAGCGTGCGCAGGCACGTACGACTAATGCTTGAAGACTCCCGATGCGAATCTTCCGCCAGTAATCTTCGCTATAAGCAGCCATGTCGCCTTCGATGACAATATTCGGTCGAAAACGATCCATAGTTACTGAAGGTTCAATTGCTTGCACCGTTCTTAAGGATGCTATTGCAGTTATTAATAATGGATAGCCGTCCGCAAATGCGCTGGAGCTGCTGGCTCCGTCGACACTGCAATCTTCCCGGATCGGTCGGGGCTCAACATTGTGGAGTAGCTCAACGGAGTAACCTAAGTAGTCACTGAAAAGCTGCGATGCTTCAGTCGACTGCGGCGCACCACTACCCATCTTTTCAAAGATGCTTATCGGTCGTGCGGCAGCAAGATCGTAATCTTCAAGCTCAAAGCTTGTTTGCCCAATCCGCGGTATTATGACGCTCAGACTGGCATCTACAATTCGTACTTCTACTGCAGCCAGTTTTGGCTCTTGACGTTGTGAAACAAAATCATCATTACCATCTACCAATACTAACTGGCGATCATAGTCCAACCCAGTGGGTACCAACTCGCTAGACATGACGTCAATGCCGCCGCAACTTTTAATTGGGTAAATATGTAGACTAGCGACGCTGATTGACATAATCAGGCAATAGTAACATATGTATGTGTCATACTAACACTATGATTGCGACATTGAGTGGAGTGGTAAGCGAAAAGACGTTGAACGACGTTATATTAGACGTGCACGGCATCGGCTACGGGCTTCATGTGACTACAGAAGATCACGAACGACTGGTAATTGGGGAAGCAGCCAAAGTTTATATTTATGAAAATATCAAAGAAGACGCTCATGATCTATTTGGCTTTGTACTACTTGATACCAAAAAACTGTTCGAACAGCTACTCAGCGTTAAGAACGTTGGACCAAAAGGTGCGCTAGCGGTACTGGGGATTGGCAATGCAAACGCCGTGCGGAGTGCTATCGCGGCCGGTGACGTCAAGATGCTGCAGACCGCTAAAGGCGTTGGTAAACGAGCAGCGGAGCAGATGGTCGTCGAGCTTCGTGACAAAGTCGGCCTAGTAGCTGGCAGTGAAGCTGAGAACCTGGTAACCCGCGGCGGCATCAATAGCGGTGATGAGGCAGTGCAGGCATTGTTAACTCTTGGCTACAGTGAAGCGGACGCCATGCTAGCTATGCAGCATATTGACCCATCATTATCGACTGAAGATCGCATTAAACTAGCGTTGAAAGGCTAAATATGAGTATTCCGTCAATTACTCTAGCCAACGGCGTTCAGATCCCACAATTTGGTTTGGGCACTTGGAAAGTTACTGATCAGACTGAGTACGCTGGCATGTTTAAGGCCGCGGTTGAAGCGGGCTATCGACACTTTGACACCGCCCAGATCTATGGCAATGAACAGATGCTGGGAGCGGCTTGGCAAGCGGCTGGTTTAAAGCGCGAGGATATATTTATAACTACCAAAATTTGGATCAAACATTTTGGGCCTAAGAAGGCAAAATCTAGCTTCCAAGAATCACTTAACATGTTAAGTGTTAAATACGTTGATCTGGTATTGCTGCATTTCCCGGTTACTATCTTTCGAAAAAAAGCCTGGGGTGCGCTAGAAGATTTGTATGAGGCTGGTCAGACAAAAGCCATTGGTGTTAGCAACTATACAATTAAGCATCTAGAAGATATGAAGTCATATGCCAAAATTATGCCCCATGTAAACCAAGTAGAGTTACATGTGTTTTTACAGCAACCTGAGCTGCTCAAATATTGCCGGGAAAACGGAATTGTAGTGGAGGCTTATTCACCATTGGCGCATGCTAAAGCTAATGATGAACCTGTAATAGCCGAGATCGCTGCCACGCACGGCAGAAGCTATGCTCAAGTTATGTTGCGCTGGTGCGTCGAAGAAGGACTAGTGGTTATCCCTAAATCTGTCACACCAAGTCGCATAAAGGAGAACGCTGAAATCTTTGATTTTGAGCTGACACCCGAAGATCTAGAAAAACTAGCAAGCTGTGACCGTGACCTAAGGACCTGCTGGAGCCCAGTCCATATCCCGTAAGTATGCTCAAAAAACATTCAAAACAAGAAGTCTCGATTGAAGGCTGGAAAGAAGCCTCAGTTACTGGATTTACACTTCTCAGGATGGGACAATCTCATATCATGGCGCGCAAAGTACGACAGCGTAAACCAATCGTCAAGGATATGGCCTTGTTCGTAGCTTGGGATATAGCAGACGGCGTAGTGGCGAGGTTACTTCATGCTGATAGTCCTCGGAGACGCGTTATAGATGCTGTAGTGGACAGGATAGCAGTAGCTGAAAATTTATTCGCTATCAGTACTACCAATAAACGTACACGTCCGTATACGGTGTTACTTGCTGCTCGTGAACTTGTAGTTGGTATAGCAAATGCCAGGCACTACGCGGATACTCAAGAGGTTGTTCAGGGTACAGGACTGCACAAGTTGGCTTCATTGTCATTAGCAGGCTACGGTGTGGTGGCTGCCCAACATGAAGAATACACTGATCTCGCTGGTACGCTTATGGTAGGGCTGATGGCTGTCACGGCAGCGGAATATATCCAGAACTCTTTTGAATAATACGTAAGCAATTTGGTGTTTTAGGCTATAATGTTATGTAATGATTGACCGCATTGTTGACGCTAGCGCTGAACCAGAAGCCGTTGAGGAGATAGAACTTGAGGTTAGCCTCAGGCCGCACGATTTTGCCAGCTACACTGGGCAGGAGCGACTTAAGCAAAATCTGAAGTTAGCGATTGAAGCTGCCAAGATGCGCTCCGAGCCGATTGACCATGTACTGCTGTATGGGCCACCGGGGCTGGGTAAAACGACGATGGCAAGCATCATTGCCAACGAAATGAACGCCCAGATACGCATAACTAGCGGGCCAGCCATTGAGCGAGCTGGCGATCTGGCGAGTTTGCTGACCAATTTGCAGGATGGCGACATATTATTCATCGATGAAATCCATCGCCTTAACCGTAATGTCGAAGAGGTGCTATATAGTGCCATGGAAGACTTTAAGCTAGATATTATGCTCGGTAAGGGCCCGAGTGCACGTAGCTTGCGCTTAGACTTACCAAAGTTCACCATTATCGGCGCTACTACTCGTGTCGGTACTCTAGCGGCACCCTTACGTGATCGCTTTGGCCATATACACCGCCTTGAGTTTTATAAGCCCGACGAAGTCCGCCAGATTATTGAACGAGCCGCCGGTATATTAGAAGTTAAAATTGACAGAGATGCTGCCACAACCTTAGCAACCCGAGCCCGCCTGACACCGCGCATCGCCAACCGGTTGCTCAAGCGAGTCCGTGATTTTGCTGATGTCAACGGTGATGGCATTATCGATACGGCAATGAGCTACCGAGCGCTTGAGCTGTTAGAAGTAGACGAACTAGGCTTAGATCCAGCGGACCGGCTACTACTGAACGCTATCATCGATAACTATGACGGTGGACCGGTTGGCGTTGAAACACTGGCGGCGCTGACAGCCGAAGAGCGTAGTACTATCGAAGATTTTATTGAACCGTATCTGTTACAAATTGGTTTGCTGGAGCGAACACCACGAGGCCGTAAAGTTACAGCCAAGACCTATCAGCATCTCGGTAAAAAAGCTCCGGCTAGCGCTTCGCCGAACGCCGCGCTAGAGGTATAATATCCTCATGAACCCATACCCGTCAGACCAGAACCAACCAACTCCACTTAGTCCAGCTCCGCAACCGATGCCCCCAGCTCCAGCTCCGCAACCAGCCCCAGTAGCGCAGTTAAGCCAGCAACCCGTCACGGCGACCAATCCGTTAGCGGCAATGCGCAAAGACGAAGCTGTCATTTTTCAGATACATCGCCACCCCTTTGGCTTGCTCGGTATCCACATTACAGCTGGATTTATGCTGCTAGCTGCAGCAGTCATTATATATGTACTATTACCTCACTTTTTGACATCGGTGCCGCACACTAAACTCTATGGTATTGGTACATTAGCATTTGTAATTATCGCCGCCATTATGTTCATATTTTTGGCGATAACGCACAAAGTTTACTGGGGTAACAGCTGGATTCTTACTAGTGATAGCCTAACGCAAGTTACCCAGTCGAGCCTGTTTGATAAGCAGTCCAGCCAGCTTAGTTTGGCTAACCTTGAAGACGTAACTGCCGAGCAGAATGGGCCACTGAGCCACATGATTAACTTTGGAGTGTTACGAGTTGAAACGGCTGGAGAACGAAGTAAGTTTATGTTCCCCTATTGCCCAACCCCTAACTTGTACGCGCAGCAGGTGTTGAAAGCTCGTGAGAATTTTGAGCAAGGCCGGCGCGATAGCTATGGTCAGGCTGAGCGCTAGTTTTTTTCTAGTTTTTCTCCTGGAACGGACTGGTTCGTGCTTGGTCAAACAAACTCTGAACGTTGACGCTATTGTCTTGCAAAGACTTGAGCTGTTCGACGATAGTTTTATCGATAACCAGATGTGATGCTTGCACCTGACCGTTAATGCTATCATCGGTTGGTTCAACACTACTCAAATTAGTAATACGTAACAGAATAAAGGCGTAGATGCCAACCACTAGCAGCACAAACACCACAAAGCTGTAGTGTCGCAGCACCTGGAGCTTGGCAGATAGTTTTTCGATATTTAGCTTAGCTTTAACAGCTGGTTTATTCATGGCTTAATGTACTCATCCAAGGTGAGACTAAATGTTAAGTTTTTGGCATTTTTAGGGTCGGGTGACAGGGTTATGGCACTGACTTGGGCGGTACGGCGATTATGTTCAAGATCAGCCAAGAAAGCAATGAATTGATTGTAGCCAACGGATTGGCTGGGGTCGCCAGAGACCACAATTTGCAGATCATAGACACCGGGGATGTTCTTGACGGGTTGTAACTGAGATAAGGCACTGGATTTGCTATTGCTGCCAGAGTTTGCAAACGGTTTAGCAGGAGCCGCCCCAGCCGCACTAGTTGCACCAGCAACCGGCGCGGCGCTTAAGCCAAGAGTGGACGCGGGAAAGGTAATAGAACCTAAGGCTACGCCGTTATTGCCAGCGATATTAACTATCTCACGCACTGCTTTTGCCTGATCTTTGTCTTGAGGAACAATGCTGGTAGCGATAGCGTTAAAGTCTGAATTTGCTTTAATTTGACGCTTTGCCAACACCAAGCTCTGCTGTTCCTTTTCTAAGGCTTTTGACTTGGCTTTGAGCTTAGTAAGACCAGCGGCTTGGCTACCCAGTAAGGTGTTGGTCTCGTAGGCTCCGGCGAGCAAGCCAATTAATAAAATGGCAATCAAACCAAGCATCAAGTAATAAACACGTTTACCATTCATGGCGTAGCCGCCTTATTAGTTGGCGTCGACGTCGACGTTATAGGCTTTGGGATTTTAGTTTTACTGGTGATGAATAAGTAAGGGTTGTTAGGAGCGAATAACGCGTGAATGCTGACAGTGCACGGGTAGCCGGTAATAGTAGTGGCAGTGGTAATACAACCAACATTGACGATATCAGCCTTACTAAATATTTTGTTAGCTGGATCCGCTAAATTGATCTGAACCTGGGTAGCTGTGTTGTAGTCAGTAGCTACTGCTGAAATATCAATAGCGCCCTGTGCTTTGTTGATGGTAAATCCGGTCAAGTTAGCCTTAGCTGGAATAGTAGCGGCAATCTGCTTGATTAGCTCAGAAAACAGCACTTCGTTGCTTAGTACTTGCACAACAAGTTTGAAATTATTACTGATGGTTTTAATCTGTTTCTGAGTTTGCGTGAAGTTTTGCTTGGTAAGCGTATCTTGGCCAGCAGCAATTTTATCCTGGTAATGTGTTGTTTGCTGTCGAAAGGCCAATAACCCATAAGTAGCGATGATGCCAAGGCCAACAAAAGCTAGCACAAAAGCAACTACCCAACGCCGCAGGCCAACATTACGGCGGCCGTAGCTGTAATTAGTTTTGATGTCATGTGGCAGAAGATTAATCATGGCAAGAAAATCTCCTTAGCTGGAACCAAACTTAGGCCGGCAACTGTGGCGTACATTGGCTTATCAGCGTTAGATGGTGGCTGTAAGCCTTTGTAGGTAAAGTATTGCCAGGGGTTGCTGTGGCGCACTGGCAAGCGCAGCGCCTCGGTTAAATACTCACTGAGCCCAGGCATATTTGCTCCACCACCAAGTGTAATAATTTGCGCGATGGCACGGTCAGCTCCATAACGCTCCTCATAGTAGCGCATCATACGTCTAATCTCTTTGACTACTTGCAGCAATGTAGGCTCCAGAGCCATTTTAATATCAGCTTGTTTTTTGCTGAGGCTTAAGCCGTAACGGGTTTTGATGAGGCCGGCTTCGGCTTGTGTCACGTTCAGTTTTTTTTGAATAAGGTTAGTAAAACTTTCACCACCTCCTTGGACGGTGCCCGCTACCAACATATGTTTATCAAAAATGCTTATGTCAGCAGATAATGAACCAAAATCAATAATGACTGTAGGTAAGTCGTCATTGTTCTCGCCCGCAAATAACAGACGGCCAGATGAGCTGAGGGTTGGCTCTATTAGCACTGTCTCTAGCCCTAATAATTGGGCGAGTTCTAAATATGAATCAACGATAGTTTTGGGTACTGCCACCATGAATAGCTCAGTTACTTCATCAGTTTGCTTGAGGACTTCATAATCAATATACAGCTGGTCAAGCGGCATCGAAATATATTGCTCGGCTTCGAGTTCGACAGCAGCAGCTAACTGCTTGGTTGAAAGTTTAGGCAGTTGTAAGGCGCGGGTAAAGGTGCGGTACGTCGGGATGGCTATGGCAACACGTCGCGTGGTAATGTCCCCAATCAAATTTTTGTCGAATAATTCGCGGGCTGCTGCCGCAATAACTTCAGGCTTAACAACCACTCCATCTTCTTGGGCCGATTTATCAAAATTCGCGAAACCATAGCCAACAACTCGTGGGTGATGGTGCCCTTTGCCAGGCTTGATAGCAGACGATTCGCCGAGCTGCATAACCTTGAGTGAGCCGTGACCAATATCAAGACCAAATAGCGGTTTGTCGTGAAAGTAATATGATATTTTCGGTGTTGTATTCATGCCCACTCACTACGCTCGTATTAAGCATAAGTATTTACTATAGTATATCACCGCCGTTATCAAAGTGCTAGCCATAGCAAAAACCCCGCACTAGGCGGGGTTTTTGCGTCGAGCTCGACTTAAGATCGTTTAGGATCAGTCGAGTTGTGACTTGGCGAATGTAGCCGACCCATTAACGGTGCCTTCGTAGGTAGCGGTAAGAGTGTAGTTCGCACATGCTTGGTCAGCTGGGCTCGCACCATCGCAAGTTGTACCTGCGGCATTTGTAGCTGCATATGAGTAAGACTTGGCTGCGGGTGCTCCAACTAGTGTCTTACTTTGCGTCGCGTTTGATGGGTCAATCAGAGCAAATTGGTCAAGGCTTTTCATGTTAGCCGTTAGCCATGTTGCGCTGTTGAGGTCAGTAAGGTTAGGGTAGTAACCACTTGTCTGGAAATATGCCTCGATCTGCGTTTGTAGTGCAGATACATCAGTTTGACGCTTTGTATTACGTGCTTTTTGCTGAATGCCGGCGTAGGTCGTGATGACTAACAGGGCCAAAATACCGATGACTACGATGACGATCAAAAGTTCTACAATGGTAAAACCTTTGCTCTGTTGCTTGAGTGATTTTAGTGAAACGTTCTTTAGAGAGACCATAAGAGCCCACCCTCCTTGATTAATTTTTACGATTTAATTTTTAATTTGACCTTGGTAGCATGTTTGACCTATTGAAGGTGTTGCTACAAGCATCTAGATATGATTATAACCATAAGCCGTATACAGTCAACACTATTGTGGATAAGTCGTTGTGATGAATACTAGCTATTACCGATGTTCTTGGACAAGTTGGCGATTGGGCCCATGATCGAAGCGGCGATCAAACCAACGCCGGCACCGAGTATAACGATCATAACTGGCTCGATAATTGCTGCTAGACCATCAATGAGAACAGTGACCTCTTCTTCATAGAAATCAGCGATTTTGACAAGTACGGTGTCAATCTGACCAGTTTCTTCGCCAACTAGTAACATTTGGGCGACAATCGGAGGAAAATGCTCACTGCGACCGAGAGGTTCGCTGAGTGGCTTACCGTTGCGGACTTCTTCGGCCGCTTCAGTCAGCTCCTTTTCAATGACTTTGTTGCCAAGGGCGGCGCCGGTGATTTGAAGCGCGTCAAGCACGCTGACACCACTACACATTAACGAGGCGAAAGTCCGAGAGAAGCGAGCGATAGCAATCTTGAGGATGACAACCTTGACCACAGGTATACGCAGTAGTAAGGCGTGAAATTTGTATTTACCGTCTGGTGTCTTAATATATCGCAGCACGTACACCATGATAATTGAGAAAACGCCTAGTATGAGTATCAGGTTTGGCAAGTGATTAATGATCGGTATGGGTAGATGTTTGAGTATCGTCGGTTTGGCGCAAAAGTTACTTATATTGAGCAGCACTTGGGTGTATACGGGCAACTTAGCGTTCGGGCCGCCAAGCGACAGCAGTATGCCACCAAGCTTGGGTACGATAAACAACATGACACCAAAAAAGGCGATGACAGTAATTGTTAGGATGACAATTGGATAGGCGGTGGCGCTTTTGATCTTCTTGCGGATTGAGGCATCTTGCTCAACTTGGGTTGCAAGGCGCTTCAGGATTTCATCGAGAATACCACCTTCTTCACCGGCCCGAACCATGTTGACATAGACATCAGAAAAAACGTTGGGAAACTTAGCGAAGGTGTCACCAAGTGGTAAACCACTCTGGACATCCTTGGTGATGCCAGCTAGGACCTCGCGCATGTAGGGGTTTTCGGCATTTGTTTGCAGAGCCGCCAAACAACGTCCCAGCGGCACTCCGGCCGAGATCATTGTGGATAATTGCCGGGTAAAAATAACTAGGTCATTCAGTTTTACTTTTTTCTTAGGTCCAAACAGCCCCGAGCTGGCTTTTTTACCCTTTGTCATTTCAATAACAACTGGGTGAAGGCCTTGCTTGCGTAAAAGGCCTATCAGCGCTTGACGATCGGCAGCCTCGGCGTTGCCAGAAAGACTTTTACCATCTTGATTAGTTGCGGTGTAGTTAAATTGCATAATTATTCCTGTGAAGTAACACGAAGTACCTCTTCGATTGTCGTTTGGCCACGGAGGGCCTTAATAAAGCCATCAAGTTGGATAGTCAGCATGCCTTCCTCAATAGCTTTTTTCTCGATTGCTTCAGAACTAATATTGCCAACAATCATTTCTTGGATAGCACTAGAATTGGTTAAAATTTCATAAATACCAATACGGCCTTTGTAGCCTGTGTGGTTGCAATTGTCGCAACCATCCTCGTGGGCTTTCCATAGTCTCGTGACTGCCACAGTGCTACTGCTGAGCTCTTCGGTACCAGCACTACTGCCAATGCCATCTTTAAGGGCGCTAGCTTCGAGTTCATGCATCCGTTTGTTACCACCGTTTTCAGACAGGTGAAAGGTTTTATCAAGTTGTTTGAGCGTAACAGCGTCAGGTTCATAGGCATCGCGGCAGGCTGAGCACAGTCGACGCACCAAACGTTGAGCTACGACAATGCGTACTGTGCTGGCGATTAGGAAGCGCTCGACGCCCATGTCTACCAGTCGTGGTAAACAGGTAGCTGCGTTGCTTGTGTGCAGTGTGCTAAAAACTAAGTGACCAGTCAAAGACGCTTGAACACCTAAGTCGGCTGTCTCGCCGTCTCGGATCTCGCCAACCATAATAATATTAGGATCTTGGCGCAGTAAGGCACGTAATCCGTTAGTGAATGTCATACCGGCAAGGTTGTTCACTTGAACTTGGTTGGCGCCAACTATGTGATATTCGATGGGGTCTTCCACAGTTGAAATGTTTACATTTGGCGTGTTTAGACTGCTGAGAACGCTAAATAAGGTTGTTGATTTGCCAGAACCAGTCGGACCCGTCACCAGAATCATCCCGTGCGGCTGAACCATAGCATGCTGTAGATCTATCAGGGCTTTACCCCAGAACCCCAGCTCCGTTAGGTCGGCAGGTTTGGATGATTCGTTCAAAATACGCATAACTACTTTTTCGCCATCAAGAATAGGTAATGTCGAGACACGGAGGGCGTACATGAGTCCACTGAATTCGACCTTAAAGCGTCCGTCTTGAGGTGCTCGGTGCTCGTCGATCTTGAGGTTACTCAGGATCTTGATGCGGCTAACTAATGACCCAAGTAGCTTGCGAGGAAGCTTGTTGGCTTCACGCAGCATGCCATCAATTCGGTAGCGAACCACCACAAAGTTTTCACGGGGCTCAATGTGAATATCGCTGGCGCCGGCTTTGATACCGTATTCGATAATAATATTCACGGTTTGAGCTACGGGAGAGTCTTCGGCGACGTCAGTCTCGTCGACCTCTTCGTCCTCGTCGTCATCACTGGCGATTACTTTGGTCAGTTCGCTGCTGATGTTACCGCGGTACTGGTCTAGCGCCGCCTGTAGCAAGCTACTAGTAGTAATATGCACCTTTAGTCCAGATCCAAGCTGTTTTTGTAAAAAATTCAGTGCTTGAATGTCGTCGGGGTCGGCCATAGCAATCAGGTGCGTACCATCAGCTTCGGTATCGAAGACGACTGCGTTATACTGGCGGGCTATACGTTCAGGCAAAAGCTTGAGAATATCGTGCTTAATCTCTTTGGCGTTGAGCTCAACGAATGGCACATCTATTTCGGCGGCGTACAGCTTGGTGAGATCTTTTTCGCTCAGAAGATTGTTGGTGATAACAAGATCTTGCAGTGGTTTTTTATCACTGGTTTCTTGGTCGCGCAGGGCGGTAATTT
Organism: Saccharimonadales bacterium (SeqCode); assembly: GCA_038230395.1. GTDB lineage: Bacteria > Patescibacteriota > Saccharimonadia > Saccharimonadales > UBA4665 > JBDSWU01. The sequence continues at coordinate 60,891 of JBBRNI010000002.1, read as the reverse complement.
GTTCTTTGGTAAACTGGCCAGAAGCAGCCAGCATGCTCTCAACAAGCGAATCAGGGATGCGCATGGCTACGCTCGCTCGACTCTAATTACACTAATTGTTTGTCTTGGTTCACCCATCCTGGTCTTATTCTAACAATTCTTGGGCTAAAACGTAAGCAAGTTAACTGAATTTTATGCCAAGCACCTAGGTTATGAAATGTGGAGTGCGTTTCGCTGCGGCCTTTTGCGGCCTTCGCTGCACTACGCTTGACCCTCCACAATTCATAACCTAGGTGCTTGGCAGCCATATTAATTGTTGTATTTGGGGGAGTTGTTAATTTTTACTTAAAAAAAGGTGAAAAGTAAGCTGTAGCAATTTTCACCGTCAACAGCTGGGTCTATAGTGATAAACTAGTAGGACTAGCGGGGGTAACATAACCGTAACTAAATTTCAGGGAGACTATACTTATGGCTAAATCAGACGTCAAAAAATCAATGGGTGATACCGGTGGTGGTTCAGTTGATGGCAAAGCTAAGGCACTTGGCCTAGCGCTTGAGACTATCGAAAAACAATTTGGTAAGGGTTCGATTATGAAGTTGGGCGACGCCCATGCGACGGCGGTAGAGACGACACCAACAGGTGCTATCTCGCTTGATATCGCGCTGGGTGGCGGTATTCCTCGTGGTCGTGTTGTCGAGATCTACGGCCCTGAAAGTTCTGGTAAAACCACGCTGTCTCTGCACGCTATCGCCGAAGTTCAACGTCGTGGTGGCACAGCCGCATTTATCGATGCCGAGCACGCTCTCGACCCTGCCTACGCCAAACGTATCGGCGTGGACGTCGAAAATCTGTTACTTTCTCAGCCAGATAATGGTGAGCAGGCCTTAGAAATTGTCGAGACATTGGTGCGCTCTAACGCCGTTGACTTAATTGTAGTGGACTCCGTTGCAGCACTAGTGCCACGGGCTGAAATTGAGGGTGACATGGGTGACTCATTGCCAGGTTTGCAAGCTCGTTTGATGAGCCAAGCTCTGCGTAAGCTGACTGGCGTTATCAACCGTTCGAAAGCGACAGTCATCTTTATAAATCAGATTCGTATGAAAATTGGTGTGATGTTCGGTAACCCAGAAACGACTACTGGAGGTAACGCTCTCAAATTCTACGCTTCTGTCCGTATGGATATTCGCCGCATTGGTCAGATTAAAGCCGGTGAGGCTATAGTGGGCAACAGAACCAGGGTTAAAGTTGTTAAAAACAAAGTTGCACCGCCATTTAGAGAAGCTGAGTTTGACATCATGTACAACGAAGGTATCAGCCGATCCGGTGACATCTTGGACTTAGCAGCAGCTCGCAACATTGTCGAAAAGTCTGGTGCTTGGTACGCCTACAACGACGCCAAGATCGGCCAGGGTCGGGAAGCAACTAAGCTCTACCTGCAAGAAAATCCTAAAGTAATGGAAGAGATTGCGGCTAAAGTTATTGAGTCAGAGAAGCCAAAGCCAGAAGCCGAACAAAAGGTCGCGCCTGTTCCTGTTGAAGAATAATAAGACAGACCAGTACGAGTGTGGTGCTGCAGTCATGATAGTGCCACACCACCTCGATAATTATGAAGATAACATCTATTAAGCAGCAGCTTAAAACGCGTGACCGATACTCGGTGTACGTCGATGAAGCTTACAGCTTCAGTCTGAGCGAAGCGGCATTGATTGAGTCAAAGTTGCATAGCGGCATGGAGCTTACCAAGCTGGAGGTGGATAATTATAAAACACTGTCTTTAGACGATAAGTTGTATGGCCGGGCGCTGCGCTATGTTGCCATGAGACAGCGCACAGCGTGGGAAGTTTTGTTCTACATGGAACGTAAAGGGGCCGATCCTTCCCTGTCACAGACTATACTTAACAAGTTAAGTATAGTTGGACTTATAGATGATGAGAAATTCGCCCGGTCTTACGTAAATGATCGACAGTTATTGCGACCTACTTCACGTCGTAAAATAATTATGGAACTTAGAAAAAAGCGCATCGCCGGTGAGATAATAGAGCGAGTATTGGCAGAAAACAATAGTGAAGTAAATGCAGATCAGGCCGCGCTGGTTGAAGTCATCACCCGTAAAAGACGACAAACAAAATACCAGGACAATACAAAGTTGATGCAGTACCTAGCCCGCCAGGGTTTTGGTTATAGTGATATCAAAGCGGCGCTAAGCCAGGATAGTGAGGACTATTAAGCGGCAGTAGCTGGGGCTGGTACGCGAGCTTGCTTAACTAGTTCGTTTATAATAATTCGCTTAGGGGTAATCTCATTGACTTGGTTACGATCGATACTCAGACTACCGCCGGTGAAACTTTTGAGAATAGATTGACTGGCGTATATTTTACGGACGAACATAGTCTCGGTTTCTACGGCGTAATCGCTTACCTTGCCAACCTTTTTCTTACTAATTGTCTCCACGTGCTTACCTATTAGTTCAAAGTTGAGCTCTAATATGTCCTTGAGTCGAACTAGCTCGTCGGGCTCAACTAGGACATCATGATCATCTACTACATAGCCTTGCTTTAGAACATCCCGTATATCTTGGCATAACAAGACCAGCTCCGTTTTATCAAAGCGATCAATGCAATAGAAGCCTTCGATTTTGAGGTTATTTGGGTTGAAGATGGCCGCAGTTATGGTCGCGATCGGTGTGCCGGTGCGTAAGGATAGCACCGATTTGTCCAACAGTGTGGCGCTAAGTTGTAGCATGTTTATAGTATAGCGCTTATACACACTGGCGCTGTAAAAAAGACTAATAATGAGGCTTCGAACTGCTCAAATCTTAACTTAATTAAGGTTTGAGCCACTTTCATTATGCTACTGCTTGCTGGGGCAGTTTGGCCTGGCTACAATCCCTTTTACTATGCGGCGGATAGAACGAATGACACAACGAATACTGCTAGCCGTGCTGCTGGTGAGTTTGGGAACAACCGGGTTCGCGCCGGTGCTGGCTGATACTACTGCTGTGCCCTCCCTTACCATTAGCCAGCTCAAAATTACCAGCAGTAATGGCCAGTTTGTGACGTTGTACAATCCGTCTAATAGCACGCTCAATATGAGTAACTACCAGCTAGAATACTTCAACAGCTTTGATCTATCCAAAGCCACGAGTAGCAAGTTGGTTAGCCTCAACGGTGTGCTACCGCCTCATAGTTATTTTATGATTAATGATGGCACCTTGCAGCTGTGCTACCAACTGACAGTCGACTCAGTATCACTTGGCTTTTCAAGCACTACCGGCTTGGTGGAGTTACTAGCGCTCAATCAAGTCTCACCCGGGGGGTAGGTATCATCTAGTTTGCAGGATTATGTCGGGTGGTCAAAAACGGCAATTGCTGGTACCCGAACATTACCAACAAATACCGCTGCGTTCTTGTTGCGTCAACCAGTTGACGCTCAGAACAATCCTCTCGTCACTACTGCAGGCCCTGGAAGTTGGCAGGCAGTGCAAACTGATCCGACTGGTGGCTGTGGCTTGGTAGTTGCGAACTCTGCGGCTCTCCCAGCGCCGCAACCCATTGCGAGCGGGCTCAACCAGTTGTTACCGTCTTCCGAGCCACCAGCAACAATAGTCAGCTTGCCGGCGCTCAGTAATAATGAACCTACCACGCCTGGTTTACCTGCTGCTGACATTGGCCTAATGGCGCCACAAATTACCGAGCTGTTGCCTAACCCTCTTGGTACGAGTAATGATTCCACTGATGAATATATTGAACTATATAATGCCAATGACAGCCCTTTTGACCTGACTGGTTTTGCTTTGCAGTCAGGCTTGACCACGCTTCATAGCTATCTATTTCCACATGGTCTGAGTTTGCAGCCTCATAGCTTTACGACGTTTTATGCCACTCAAACCAAGCTTACGCTGAGCAACAGTGGTAGCCAGGTCAAACTAATTGACCCGTTAGGAAATTCAATCACGGCAAGTGATCCATATAGTACCGCTCTGGATGGTCAGGCATGGGCCTTCGCTAATGGAGTGTGGTATTGGTCAACCCAGCCAACGCCAAGCGCTGCCAATATTATCACGCAGCCAACCGCCAAATTACCACCTGGGTCCAAGGCTTCAAGTACCGCCGCAAAAGCCAAACGATCGGGATCTACAAAATCGGCAACTAACGCTAAAAAACTAAAAACTGTCGTGCCCAAAACGAAATCGGCAGCTGTTACTAAACCCGCGGCTGTTCCAATCCATCCTTGGGTGCTTGCCCTCGCAGGCGGGCTCGCGCTACTATACGGTGTATATGAGTACCGAAATGACTTGGCAAACCACCTGCGAAAACTTGGAACAAACCTTGGCCTTGGCCAACGCTTTGGGTCACAAGCTACGCGGCGGCGAAGTGATCGAACTAGTGAGTGATCTTGGTGGTGGCAAAACCACTTTTGTCAGAGGCTTGGCGGCGGGTATGGGCAGCACAGACCGGGTTAGCAGTCCAAGCTTCACATTAACTAACCAATACCAGGCTGGTGATCTGACACTGCAACACTTTGATTTTTACCGATTAAACGAGCCGGGTATCATGCGTGATGAACTCGCCGAAGTAGTGGCCGACCCTAAAACGGTCACGGTAGTAGAGTGGGCTGGCATTGTAGACGATGTCTTGCCTGCCGAGCGCCTACGTGTCGCGATAACTGCTACAACTGAAACCGGACGTCAATTCCAGCTTACGTATCCTAATAGCCTCAGCTATCTGGTGGAGCAACTCGGATGATTATACTGACGCTTAGAACCGACAAGCCGGAAGCCGAAATCGGCTTATATAATGACTTAGCGCAGGTAGCTTACATAACCTGGGAAGCTCACCGCCAATTAGCGGAAACTATCCTTCTTAAAATCACCGAACTACTGTCTAGTAACGGCTCTGACCTCAATAAACTAGGCGGTATTGTCGTCTTCCAAGGACCAGGTAGTTTTACTGGCCTACGCATCGGCATCACCGTCGCTAATGCTCTTGCATATGCCCTAAAGCTTCCCATTGTGGGCGCAGCGCATGATGATTGGATCGATGATGGCATTTATCAACTCTTGAATGGCGAAGATGATAAGTTGGTGCTTCCCGAATACGGTGCGCTGCCCAACGTCAGCACCCCCAAGAAATAGTTATCCACATGCGCTATTGACAACAACCTGATACCGCTTATAGTTAGTTCTATAAAAGTGCTCAAATAAAAATCCAAAAAGGTTACAAACAATGAAGAATACGAAATTCGCGCGGTTCGCTAGCGCCCTGGTACTTACCCTATCATCACTCTTAACGCTTAGCGTGCCTCTAGTACACGCCATTAATTATACATGCGTATGGACCGGCGCGACTGATTTGAAATTCAGTACAGCTACTAACTGGACTGGCTGTAACAGCGTCGCTCCACAGCCAGGCGACATTATCCAATTGCAGCTCAAGGGCACAGGCACTAGTACCTATGCTCTTGTCAATGATCTGGGTGTAGCTTTGGGAGGGGTTATTATTGGATCCGCTAGCGATACGGCTGGTAATACAAATATCACCAATTATACTATCAACACCCTACACCTAGCAGCGGGTGCTTCAGAGACTTCAACGTCGGGCGCAGATAGCTTTCGACACGCATACGTTGCGGTCAGTGCGCTGACATTAGATGGAAACCTGACGATCAACGGTGGACGTGGTCTTGATAATACGGATCAAAATAACAACCTTGCAGTGCCCCTACCAGGTAATTTGACATTAGTTAGTGCGTTTGTGAATGTAGCCAGCCAAACTACCATCCTCTCATACCGTCCTACCGGTACAGTAACAGTTGATAAAGACAGCTACTATGGCTACAGTGATACGGCTAGCTCTACTGTTATTGCCAACAGCGGAACTTTATCAGTTATTACGGGAGTTACTAAGCCACTGTCGTTTGGTGGCGGCCTTGGTACGACAAATCCGACCTTGAATGTGTACAATAATCCAACCATAAGCGGTGCTGTTACGCTGACACATGATATAGATGTTGGTATACCTGACAATCAAACAGTCACTTTTACGGGATCCATAACAGGTGCAGGTTTTAAAATTGTTAAGACAAGTAATTCAACCGGAACATTAGTAGTCAACTCGTCTTCCAACAATTCGGCTACACCCAACGGAACCCAGGTCAGCGAGCATACTACTACAACTCTGAGTGACAATCAACCAACTACCTCCCTTAGCGTTAGCTCAATCCAGACTGTTATACTGGATGGAACTAGGTCGAGCGTGTATGTCGGCGCAGGTGGTATCCTGGAAGGCTCAGGCACAGTCAAGACCCAACTGACGGTGTATGGTACTATTGCCCCTGGTCACAGCCCGGGCTGTATGACTGTTGGTACAGGCACGGCTGGTGATGCATTCACGATTGGCAACACAGGTACCTACAAAGTCGATGTTGGCGGCACGACACCTTGTACCGGCTACGACCAAGTGAAAGTACTTGGTGCGGTTGATGTCACAGGCAGTACGCTAGTTGCATCGCTCTATAACGGCTACGTGCCTAAAGTTGGTGAAAGCTACACCATTATTGATAACGATCTTGTAGATGCCGTTATGGGTACCTTTGCTGGTATTGCTGAGGGCGGTACGTATACCAATGAGGGTACCACTTACTCTGTCACTTACAAGGGTGGTGATGGTAATGATGTGGTATTGACTGTTACGAATGTCGACGCCAGTAAGCTGCCTGCCAAGCCAAACACGGGTTTGCTGCTGGTTGCTGCTCACCCGATGATTTCTCTAGGAGCGTCAGTTGTAGCTGCTGGCTTACTCTACGGTGCTTCACGCCGTGTAAAAACCGTTCGCCGCTAAATACTTTGCACCCAAAAACAAATAGAGTTAGTGAGATATGGATTTCAAAACGCCACCCCGACCTAGGCAAGCTCCCCGACGAGTTACAATGCTGGATTACACCGAGCGTTCATTCCGCGCGGTTAGCCAGCTTAGCCCGGCGCGGCAGCAACAACCCCGTCCTAAAATTACCGATGATATGGTAACAGGCGCTACCAAGTGGCTCCCGACATCTCAACCTATACAACAGTCAGCTGCCAAAGTGACGCAGCCAGCCCTAATCCTGGTTGCAGCTCAACCATTTGCTAAGCCTGCTCGGCCAAAGCTACAGCACTCTCAGGTTCTGGCTCGCAGGGCTGCCCCAAAGCAGATAGTTCATGTTGCTGTTACCGAGCCGGAATCTCCTAAACGACGTTCCAAAGCCCAAACTGTTTTAGTGGCGATGGCCATCCTCGTGTTTGGGTTAGGGCTGCTAGTTAACATCGAAACCTTACAAACCAACCATAGCGCCAAAGCTCAGGTCGCGGCGTTGTCTCAAAAGGCCGAAGTAGCTAGTACCAGCAGCGTAGCCGATGACCCAGTCGTGCCGAGTGAAACAAAGCCAGCAACTACGAGTGTTGCTAGCTATCAGGTTGCTCCAGATGCGCCAAAGCTAATTACTATCACAAAGCTGGGTGTCAAAGCTCGTGTCAAGCCCGTCGGTGTGACGACAAGTAATGAGCTTGGTACGCCGGCAAGCATTTATGACACTGGTTGGTACAACGCTAGTGCTAAACCCGGCGGTGGTGCTGGCGCTGGAGCAATATTGATTGATGGCCATGTCCATGGTCCAACACTGCCAGGAGTCTTCGTTGATATCAAAAAACTAGCAGCCGGTGATACGATTGAGGTGACCCGTGGCGATAACCAGATTTTCAAATACACAGTCGTAAACACAGAGACGATTAGTGCGGATAGTGTAGACGTTGGCAAACTACTGACCTCGATGAAGCCGGGCAAGCCAGCCCTAAACTTGATTACTTGCGGTGGTAAATTCAACGCCAAGACGCAACACTATGAAGATCGCACAATTGTCTACGCCGTACAGCAAAGTTGACCGTTACCGCGCTAGCGGCGTATAGTTTGGAGTAGGGCTACATACTAAAAGCATCGTCTTATAGTTACTATGTGTCCAAACCCATCCTAATTAATTGATTTCCAGATTGCCGTTCAAGCTAGAGAAGTGATAGCGATGTTTGCTGGGCGATCTGTCTTATAGAAAGGAACCCGTATGATTGCAATACTGCTCGCATTAGTTGGGCTAGTTCTTGGTTTTGGCGCGAATACCGTTATTACCAAGCAGCGTCAAGGCTCAGCTGAGGCCAATATTCAGAAGGAGCTCGATAAAGCAAAGCGTGAAGCTGAAAAGATGATCGCCAAAGCTCGCGAAGAAGCGCTCAAGACAGCCGAAGAAACACGCAAAGATGAACACACCCGTCGTAATGAACTCAAAGATCTAGAACGTCGACTGGTCACTCGTGAAGAAGCACTTATCAAAAAGCTTGACGAGCTCGACAACCGCAACGAAAACCTTCGTAAATCAGAAGACGAAGTCGAAGCACTAAAAAACGAGATTCGGGATATCCGATCCAAACAACAAGACAAACTCGAAAAAATTGCTAAGCTCAGCAAGGCCGACGCTGCCGATAAGCTGATGCAGATGACTGAGCGCGATATCCGTAACGATTTAGTTGGATTGATTAATAAGATCCAAAACGAAGCCAAAGATAATGCCGAAGAAGCCGCCAGCTTAATTATTGTTGGCGCTATGGAGCGTATGGCTAGTGAAGTCACCGCCGAGCGCACCATCACCAGCGTTAAACTTGCTGAAGAAGAAATGAAAGGCCGTTTGATTGGCAAAGAAGGCCGCAACATTCAAGCCTTGCAGCGAGCCACCGGCGTTGACATCATGGTTGATGACACCCCTGGTTTTGTAGTACTGAGTAGCTTTGACCCAGTTCGCCGCGAAGTCGCTCGCCAAGCCATTGAGTTACTCATGAAGGATGGTCGCATCCACCCAGGGCGCATTGAAGAAGTTGTTGAAAAGGCTCAAAAGACGGTAGAAAAAGACGTCATGCGTGCCGGTGAAGACGCTGCCCGTGAAGTTGGCGTTATTGGAATCCCTAAAGAAATAGTGCAATTATTGGGCGAATTAAAATACCGTACTAGCTTTGGTCAGAACGTGCTCAAGCACTCAACAGAAATGGCCCATATAGCTGGGATGATCGCCGAAGAGCTTGGTGCCAACGTCAAAACCGCTAAATACGCTGCTTTAGTGCATGACCTAGGTAAGGCTTTAACCCACAAAATGGAAGGCAAGCATCACCATATATCCGGCGAAATGCTGCGCAAATACGGTGCCCCCGAAGAAGTCGCTTTGGCTGCCGAGCAGCACCATGACGACATTGAAGCTACTAGTACCGAAGCTTTAATTATTCGCGTTGTCGACGCTATCAGCGCCTCCCGCCCAGGTGCGCGTAACGTCTCAGCCGAAAACTTCGGTGAGCGTATGCGTGAGCTAGAAAACGTCGCCAACGGCTTCCCTGGCATCGAGAAGTCATACGCTATTAGCGCGGGTCGTGAAGTCCGAGTGTTCGTTCGTCCGCAGCAAATTGACGACCTTAGCGCTATCAAGCTGGCTCGTGATATCGCTACTAAGATCGAGTCGACGATGCAGTACCCCGGCACTATCAAGGTCAATGTCATCCGCGAAACTCGTGCTATCGAATTCGCTAAATAAAATTAAATAAGGGTTTATTTTGCCTGTTTTGTTCGTCGGCGTATTACCAATACGCCTGCTCACAATAACTAACAAACTAAGCTCCTTAGTTAATTTTCAGCAGATTTAGAAAATGGCGATATTTAAGCTTTTTTTCATGACTGAAGTTTATTTTGAAGTTACCATAGACTTGTCACTTAACAAGAGGCAGACTATGACAGAAGATTCACATGAGGGACTCCAATCAGCGCTCGATGAAATTCGAGAGATGTTCGCCGACATGCACCTTGCTCGACGCAAGCTCGGCGAAATTAAGCAGCATTATATGCGTCAGTTACGCCAAGGTTTAATCACCCACTTTCGCTACGATATAGAGATGACTGACATCACGCGCTTGCAAAGAACAATGAATGCACAGTGGATTCGCTTACAAAATCAACGGAGCCGAACGCTTGAGAAGCTCCGCCACCTAGCGTAGAGTGAAGAAGTGAATATCCTATACGTTGGTGACATTATGGCTGATACTGGTATCCAAACCGTTGAGCAATTATTGCCAGATATTTGTAGTGAGCTAGCTATCGACTTTGTGGTTGCCCAGGCCGAGAATGTTACTAATGGCAAAGGTATCATCCCTGGTGACATGAGCAGGTTACAGGCGGTTGGGGTCGATGCTTTTAGCGGAGGCAATCATAGCTTGCACCTCCCCCAAATACGAGGTGCTATGAATGACCCTAGCTCACCAATCGTACGCCCAGCAAATTATCCAGCTGGCACCCCAGGACTTGGTTACAAATATGTCAAAGCATCCCAGAATAAACTCGAGGGCATGGTCTTGATTATTAGCTTACTCGGTCAGATTGTAGGCCGCGATTCAGATAAGCTGGTTGATAACCCGCTCCAAGTCATAGATAGCATTTTGATCACCGAGAAGAATACTCCACGTCTTGCCACTATTGTTAATTTTCATGGTGATTACAGCAGCGAAAAAGTAATTATTGGGAATTACTTGGATGGCCGAGTTACCGCCGTTATCGGCGACCATTGGCACGTGCCAACCGCTGATGCTCGGGTGCTGCCTGGTGGAACCGCTCATATGACTGATGTTGGTATGTGTGGCGCGCTTGATGCTTCACTTGGCGTTAAGTTCGAAAGCGTTATTCCACGTTGGCGTGATGGTCTACAATCGCGCAATATTATGGAAACTCAAGGACCACGGCAGTTTAATGCCCTCTTGGTTGAGGTTAATGATCAATCTGGTTTAGCTAACTCAGTGCAGCACATTCGACGCATAATCTAAGCCTGCACTAGTAATCAACAGATATGTTAGGTATAATCTGATCTGTTACAGAAGCAGTAATTTTAAGCTTTCCAAGCAAAATGTCGGGGAGTGGCGCAGTCTGGTAGCGCACGCGGTTTGGGACCGCGGGGTCGCAGGTTCGAATCCTGTCTCCCCGACCATATAAAAACACTGGGTTGTACCCGGTGTTTTTTATAGCTAAGGTAAGTAAGATAGTACTGTTCATGATTCAATGAATGAAAGAAATATTGCATATTAGTGACAATCATTGACATCTAAATATTTAAAGTACATAATCAAAACTATGAAACAAGCAGATCAAATAGTTCAAAAAAATATATCAACTCTTGATGGTGATTTAGAAATGAACTCAGCAAATAACTCATTAAAGTTTCGTAAAGCGGTTACAGTAGTAGTCATGGGATGCTCTGCGTTGACAGCATCATGTGCAAGTCATAAGGCTTCTGAGGCGCCGTCTTCGGGTAAGTCTAAGCCCGACTCTGTGACAAAGCAGCTAACTGATAAGCAATTAGGCGCTAATATTGCAGGTGACTCCTCCAACTTTACTAACAAAAATCTGCCGCCTCTCTGTGGTTTTGCATCTCAAACAGCAGTTAGAGCCGCCCTGCAACAAGAACCGCTAACAGCATGTGTCACTTATGACCAAACTAATGGTGCTCCACTTGGGACTGCTACCTCAACCTGGGGTGGTCCAGAAGAAGCTAATAATGCACTACTTTGCCGCTATTACCCAAACCTTTCAAATGGCTACAGTTTTGAAGCAATTAGAGCCAAAGCAGCCGTTCCAGAACTGATGGTTGATAGGTTTAAGGCATTTATTATCGAAACTGAAAACCCAGAAGAATACGTGCAAATTTCAGATAAAACCCTTGACTGTGTCATAGAAGATGTTGTGCTGACCGGCAATACTCAACCCACGAGAGATGTGAGATTGAGCGCTTTCATGTTAGAGTTAACGCAAAAATTAGCTTTATAGCTCTAGGATGGTGGTGTAGTCGTAACAGTTTGTTACGACTACCTATCGTAAGTGACATTTATTAGTTGATAAATTCCACTATTACGGAGTATTAGGTATAATATAAGGGCTATGACACAAGCAAAACCCAATAAGCAGCTACGAAATCACGCCCAAGTTGCCCCAGCCAAAGATAAATTACTACCACAGCTAACAAGTTTCTTCTTTTTACGACCGCGATTGACGGCAGCCATTTGGATAGTACTGCTCGGTTTCGGGATTCTCTGCTACACGACACTACTGCGACGTGAGGGCTTCCCAAGCGTGACTGTACCGATAGCGATTATTAACGGTACCTATGCTAGTGACAATCCGGCTGAGCTAGATAGTAAGGTGACGCAACCAATTGCTAAAGTTGCCCTAAAGCAGAAGGCGGTAAGCACAGTCACGACTCAGACGGCCGGAAACTTCTACGCTGTAACAGTTCAGTACAAAGATGGAACCGACGCCAAAGTAGCGACCGCTCAGCTTAAATCTTCGGTTGGACAGATACAATCAATCCCAGCTGGTGTATTAGTCAAATATGACGTGCCATACTTTGGTGTCACAGGCGGCGATATCCAAAAGATTGATATGGCTATTTCGTTCTACGACGATAAAGGTCAGGCGACCACTCCTGAGTTAATAACTAAAGCCAAGCAAGCGATCAAATACCTTAACGATCAGCATGTGCCAGGCGTTAAATCATTCGCTATCAAGAACCCTTACAGCGAAATTACGACTCCCAGTGGCCAAAAGTTGCCAGTCCAAAAAACCTTCGATCGCATCAGCTTCCCAAGTGAAGGTCATTATACCGACTCTAATTCAGTACTAATCACCGTCGAAGCCGCCGCCGGTAATGACGTTATTAAGTTGGATGCTAACGTCCAAAAAGCACTCGACAAGCTGAGCGCAAACAAGCTGGTCGATGGTTATGGCACGCGCATAAGTGCTAGCTATGCTCCAGCTATCAAAGACAATATTTCGGAACTGCAACGCGTGTTACTAGAGGGCTTGATTATAGTACTAATTGTCGGCTCGTTGATCATCGCAATTCGAGCGTCGCTGATTACAGTGTTGTCGATGCTGACAGTAATCGCATTGACGATAGGCCTTCTATACCTGGTCGGCTATACCCTGAATGTCATCACACTTTTCGCCTTGATTCTGGGGCTATCGCTGATCGTCGATGACACAACCATCATGGTAGAAGCCATCGAAGCCGGTCGACGAAATAGTCAAGATAAGGCTGAGATAGTTCAAAAAGCAACGCGCAAAGTCAGTCGAGCTATGGTAGCCGCGACCACCACTGCAGCACTTAGCTTCGCGCCTTTCATATTTGTGGGTGGCGTACTCGGGAGTTTCATCCGAGCTATCCCAATAACAATCATATCGTCACTTTTTATTAGCTTGCTGGTGGCACTGATATTTATTCCGTTTTTTGCCCGATTTACCCTCCTGACGCGTAAACAGCTTAGTGAGCGCAAGCATAATGAACTAGCGGCTCGGCTTGAAGATAATATTGCTACGTTCATATCGCGACCGATGCTATGGGCCAAACACTCGCGCAAAAAGCTTACTGGTTTGGGTCTGTTAGCTATCATTATAGGCTTTGGTTTTCTAGTGGCCGGTGGCTTCCTGGCCAGCAAAGTAGTATTCAATATTTTCCCAGCTGCCAAAGATACCAATCAGATGATCGTAACCCTCAACTATCCGAGTGGAACTAGTATTGAACAGGCTCAGCTGGTTGCCGGGCGGGCTGATCAACTAACGGCACGAGTACTTGGTGCAAATTTGGTTCAGAGTAGCTATTACGGCCTGGCTAATGCCCAGACGGCCAGCTCCCAGCTTCATATTATCTCCTATAACAAGCGAGTAGCCACAGCATCGCAGCTAGTAGCCAAGCTTCAGAAGGCCTTTGATACCCAGTTTGTTGGCGCCAAAGCCCAAGTCAACCAAGTCGATCTTGGACCGCCAACAGCCGCCTTTACCGTACAGGTAAAAGCCGTTGACCGCCCAGGTGCTTTGGCAGCTGCTCGTGATATTGTTGCGTTTCTGAACGCCAAAGAGCTGACCCGGACGAGCGGCAATATAGCCCACTTTATACACGTTACACCACCAAACCCACTTGTATTTACTGGTGCCAAAGGTCAGGTCAATGTCGACGTAACTGCCAGCTTTGACGGTAACGATACGACGACTCTAGTAAATCTAGCTCGGGACGCCGTCAACAAAGAATTCACAGACACCAAGCTCAAAGCCTATGGTTTGCAAGCGGGTGATTTGAGTTTTGATATCGGTCAAGAATCCCAAAACCAAGATTCCTTCAAGACCTTGGCACTTGCGTTTCCAGTTTTGCTACTCATCATGTACCTGGTGCTTGTATTAGAATTCCGTTCGTTCCTGCAGCCACTTTTGATCTTCATGGCTATACCGTTTAGCGTCTTTGGCGTGATGTTTGGATTGTATTCCACCAACAACCCAATTAGTTTCTTTGCGATGCTCGGGTTCTTCGCGCTAATCGGACTCAGCATCAAGAACACCATCTTGCTAACAGATTTTGCCAATCAATCGCGCCGGGCTGGTGCCAATCCGGTTGACGCCGCCGTTGCTGCCATCAAAGAACGCTTCCGCCCATTATTTGCCACCAGTCTGATAGCGGTGTTGTCATTGGTGCCGTTAGCGCTTACCAGTCCGTTCTGGCAAGGGCTTGCAGTGGTATTGATTTTTGGACTCCTTTCGAGCACTATACTAGTCTTAACAGTCTTCCCCTACTATTATCTTGGTGCTGAATTCTTGCGAGCCAAGACTGGGCGCGTCACTCGCCGTATAGTACATAGGCGCAAATAATGAAGCCATGTACGCTGTATATTATCCGTCATGGTCAGTCCGAAGCAAATCGCGATCATTTGTGTGGTGGCCAAACTGATTCGCCACTAACCGATCTCGGGATTAGCCAGGCGAATGAAGCAAAGCGTCTACTTAATAGTGTTACGTTTGATACGGTTTACAGCTCTGATTTACAGAGAGCAGCTAAGACGGCAGAAATTATTTGGGGGAATCCTGTACCAAAGAATCATCAGCTATTTGACCTAAGGGAGCGCAGCTTTGGTGAGCTGGAGGGCCAGTCTGATGATAAGTGGATTGCGCTCAGCAAGCAGTTCGATAAAATGTATGGCTCATTGCCATTAGAGCAGCGCTGGCAACACAGTTACGCCGATTACATTGAAGGCAACGCACCGTTAATTAAACGCTTCACTGAATCATTACTAAGAATTGCAAAGTCTCACCGAGGTGAAACTGTACTTATAGGAACGCACGGTGGCTGTGTGCGTACGCTACTTGTAAAGCTTGGTTATGCCGAAGAAGCTGATTTGCCACCTGGCTCATTTACTAACTCAGCGTACATTGTAGTTGAGTGTGATGGTGACTCAATCAAAATCAAAAAAGTAACAGGTATCAAAGTCGGCGGATCCTCATCGGAATAAGTGGAAGCCTGTAATAGCTTAAGAGGAGTACAATCATAGTATGATTCTTGCCTTTTGCCTCACGGTCCTCGTAGTGTTTATAGTGTTAGTATCCAGCGAGATTTGGTGGCGGAGGCATGCTACACATGATGAGTTTAGCCGCAAGTTCGTGCATATTACGGTTGGTAGTTTTGTGGCCTTTTGGCCATTTTTTTTAAGTTGGAACGCTATATTGCTGCTGAGTGCCGCTTTTTTTGTGACGGTCAGCATATCTAAATATTTGCATATATTTAAAGCTATCCATAGTGTGCAACGTCCAACATGGGGTGAGCTATTTTTTGCTTTGGCGGTTGGTGGTGTTGCGCTAATTACTCAAGACAAATGGATATACATGGCGGCTCTCTTGCAAATGAGTTTAGCTGACGGCCTGGCAGCGATAGTTGGCGTTCGATACGGCATGGGTCATGCCTACAAGGTATTTGGTCATACCAAGACTCTAGCTGGTAGCATGACTTTCGCTGTTATATCCGTTTTGATTTTGATTGGCTTTAGTCACTATAGTCACATGGCATTGCAGCCCATTGCCGTAGCTGGTTTGGCGCTTGTGGCCACGCTTATAGAGAACTGTGGTGTCGAGGGGTTGGATAACCTACTTGTGCCGATAGTTATTGCGGTTGGACTAAGAGTACTAGTCTAGGTGAGACCAGTAGTTTAGGCGATTTCACCTTGCGATATATGAGCACGTAGTGCGTTAAAAATAACAACTACGTCGACTACTTCTTGCAGGATGGCTCCAAGTAGCGGTGAAAATTTGCCGGTAGCAAAAATACCAATCAGAACCATACTCAAAATTATGCCAATCAAGATGCTTTGGCGGGCGATTTTGAAAGTCCGTTTAGCAATTGATAGTGCCGTAGCTAAACGAGCGAGATCATCAGTCATTATCACAATATCAGCCGACTCGCTGGCGGCAGTTGAGCCACGTGCGCCCAGAGCAATACCAACGTCACTAGCTGCTAATGATGGCGCATCATTGACGCCGTCACCAACAAATACTAAGGGTCTATTTTTGACAGCTTCTAGCACGTGTAACTTGTCTGCCGGGAGCATGTTGGCGTGGAAGTTTGTGATACCCAGTGTTTTGGCAACTGACTGAGCTGCCAACTTATTATCACCAGTGATTATTAGGAATTTTTTGAGTCCCAAGGCTTTTAGTCGTTTTAGCGTGGTGATACTGTCAGTTCTCAGCTCATCTTCTAGTAATATAACACCGGCCAAATGGTGGTCGACGGCTACAAAAGCGGCTGTTTGGGTGATGGCGTTCGCCGTAAACTGAGCAGGCACTGTTACGCCACGGTCTTCCAGCAAACTTAGTCGCCCAACTATTATTTCTTGGCCTTTTAGTTGCGCGCTGACGCCGAGCCCAGCAATCTCGGTAACATGCTTAGCTTTAACGAGTTTAAGTTTTTGGTCGCTGGCTCCAGCCACAATTGCTTGAGCCAAAACATGGTTGGAGCTTTGCTCTAAGCTAGCCGCCAGGGTTAGAATATCAGCTTGCTTAAACGTGCCATAGGCTAACACAGTAGTTACTTGTAACTGGCCCTTGGTTAGTGTGCCAGTTTTGTCAAAAGCCATAGTCTTGGCTTCGGCTAATCGTTCAAGCGCCGCGCCATTTTTGACGATTATGCCATACCGACTGGCGCGAGCCATACCACTAATAAAGGCTATGGGGGCGGCTAATAATAGCGGGCATGGTGTCGCTACTATGATGACCTCAAGGAAGCGAATTGCTTGGCCACTGACTACCCATACCGCCGTGGCTACAGCATAGGCCATGAAGGTGAAAGGAATGCTATAGCGTTCCGCCAAACGTACGTAAGGTGCTCGGCTGAGCGATGCTGTTTTTACAAGTTTTATAATTTGCTGGTATTGGCTATCGGCAGCGTTGGCAGTAACTTTGGCGGTAATCGCAGCATCAATATTTACTGAGCCGCTGAGCAGTTGGTCGCCAATGCCACGTAGCCTCGGCAGGGCTTCGCCGGTCAGACTTGATTCATCAAAACTGCCACTACCTTCAATAATTACCGCGTCGGCTGGTACAAGCTCACCAGCTTTGATGATAATCTTATCACCAATTTTAAGGTCAGCAGCCTTAACATCAATAGTTTTACGGCTTCGAATGAGGTGTGCTTTTTGGGGTGCGCGCTGAAGCAAGGCGTCAAGCTCGGCCTTGGAACGATGTTCGGCAAAAGCTTCAAGTGATTCGCCGCCGGTTAACATCAGCGCCACGACAATAGCTGCCCAGTACTGATGGAGCAAAACCGAAGCAACAATAGCTGTAATCGCTAAGATGTCGATACCATAGCTGCCCAGCCTTACGTCTCGAACCATTGAGTAGGCTAACGGTAGGACCTCAAACAATGCCACGGCTGCGACCACTTTGTTGGCTGCGGCTCGCTGGCCACCGACCTGTAAGGCTAGCCCAACGAGTAGTCCTAAGACTGCTAAAGCAAATAGTTTGTAATGACGCAAAAACTCGATAAATCGCTTCATGTATACCCCAATTTAATCTGTTGCTCCCAGTATATCAGCTAGCATGCTGAGAGCCTTGTTCGGGTTAGTTAGTTTACAGCCGAACTCTGATAATCTCAGCTATGATAAAATTATGTGTTTAGCTATTGTTATTAACGAAAGGTGTATATGAAAGCAGCTCAAATATCCGAATATGGTGGCGCCCAGGTTGTGCGGTTTACTACCGACGCAATTAAGCCAGCGAACAGCAAAAGCCAGGTGCTGGTAGAGGTGTACGCTGCAGCAGTAAATCCATTTGATTTCAAAGTTCGTGAAGGCATGATGCAGTCTATGTCGGATCTTACGTTTCCAGCCACACTTGGTGGTGATTTCTCTGGGGTTATCGTTGAACTTGGTGAGGAAGTCACTGGCTTCCAAATAGGTCAAGCTGTGTACGGTCAAGCTGGCGCGTTAAGTGGTAACGGTTCTTTCGCTGAATTCGCGCCAGCCAAAGCGGCATCAATAGCTCTAAAGCCAGAGTCTGTAGATTTCGTTACCGCAGCAGCCTATCCTTTAGTAACAGTTAGTGCTTACCAGGCGCTTGTAGACAACATGGCAATTCAAGCTGGCCAAAAAATATTGATCCATGGTGGTGCAGGTGGCATTGGCGCAGTGGCTATTCAGCTAGCGCATCATTTTGGTGCACATGTCACAACTACTTCCACTGCTGCTGACCTGGAATACGTCAAGAGCCTTGGGGCTGATGAAGTCATTGATTACCAAACGCAAGACTTCGCTACAGTTGTGTCTGGCATGGACGCTGTGTATGACACGATAGGCGGTGAAACAAATCAGAAATCTTATGGTGTTTTGAAGCCCGGCGGCGCGTTAGTGTCTATGGTGCTCGCTGAGGATGCGTCACTACTGGCGCAGCATGATATCAAGTACACCTACCAGTTCACTAAAGTCACAACTGAGCGCTTACAACAAGTCACCAAGCTTATAGAGGCTGGTGACCTGAGAATTAATGTTGACAAAGTTTTCCCATTAGAGCAGGCCGCTGAGGCTCTCGAATATCTGAAAGTGGATCATCCACGTGGTAAAGTCATTATCCAAATTAGGCAGTGAGTTGCTTCTAAACCATAAGCACTGTAAGAATACCTACACAAACGAGGGTACGTTCGTGGCATAGTAGGATGGTAATAAGGAGTTATCAATGTTGAATCAAGTCATCGATTACGAAATTCTAAATGGTACCGATCAGTCTGAATTATCTACCCAAGTAAAGTCTCACATCACTAGCGGATGGGTACCATCCGGACCACTTATGGATCGTGGCGGTACTCTGCTACAAGTGATGCTCAAGTTTGGTAACACTCGTGATTCTTAAACTGGTTTAGATTGCGGCTATGATTTGATCCTGGATGGCTTTGAGCTCAGTCTCATCCATTTGTGGCCCTTCGGCGGTTGTGATAAAACCCTGATAGTTTTCTGAAAAAGACGTATGGTCACTCCAAACATCAGTTTGCGAGGCTAATCCACCGTGTAAGGGAATCAGCTTAGCGTGTACGTGCGCCACGCCCGTACCTTCAAAAACAAGCGCGACTCTCGATACTTCGAGTGCTTTTTGCAGTAGCCTAGCAACTGTTTTCGTCGCCTCTAGTAGATCTGTGTATACACTATCGTCCAGATCAAATATGTAATCACCAGGGTTTATTTTGGGGATCACAACCGTAAAACCGGGCGTATTAGGAAACGGTGTCAAAAATGCCAAATGCTTGCCATCTTCCCACACAATGTAGCTAGGGATTTCTTTGCGAATGATTTTATCAAATATTGTTTCAGCTTTAGTGCTCATATCAAAAGTATATCAAACACCCACAAATAGCGGCCAAAACGACGCGACTTGGATATCCATTCATCCTGCTTGCAGTAGAAGATTCAGCTCAAGACATGACAACTATAAGGATAACAATAGAAGAAATGACTAATTTTAGTCTCAAAATTGGCACAGTATCACTTTATCGCGTGCTTCGAAGGCTGTACGCTCACGGATTATTAGACCTCAGCCTTATCATAGAAGATGATAGGCCAGCTTTTAAGGTCTATCAATTCCTGCAAAAAAACCAAGCCCAGTTACTTCCTCACGATTATATACAAGCGTCCATGTTACGATTAATCAGCCATCACACAAATAAAAAAGACTCCGGATAGAGTCACTTAATATCTTTTAAATCCCATTCACCTAATTTGCGAACACAGTTGCCATTATCTCCCATTTCAAAGAGACCTATTTTGATGAATATTCCGCCGTACTGATTAATTTCTCCAAGAGTTGACAATACACCAGGCTGTTCACTCGTTAGTCGTGTAAAGGTAACATGAGGTCGAAACAATTCGCCGACCGGTTTGTATCCATAATCTTTAAAATTTTGGAGTGCCAAACCGCTAGCTTCTAACATTCTGACTTTGTCTTTTTCACGCATTCCGTGACGGACGGGATTAAGAGCGTCTATAACAGTCAGCTGTAAAGTGTCTAAAGCAGTGGTTCGTTGATATTCAGCATCTACGAAACACTGAGTATGATCATATCGGATTGCTTGGAGCTCGAGTTTTGACGTAGAGGCGGCGATAGAGTCGAGTAATGTCTTCACTTGTTCTAAGTCGTCAAGCTCCAACTCAAGCATGTATAACGACGCGTGCGGAAAGTAAAAACCCTCTTTTAGAGTGAATAAACTACTGTACTGTTCTAAGCCTTGGCTTGCACGGATAGCCGCCTGAGCAAGCTTCTCGTTTGGCAATATGACTACATCGCAAGAAATACTCATAGTTATTGGCGTTTGAGTATTTCTAAAAGCTTTTGAACATTTGGGAATAGGCTAACCTTTTCCATATCTGCTAGGCTGAAAAATCGTAATTCCTGACATTCATCGGATGGGGTAAAATTCAGATCTTTGAGTTTAATTACGTACACAACGTTTGCTATGTATGTCGTCATAGTCGTAACAAATCGGGGCGAGGTTATAAAGTATTTAGGACTTGGCGAAACGTATGTCACTTCTAGCCCAGTCTCTTCTTTTATTTCACGTTTTAAGCATGTAATTGGGTCTTCTCCGTGATCTAAACCCCCACCAAGCATTTCCCACTTTCCGTTCTCTTCGCGGCTTAGTAAGACGCGCCCTATTTCATCGATGACGATACCTTTAATACTAACTCTGTAATAGCATTGCTCATTCATGTCTTAACTATATCAAAATAAAAGAGACTCCATTGCTGGAGTCTCTTTATGGTGTACATGTCTTGGGGCGGACTAGGGGAATTGAACCCCCGACCTCCGGAACCACAACCCGGCGCTCTAACCAACTGAGCTAAGTCCGCCATATATGTCTGAACTGTACAGTCAGAGGCATCTACAGAACAGAGGTGATTATACTTAAAAGGGCCTAGCTTTACAACTGTTTTAGTTCATTCAGGAAAGCCGCGATCGATAAGCTGCGGTGGCTAATGGCATCCTTTTGCGCAAATGTCATTTCACCGTAGGTTTTAGTTTGCCCTTCAGGCTGAAAGCAAGCGTCAAACCCCCAGCCATTTTTACCACGCGCGGCCACTGCCTTGCCATGGACCACGCCTTCGGTGATTATGAGTTTCGAGCCGTCATAGTAACCGATTGTCGAGGTAACGGTTACTGCCGCCGACTTACCAGCGGTAAGCTGATAGATTGCATCCGGGCCCATCCGCTCCTCAAAGAATTTGATAAAAGGGCCAGGCATACCATTCAGCGCGTCCAATGCCACTGACACATCTTCTACAAGTACTGGTTTACCAACTTCTTCGTAGGCGCGCATAACTTTATCAGTGATAATAGCCTGGCTGTCGGAGCTTTGGATCTCTGGTAAGTCTATTTCTACAGATTTGAAAGAGTAATCTTTGAGATGACGCTCAAAGCTAGCTAGTTTGTGTGGGTTGCCAGTGACAACATATATAGTAGGCATACTGTAATAGTAGCAGTTATGGTTTAGTCTTAGCCTAATTTGCGCGTGATATCGTGCTTCATGCGACTAACTATGCGGGCTAGTCGGCGTGACTGGCGGACGAAATCGGCGTCTAGTTCGTTGTAACGCATCAGCTTTAGGCTGCTTTGGCTTGGCACTTCAGACTTCTGGGTACCATAAGCTGGACCCTTGGAGTCTTGTTTACGAGCTGTTGTCATTGTGAGGATGCCTTTCATTAAAGCTTAAGCTTTGTTTCTGGCGGGTGCATAGGTGGTCTACTTTTAACTTAAGACCAAGTTCTAATGTGAACTCGCTACCTCAGACTGTACGCCTAATTCTAGGTTTGTCCATATGGTGTAAGATAATTCACATACTTTATAGATCAATAGGGTAAAAACAACCATAAGGCTTTGCGCCGTGGTGTTTGGTATACTATCTGGTAGCGCGGGTGTCGTATAGCGGTTATTATCCCAGTTTTCCAAACTGGTGATTGGAGTTCGACTCTCCACACCCGCACCACATGATCTCGTTCCACGGATTGCCCTGGTAGCTCAGCTGGGTCTTGGCGAAGCCAAGTACAGTAATTAAGAGAATGATCAATCCAGCATGCGCGGACCCACGATTTCAAGTAGCGAGAGAATACGCATCTCAACAAGCCCTGGTAGCTCAGCTGGATAGAGCAGAAGACTTCTAAGCTTAAGGTCGTTGGTTCGAGTCCAACCCAGGGCACCAACGATTTTTGTATTTGTTAATTAAGTTCCAATTTTGAGTGAATCCAAACCCGTTTTTAAATTTACTATGATTAACAGATGAATTTTAAGATAATTGTCGCAATTATATCTATTATCCTATCGTTAGTTGGGTATTCGTATTATTTCAGGGACATATTTGCAGGTAAAACTAAACCACATGCCTACTCATGGTTAGTCTGGTCTTTACTAACAGCAATAGCGTGCGTAGGTCAACTATCACAGGGAGGAGGACCTGGAGCCTGGGTTACTAGTGTGACGGCTGTTGTATCCTTCGTTATTTTTGGCTTGGCACTGACAAAGGGCGAGAAGGTGATTACCCTGTCAGATAAACTCAACCTAGCAGGTGCTTTCGCAGCTTTAATCCTTCTGGCATTTACCAACAGTCCTGTCTTTTCAATCATTCTTATAACTATCATCGATTTTCTAGGTTTTATACCTACGATTAGAAAATCATTTAATAAGCCACAAGAAGAGACGCTTATACACTATGTACTTGCTGGGCTTAAATTTGTTCTTGCTATCATTGCCCTAGAGAAGTACTCCCTTACTACTTGGCTGTACCCAGCGTCACTCGTGTTAGGCAATCTTTTCTTCGTACCTATGCTGATAATTAGGCGACGTCAATTAGCAGCTAAAAAGTAAACCGGTTCTCACTTCATTCACCACAGTGCACCAATGATTTTCGTTTCTGAAAATTAAGTTCCAATTTTAATACTAAATATGGACAGTCGGAATATTGCAATGATTCAACTTAGGAATATTTCATCGTTGGTGCGTAACGAGAGATGCAAGTGTTGGCATAATGGTATAACTTAAGTTATACTTGATATATGAAAACAGCTATATCCATTCCCGATAGTTTGTACAACGCAGCCGAGCAGCTTGCTAGTCGTTTAGGTGAGTCTCGTAGTGAGTTATACAGTAAAGCAGTCGACAGCTACGTTAAGCAGCACCATAATGTCAAAGTCACCGAAAAGCTTAATGACATATACGAGAAGAACCTATCAAATTTCGACTTAGATATTTTAACAATGCAAAAACGAACATGGCTCAAGCAAAATCCATGGTAAATCGTGGAGAGATATGGTGGGCTGACTTAGCAGAACCGTCCGGCTCAGAGCCAGGCTTCACTCGTCCTATCCTGGTCGTACAGGCCGATAGCTTCAATAAAAGTAATATCAATACAATTATCGCAATTGCCATAACATCCAATACCCGTTTGGCTGATGCACCAGGAAATGTGGCGCTTTCCCAAACAAAATCAGGACTAAATAAAGACTCTGTCGTAAATGTTTCACAAGTAATCACACTCGATAAAGAATCTCTTAGCGAAGTAATTGGCAAGCTGGATAAGCTTACCATGCAAAAAGTTGATAATGGCCTAAGATTAGTACTAAGTATCTAGCTCAAGATGAATGAGGTTCTCACTTCGTTCAGTACAGTGCACCAATAATTTTTGTTTCTGTTATTATTTTTGACCCAAATGTTTCTTCCGAATTTTGCTATAGTCAATGTATGGCTAAATCACTACTTATAACTGATTCTTTTTTTATTTCGCCTGAGCACGTTCAAAAGCTAACTGATGCAGGTTACGCTGTTCAACGCTTGGATAAGGCTGCCGCAACTGAGGATGAGCTTATTGAGGCGTTGAGGGGTGTATCAGTCTACATAATTGGTGGTATTGAACAAGTCACTGATAAGGTTCTTGAAACAACGGATAGTTTAGAGTCCATCATATTTACAGGAGTTGACTACTCTAAGTTTATTCCTGGCGAAGAAACTGCCAAACGGAAGAACATAAAACTTTTAAACGCACCAGGTGCTAATGCGATAGCCGTTGCGGAGTTTGCTGTAGCTGTTGCACTTTCAATGCAGCGTCAATTATTCACTATTAGTCGCAATGGTGACAAAAAGTTTATAACTACGAAATCGGTTGAAGATTCGGTCATAGGAATTATTGGAGCAGGAAATATAGGTCAACGCATTATGAGCGCCATCTCTGCATACAAACCTCAAAAACAATTATATTTCAATCGTAGTAAAAAAGATGTTAAGGCTGAATTAACTGACCTCGATGATTTAGTGGCAAGTTCTGACATTATCTTTTTAACTTTACCTGCAAGTGCCGGAACAGTGTTTAATAGTTCCCTGATTGCCAAGATAAAAAAAGACGCTCTTTTAGTGAGTATTTCGCCAAACAATCTTATTGATTACGAAGCATTACTGAAAAGACTAAAAACCAACGAAATTAGAGCAGCGGTAGATTGGCCGTCTCCCTCAGAAGCGTTTAATGAGTTGTCGTTAGATACTTGGCTAAGTTTTAACAGTCACAGTGCATATAATACGCAAAAGGCACTAAGTAACGTGAACGACAGCGTTACTGACACGGCTATAAGTATATTAAGTTCAAATAACGTTTAGCTATAACTAGTTCTTTAGCTGCAGATACAATAGCATCGTAGTAATCCGTTCGGAACATATCTACTACGGGGCTTCAAAGCGTTAGCTTTATAAATTTGTGTGTTATTGTGTAAAAACATGCCTAAACCGCAAATTACTAAAATCAATAATTTCTTTGTTAAGACTATAGGAACTATCACCTACTTAATAACGCTTTACGATATTATATATTTCTATACATTTTTTACGCAGATTTCAAATCGGACCTTGGAGCATCGTTCGCAACACTTATTTAAGACGCTCTTGGTTACTAATGCAATTGCACTACCCATAAGTTTTATTCTGTTAGCAGTATATTTACGTCATATAGCTAAGAATGAACAGTTAGACGGAACTAACAAAGTTATGTGGGTGCTATTACTTTTGTTTCTTCCCCCGTTCTCTATGCTGGTCTACTGGCATAAACAGCTCTGGACGCCCTTCGCATCAGCTAATGCCCATCGTAAATTCTAAACTGGTTCTCAATTCATCCTCTACAGTGCACCATGCTTTGACATTACATACTGTTTGTAATAATCTAAAGCTATGAAGCCGTATGACTGGAATGAAGCTAAGAATATAAAGCTAAAGTCTGAGCGTTCTGTTTCATTTGAAGATATATTAGCTGCCATCGATGAAGAACGAGTTTTAGAGACCATCGAGCACCCTAATAAGCTACGCTTCGGTCATCAAAAAATGTATGTAGTACGGATTTTAACTTACGTATACCTCGTACCTTTTGTGGAAGATGACGAAAAGATATTTTTAAAAACGATTATACCTAGCCGTAGAGCCACTAAAAAGTACTTGAAGGGAGAAAAATGATGCAAGACTATGATTTAGATAAAGAAGAGCAAGAATTATTAGACGCCTTTGAAAATGGTGAATTTGTTCCAGTAGCCAATCAGGCAGAAGAAAAGGCTAAGGCGATGGCAGCTGCCAAAGCTACACTCAACAAGACGCGCAACATTAACATTCGTTTGTCGGAGCGTGACCTATACAAATTGAAGGCAAAAGCGATTGAAGAAGGTATACCCTACCAAACTCTAGCTTCCTCAATCCTACATAAATCCACAGCACAATAGATTCTTACTGCACTTACTACAGTGCACCGCAGCAACTGTTACAATTCATAGTGTGAAACAGAATAAACAGCCAGATACTAGTTTTGATAAGCTAGTGCTAATTTGTTCCATTGTTTACCCCGCAACCGCTTTGCCGCAAATTATCAAAGTGTTTAGCAGTCATAGCGCCCATGATTTGTCTTTACTTTCTTGGGTACTTTATGCGCTTCTAGAATCAATATTCTTGGCTTACGCGATAAATAAACGACTCGTACCAATTATTATCCAAGACAGCCTATGGCTAGTTGTCTATATAGTTTTAATCATAGCCATTTTACTTTATGGCAAATAGGTTCGTTAGCACATAGTTCTCAACTGCGCTTCCTTTATCCAGGATAACTTGGACAACTTGTAGAAAAAATACTTAATATCATACTGCCGAACTGAACGCTCGTTTCAGCTTTAAATGTTGATTAAGCTTATGGTAGTTTCGATTATTAAATCATTGACGCATATGTAAGTAAATGTTATAATCATAGGATGTCTTACCCGCATTTATATATACCTGAAATGGTTTTAGATGTTGATCCCGATTCAGTGGCTGTTGAACAAATTGAATTGAAGCTAAAGAAGCTACCCTTTGACCCTACAATGGGAGTTTACACAGGCGTAGAGGGCGAGGACTTGATAGCTGGTAAAGCTCTACCGCACTTGACACAAACTTTCGGTAACGATTATGAAGATTTTATGGACGGAGCTAAAGAACGTGACTTATTTGCCCATGGCCTCCACTATGCCCTGACATATGCCAGACAAGCATGCGTCCCAGCTTTAGTTGTCTATGATAAGAACGAATTACGTCTGACAGTTACTGAACTCTGGGTTCCTAATAGAGGGACAAGACTGCAGGATGCAGCAAGAGCTATAATCTTTTTTAGTGGCAGCTAGCGTAATAACCCTGCCGCTCTACAATGTCTTAAACAGCTGTTACGGCCAATTCTGCTAAGATAGCTGAATGATCGCAGCAGCAATATTTGACATGGACGGGCTCCTAATTGATAGTGAGCCGTATTGGCAGAAGGCGCATATTGAAGCTGTTGGTAGGTATGGTTACGTTATTACCGCTGAGGATGTTCGTGTCATGGCTGGACATAAGACTATCGAAATCGCCCAATATTGGATTGACCAGTTCAAAATTGATACTACTGTTTTAACTCTCTGCGAACAGATAGTGGAGCAGGTAATTGCGTGCATTAAGCGAGAGGGGCGTGCATTGCCTGGTGTATACGAAGCCTTACAATTGTTCGCCGAGCATGACATTCCAATGGCTATTGCTTCGTCGGCATCCCCCGATGTTATAGAAGCGGTTATGGATAAGCTGAAGCTGTACGACGAGGTACTATTTTCTTACTCGGCAATCCATGAAGCTAAAGGCAAACCAGACCCAGGAGTTTTCTTAACGACGGCTAAAAAACTAGGTGTGTTACCGGAGGATTGTCTAGTATTCGAAGACGCGTTATCCGGAATCAGGGCAGCCAAAGCTGCTGGTATGAAATGCATAGCTGTGCCAGAAACTGCCAACCTGAAAAAGACTGAATTCAAAGATGAGTCTGACCTTCTGCTACCAACTTTACAAGAACTTACCTGGGGTATAGTCACGATGCTTTTTGAAATAAGCAGATTCTAAACCCACTCATAGCAAAGTGCTTGCTATACTATGCCAATGAATCAGTTTTATATTGCCCGACATGGTGAAACCCAGAACAACCGGGCAGGGCGGTTATCTGGCTGGATTGACACGCCACTTACTAGTAATGGATTAGTGCCAACATTAACAGTCATCGCCAAATTGCGCGATATCCAGATCGACGCCTACTACTCAAGCGATTCTGGACGGGCTTTCATCACGGCTTATGTTATCGCGCAGGGTTTAGCCTTTACCAAAGAGATTATCCGCTTACCAGACCTGCGTGAAGTTAATTATGGCGACGCTGGCAACATGAACGCCGCCGAGGCTTACAAAATGTACGATGGCCTTGATAGCGACACGCAGTACACGCCGCCAAATGGCGAATCACTAGCTCACATGCAAGCTCGAGTACTAGGGGCTATTACTAAACTAGATGAACAACATACTAATAAAAACATTCTGCTAGTCGCTCACTCCGGAGTTATGGCCGCCATCCATGCTAGTTTTATTGGCAAAGATTTTGGCGAGCACAACATCAGCGAAGCCTACCCACATGATTATGTAGCTTGTTTTACGACTGAAGGTGGCAGAATTGCATCGTTCGCACCAGTCTCGCTAGCAACTGCTAACTAGGCTATAATTAGGCTGAGCATAAAACAAACTTAATGTCCGCAGTGAGGATTTGACAATGCAGATTATACACGCGCTGTTTCACGCTCTTTCGACCGCCTTCTCAATGGGCTGGGAGATTTTGTGGCCCTTAATTTTAGGCTTCGCACTTTCTGGAGCGGTACAAGCTGTTGTTTCGCACAAGCAGATGAGTAAGTTACTCCCAGATGATAAGCCGAAAACAATCGTAAAGGCCAGCTTATTGGGGGCAGCGTCTTCATCGTGCTCCTACGCGTCTGTGGCCTTAGCCAGGTCGATCTTCAAAAAGGGCGGTAACTTTACGGCTGCCATGGCCTTTGAGATGGCTAGTACTAACTTGGTTATTGAGCTCGGCATAATAATGGTGCTGCTGCTTGGTTGGCAATTCACGGCTGCGGAGTTTGTTGGTGGACCAATAATGATTGTTTTACTAGCAGTCATCTTTAGACGCTTTCTAAAAAAGCGTATGGTAGATACAGCTCGCACTCAAGCCAATTTGGGTGTTGCTGGACGTATGGAAGGACACGCTGCCATGGACGACATGGCAGTCAGCGGCAACGGGACTGTCTGGCAGAAGCTTAAATCAGCTGACGGCCGCACCGCGACTAGTCACTTTTTTGTAATGGATTGGGCTTCAATTTGGACTGATATAGTTATAGGACTTTTGATTGCTGGTGCACTGGCAGCGTGGGTGCCACAGCACTTTTGGCAATCATTCTTTTTGGTCAAACATCCAGTAGCAGCAGCCATTTGGGGGCCATTGGTTGGGCCACTGATTGCTGTCTTCTCGTTTGTCTGTAGCATAGGTAATGTGCCGCTCGCGGCTGTGCTCTGGAACGGCGGGATTAGCTTTGGTGGCGTGATTAGCTTTATATTCGCGGATCTAATAATCATTCCGATTATCCGCATCTATGCTAAATACTACGGCTGGAAAATGGCAGGCTTCTTGTTTGTAAGTTTTTACGTAGCCATGGCTGGCGCTGGTTACCTGACAGAATTCTTGTTTAAAGTGCTGCACCTAACGCCGCACTTCCGTAACGCCAAAGTGCTAGACGCCGCAGTAAGCTGGAACTATACCTCAGTGCTGAACATAATATTTTTGGTGATTGCCGGGGCGCTTGTCTGGCGCTTCTTACACACCGGTGGGCCGATGATGCTAAAAATGATGGGTAATGATCACGCCGAAGGTGGCCATGAGCACTGCGCCTAATTGTGTATAATGCAAAGCAGAAATTCTATCACTTTACGAAAGGTCGTTTATGTCTAACAAAGCATTCGTTATAGCAATCATCGTGTCCATAGTTGCTGTTGGTGGCTATGTGTTCAAAACTAATTCCGATAAGCCAAAAGAGGTTATTATTGGCATTCAACACAAAAACCAAGGCCAAGATCATATTGTAGAAGGCCAAAAGCATGTCGCCTACAATTCTGACCCTGCAAGCTCAGGTCCCCACCGAAGTGATGCTCAAGCGCCTGCTTTGTGGGGTGTTTACACAACCGAGCTGACACCAGAAGTCTTCATCCACAACGAGGAGCACGGTGGTATTGTTGTCACCTATAATCCAAAGTTACTACCAGCTGATCAACTCAAAAAACTTCAAGCATTGTTTGTACCGCCATATGGCGACGCCAAATTCACGCCAACTAAAGCGTTGGTAATGCCCCGAGAAGCAGACACTCATGCTATCGAAGTCGTGGCCTGGACCTGGACCTACAATATGGATAGTTACAACCAAAGCACCTTAGAAAAGTTTTACTTGCAGCATGAAGGTAAGAGCCCTGAGCCTACGGCTGGGCCAACAAATACGCCTATCAACCAAGCTGCCCAGTAAACCTGACTCAGCATTGGAGGTTACAAGAGCTTGCTTATTTGGGCTTAGTATATAATGTCTGCATAACGCACGCTAACTATAGATGAAACAAACCACCACACTTGAAGATAAAATAATGGCTGACATTGGTAGTGGCGAAACAAAAGCCCTTAACGTCGGTCGACGCATACTTAATCGTAAGCGGTTTAATCGCTTTCTCCGTATCTTAGGACCTGGTGTCGTAACGGGTGCTGCCGATGATGATCCATCGGGTATAGCTACCTATTCACAGGCTGGAGCCGCCTTTGGGACTGGGCTGCTGTGGACGTTCCCGTTGATGTTACCACTACTTGTGGCGGTACAAGAATCGTGTGCTCGGATCGGCGCCGTTACTGGCAAAGGTTTGGCATCGATACTCAAAGAAAACTACAGTAAAAAACTATTATACTCGGGATTATTTTTGGTAGTCGTCGCAAACACTATAAATATTGGAGCCGACCTAGGAGCAATGGCGGCCAGTACCAAATTAATTTTCAAAGGTGCTCCATATGGAGTATTGGCTGTGGCTTTTGCTATCTTGACGGTGCTCATGGAAACGTTCGTCAACTACAAAACATATGTCAAAGTACTCAAATGGATCGCACTTGTGTTATTCGCGTACCCTATAACAGCTATTCTGATTGGCCAGCCTTGGGGGCATTTGCTACATGAAACATTTTTGCCGCACCCAAAAATCAACTTTAAAACGATCTATATTATTGTTGGTATGCTCGGTACGACGATCTCTCCGTACATGTTTTTTTGGGATACGTCAGAAGTAGTTGAGGACGAAATTATCAGCCGTAGGATCGCCGGTGTTGGCCGCACACCGCATGTCACCAAGCGTTTTATGCGTGGTATCAAGCTGGATAACTTGGTAGGCATGGCCTTTGCGGCGATTACCGCCTGGTTTATCGTTGTTGTCTGCGCCTCAGTGTTATTCAAGCATGGCATCACCAATATTAACACAGCTGCTGACGCCGCTGCCGCCTTGCAACCACTCGTCAAAAACTTTCCTGATGCTGGGTTGATAGCCAAGTTGCTGTTTTCGGTTGGTGTTGTTGGCATTGGCTTTCTAGCTGTGCCTGTATTAGCTGGATCGTCGTCGTATGCGATTAGTGAGACACTTGGCTGGAAAGAGGGCTTGCACCGCAAATACCGCCGCGCACACGGCTTTTATCTGGTCATTGCTGGCGCCACAATTGTTGGCCTGTCACTTAATTTCTTGGGCATTGATCCAATTAAGGCTTTGATATTTACCGCGGTGTTTAACGGTATTGCCGCCGTTCCATTGCTGTGGATGATTGCCCGCGTCGGAAACAATCGTAAAATTATGGGCGAATACCGTAATAGTAAGCTATCAAGTACGTTTATATATATTACGTTTAGCGTCATGTTGGCGGCAGTCTTGGTGTTATTTTACGCTCTGCTCACAGGTAAGTAATACAAATAATATTAGCCGCCAAAGGTGAAAGCGTAAAGTGAAACACCACTAGGAACTGTTAGAGTTACAGTTGATTCACTAAAAGCTTTACCGTACACAACGTGGTACAAACGTGACTCTGCGACTGTCATTTGACCATTACTGACGTCTTTACCGTAAGAATTTTGGCCACCAGCTAGTTGCACACCAACTGACTGTGGCTGGTTGTTTGGGCTACTAGCGACGACGTAGACATCCTTAGCTCGGGTGTGGAAGGTTAGTGTGGAAGTGCTCTCACCGCTGGTAATGTTTTGGGCAGCTTGTTGCCAATTACCGCCCAATGTCCAATTATTAACCTCGAGCTTGGTGGCTGGCTGGTAAGTGGCTGAACCATCAGCCAAACCTGGTGAACCAACAAAATTGGCAGCACGTTCTGAGCCTAGGTAGGTTTCTGGGGTTTGGTTACGATTGAAGGGAACAGCAGCGGCAGGCGTCTTGAGCGGTGTTTTGGTGCCTAGTAAGGCTTGAATTGATCGTTCACTTTTGTCGTAATCACCCTCACCAAGATGTACGTCACGAACGTTACCTTCACGGTCTATCAGATAGTCTGCCGGCCACGAATTATTGCCAAAGGCGTTCCAGGTGCCGTAGTCATTGTCTTGGGCGATAGGGTAGGTTAGCCGGTGAGCCTTGACGGCCGACGCGACATTATCTGGTAGGTGTTCAAAGGCGAACTCAGGGGTGTGAACTCCAATAACCACGAAACCTTTATCTTTGTAAGTCTCATACCATTTTTCGACGTACGGAATCGCGCGTAAGCAATTAACGCAGGAATACGTCCAAAAATCTACTAGCACAACTTTGCCTTTTAAGTCTGCAAGCTTGAGTGGCTGGCTATTTTCCCAGCTGGTTAGCCCAGTAAGTTCTGGTGCTAGTATTTTGCCCGGGACATTGAATAGACTGCTGTCTTGAGTACTGGTTTCAGTCGACGTAATGCGCTTATTTGTCACCTGCGAATTGAGCAAGCGCTGCTCTAAGCGTGTTTCGCTAAATGGCAAATGGTTGGCTACCCAAATCTCGGCTGGCAGTAAACGACCAGTTATAATAACAATACCGATCAGCACAAATATCCCACCACATATTCGGCGGAATGGTCCGTGTGTGTCAATCACCCAGTTAGCTTTTTTGATAATACGTTTACCTAAAATGACCGCTGCTAGCAGCGATACACCGATCCCGATACAGTAAGAAATAAGATATATAAAACCACTTCCAAAACTTCGTGGTAATACCGAAGCGAGAATAAATGCATACGTCGGGCTGCAGGTTGAGAAGACTGGCCCGAGCGCGACGCCGATCAGTACCGGCCCAACATACTCGCTAGCATTGTTTTGGCTACTACCAAGAAAGCGTTGGGCTGCAGCTTGCCAGCCAAGGCGCCCTAGCAGCTCCTCCCATTGGCTCGGGAATAAGCTCGCTAGTCCGAGCGCTATGACTAAACCACCAGAAAAATCAGTCAATACAGACGGCGGCAGGTTAATCAGCGCCGTACTTACTTTGAGCACGAGCGTAAAAACAATGATTGAGGCCATCAGCGAACCAGCAATAATGTACGGCCGCTTTTTGTCGTTGTCATCGCTGGTTAAGGAGCCGCCAACAATAACAGGTAATAACGGTAGTACGCAGGGCGCGAGTACCGTCAGAATACCAGCAATAAACGTTATCAGTAGTAATAGCATTTAGGCCCCTTTGCTTATGATAATACCCACGACAGATAGTTAATCAAACCATCTGGCACAATGCAATTGTAGTCTGCTAAGCTTGAGTTATGGAACAAATAACTTACGAATGCTCAGAATGTGGTCTCCACTATACCCAAGAAGCTACTGCACAAGAATGTGCTGCGTGGTGTGCTCAATATAACAGCTGTAACTTAGACATAACCGCACAATCTGTAGAGCGGAACACGCCGTAATGGTTAGTAGTTTCACGTCAATTTCGATTATATATAACCCGGGCAGCACTGGTCCTGGCAAACGACTAGCTACAGAACTCAAGCACCAGTTAAAAGAGTTATTGCCTGAACAATCTGTGCGCCTAATCAAGACGAAATACGCTGGACACGCAGAAGTGCTTGCCTACGACTTGGCGCGCGCTAGTGTTAGTCCACTGGTTATATCGGCTAGTGGTGATGGCGGCTATCACGAAGTAATAAATGGCGTCTTGCGGGCTCAAGACGAAGGGGCATCGCCAACTACCTGCCTATTACCAGCTGGCAATGCCAATGACCATTACCATAGTCTCCACGATACTGATACTGCTCGAGCAATCTACAAACATCAGATACAGACAATAGATGTGCTGCAATTAAGCTCACAACAACGCGGTAAAAAATTACAGAAATACGCACACTCGTACATTGGCCTTGGTCTGACGCCAACAGTTGGACATGAGTTGAATCAAACCGAACTTAACCGATTAAATGAAATATGGATAACGATGCGCGCAATGGCGAGGCTGCGGCCAACCAAAATAATCAGTCGTGGCCACAAACGGTCGTACGATAGCATCATCTGCAGCAATGTTAGCAAAATGTCAAAAGTGCTGAAATTAACTAAATCACCAGGCACTAGCCATATGCGAGACGGAAAATTTGAAGTAACTGCCTTGCCCAGTCGCAGCAAATTTCATTTAATAGGCTATTTGTTTAAGGCCAGCACTGTGGGCTTGGAAGGTGGTCAAACTAGGGATCACTTTAAGTTCAAAACTATTAAACCAATCACCCTACAACTTGACGGTGAAATATGTCGTATTGATGGTAACAGCCAAGTCGACATAACTATAAGTCCGCTAGTGCTGCGCTGTATTATTTAGATCTAGATTAGATTTCGTGGAGGACGGTAATGTGGGCGCCCAACGAATTGAGTCGATCAGCTAAGTCTTCGTAACCACGATTGATGGTGTAGACATTACGGAGCATAGACGTGCCTGGTGCGGCCAGCATCCCAATCAGCAGCATAACCGCGGGTCTAATGCCTGAAGGGCAAACTAAATCGGCCGGTTTGAAACGGGTTGGACCGGTAATGAATACGCGGTGGGGGTCAGCCAGTTCTAAGTTGACGCCAAGCTTTTTCATTTCTGTGTACATAAGTGGGCGATCTTCAAAAACCCAGTCGTGGATGAGGGTACGACCTTTGAGGACAGCCGCGATTGGCACGAAGTATGGCAGATGATCTATGTTGAGTCCAGGGAAGACATTTGGGTGGATTTTGTCGACAGGCGCAACTAATTTTCCATCATGCTTATGGATCACTAAGTCTACCAAGTTGGTGTTGCCGTTGTCGGCTTTGTATTCTTCGCTGATTTCGTATTTGAGACCCATTTTTTCAAGTTTTAGTAACTCGAGCTCCAAAAATTCAATTGGTGCGCGCTTGATAGCTATTGAAGAGTTTGTCGTAACAGCAGCCGCGATAAATGTCATGGCCTCTACAGGGTCCTCGCTTGGCGCGTAGGTGACATTTTTGCGAATTTCTTTGAGGCCATGAACCGTAAGTGTCGAAGTGCCAATACCTTCAACTTTGACACCAAGCTTTTGTAAGTAAAAGCATAAGTCTTGGACCATGTAATTGGCACTGGCCATTTTAATAGTAGTTTTGCCAGGAGTCAGAGCAGCGGCCATCAAAATGTTCTCAGAAGTAGTGTCGCCAGACTCGTACAAAACTACCGAACGAACCGGAATCTGTGGAGTAGAAGTGATGTGATAGGCCCCTGCTTTCGTGAAGACTCCTACACCAAATTCTTCTAGTGCGTATAAGTGCGGCAAAACTGTCCGTCTGCCTAATTCGCAGCCTCCCGCGTAAGGGATACTGAACTCGGCAATGTGGTGCATCAGCGGGCCAATAAACATAATTACACTGCGCGTTTTTTTGGCGGCTTCTTTGTTCATTTTAGCCAGGTCAAGTGTTTCTGGCGGCTTGATCTCTAGGTCATTACCAGGTAGCCATCGCACTTGGACGCCAATGCTCTGCAAGACTTCGATTAGACGGTTTACTTCCTCTATTCGCGCGACGTTTTTAAGTTTGGTCGTTCCCTTGTTGAGGAGACTAGCGCAGAGCAGACCTACAGCGGCGTTTTTGCTAGTTTTGATGGTAATTTCACCGCTAAGCTCGTGGCCACCTTCGATGACTAAATTGATAGCACCTTCGTTGATGCTGATGATTTGCTTATTGAGGACATCACTAATTCGACCAAGTGTTTCTAGGCTAAGATTCTGACGACCATGCTCAATACGGTTTACCGCTGATTGTGAGGTGCTGAGACGCTTAGCAAACTCTGCTTGCGAAAGACCGCGTTCTTGTCGTATGTGAGCTATTAAGCTTCCGATCTTTTCGTTTGTGGAGGGCATGGCTGATAATTATACTATCTGTGACGTTAAAATCGCAATAGTAAGCCCATGTGCTAGTACTATATTACCACATTATTTCAAAGTGCTTATCTGGTACAATACATAAAAGCATAGTAGAGGAGTGACACATGATCGATACCAGTATTTCTGATTTGATAGCTGCCGAAGAACAGCGACAGCGGGAGGGCCTAGAGCTTATTCCTTCTGAAAACTATGCTAGTCGGCCAGTACTAGATGCTATTGGCAGTGTTTTTACTAACAAATATTCTGAAGGCTACCCAGGCAAACGTTACTATGGCGGTCAAGAAAACACCGACAAAGTCGAGCAACTTGCTATTGACCGGGCTAAGCAGCTGTTTAAGGCCGACCACGCCAATGTTCAGCCACACGCTGGTGCCTCCGCCAACGAGGCTGTCTACAGTGCCTGGTTAGAGCCTGGCGACACAGTGCTGGCCATGGACTTGAGCCATGGTGGTCACTTGACTCACGGTGCCCCAGTTACGCGCTCGGCAAAGCTATATAACTTTATACGCTACAAAATGAAAGATATTAGCACTGGAGAAATAGATTATGACGCCCTAAGAGCCTTAGCTCTCGAGCACAAGCCAAAGATAATTATCGCTGGTTTCAGTGCCTACCCCCGTAAATTAGACTATGCCAAGTTTGCCGCTATTGGCAAAGAAGTAGATGCGCTTCTGATGGCTGACATGGCGCATATTGCCGGTTTGATTGCTGGCGGTGTGTCTGATAATCCATTCGATTATGGGTTTCACGTCATTACTACTACCACGCATAAGTCGCTGCGTGGGCCCCGTGGCGGCTTAATTTTGTCGAAAGGTACGGTTTCGACACCACTAAAAGCCCCAGAAAAAACGCTTCAAAACATTCCAACCCTCATTGATCGAGCTGTCTTCCCCGGTATGCAAGGTGGCCCACTCATGAACGCTATTGCTGCCAAAGCAGTTGCTTTTGGTGAAGCCCTACTACCAGAATTTAAACTCTATGCTGCCCAAATTGTTAAAAATGCCAGCGCGCTAGCTGACGCAATGCAAGCTCAAGGCTTCCAGCTAATTACCGGTGGTACAAGTAATCACCTCATTCTGGCCGATGTGTACAAGAGTTTTGGAATTGATGGCGACGTTGCCGAAAAAGCTCTAGATAAAATTGGTCTGACGCTCAATAAAAATAGCGTTGCTGATGACACATTGCCCCCATTCCGCCCAAGCGGTATCCGCTTAGGCACTCCAGCAATTACGACACGTGGCCTCAAGGAACACGATATGGAAACTATTGCTGAGTGGATGAAGCAGGCAATTGATGCTCGAGATGACGCCGACCAGCTAGCTAAGCTCCGCGAAGAAGTTAAAACTTTTGCGCTTAAGTTTCCACTACCTAGCGACGTATAACAATGACAACAGACACTTAAAGTTTTTGGCATGGTCTAAGCTATTTTTGGCAATAACTCAGGCTCTTGCACCAGAGTAATACCGAACTTAGCGTGTACGGCGTCGACAATCTTTTGTTTAAACGCCAATAAGTCGGCTGTAGTTTTAGCAGTTTCGTTCACTAATACGAGTGGTTGTGATGACCAGGTCGCCATGCCAGTTTCTACGTCATGAAAATCTTTGTAGCCGGCTTGCTGAATAAGCCATGCGGCGGGCAGCTTGTACGATCCGCTGCCGACTGTCCAATAGGGGAACTTACCGTATTGAAAGTTTAGTTCGTCAATCCGATCTTGGCCGACGATTGGGTTGGCAAAAAACGACCCACTGTTATGGACCGTTCCAGGGTTAGGTAGTTTGCTACTTCTGATGGCAATGACTGCCCCCCTTACAACGGCAGGCGTGAACACTGTCGTATTTTGTTCTTCGAAATAGGCCTGTAATGCTGCGTAAAAAGGTGGCTGAGGGTTCGCTTTGGTTAAGTGCATAGTGATGGCTGTAATGTAAAAACGTCCGTGGTCGGTGGTATTAAAACGACTATGCCTATAACCAAAACCTCCTTCGCTAGCTGGTATGGTCACAAAATCACCAGCCTGGGTGTCGAAGGCTTCGATCGTAACTAGGACAGAGCTGATCTCTTGACCATAAGCACCGACGTTTTGAATAGGTGTGGCCCCGGTAGTACCTGGGATCAAACTGAGGGCTTCGATGCCACTCAGGCCAGCTTCGACAGTGCGGGCAACGACACTATCCCAGTCTTCGCCGCTTCCAGCAGTCACGTAAACATTGCAATCATCTTCTTCGAAGACCTCGTAACGCATTATTCTGTTAACTATAATTAGGCCAGTAAACCCTTCATCGCGCCAAATAATGTTGCTGCCATTACCGATCATAATGACTGGCAGATTGCCGTTAGTTTGGGCCCAGCTCAGCGCTTCTAGTAATTCCATACGTGTAGTGACGGTAGCCATGTGTGCTGCCACACCGCCTAGATGCATAGTAGATAGCTCGGCGAGAGGCGTGTTTGAAGTAATTTCCATAGCTTGTAGTATACAGCAGGCCACGCTTACGCTTGCACCACGAAACGTCAGCAGGTAATATAAAAGCAGATGAGTGACCCGCAGCAGACCCCATTTAAGACGCTTGGTACACATCTAAAGTATGTGCGTGAGCAGTCGAAGCATAGCTTGGCAGAAGTGTCAGGTGCCGTTGAGATTGATGCCGGTGCTTTAGAGCGCATCGAAGCTGGTACTGAGCGCCCTCACGAAGACATCCTCTTACTACTTATTAGTTATTTCAATATCCAAGACCAAGAAGCAGTGCAGCTATGGGAGCTAGCCGGTTACGACGGCGATGTCCCTGATAGATTGCGGCCTAGTGATGAAGTAGCCAGCAGTAAAGCCATGGTCATGCTACTTGCCATCGATATGCGCACTATGTACACTGATGGCCTTGACATCGAAACAAATAACGCCGGTATAACACTTAACTTTACCCAGGCAGCTGCTAGCAAGCCAGCTAGTTCTGTGGCTCGCCTTGGTATGAGTTATGACCAAGTTCAAACAGTTATCGATCAGCTTCAGCAGGCACTCTTGCAACACCGCTACAACCATGGCCCTAAGCGTCTACCTCCAACTATTGGTTCAGACGATTCTAGCTCGTCGCCATCGCATAAATAAGCACTAGCTTGTAGACTAGAGTCTATGACTGCCCGTACTCATGATCTTGCTGCCATTACTGCCTTGCTGGCGGTTGTCTTGGTGCAACCAGCACGGACTCTCACACTATCGACACTCTTGCTCTGTGTATTAGCCAATCAAATGGGTGGCATAGCACCAGATATAGATCAGCCGACAGCGCCACTATGGCGTAACTTACCAATTGGTGGATTTTTTGGTAAAATCTTTGGTAATTTGCTTGGTGGTCATCGATTTTTGACTCACTCATTAGTAGGGTTAGCCTTGTTCGGATTTCTAGTGAAATTAGGATTAGCCTTACTGCATCCCCTGTTGCCACACACTGACGTGGGGTTAGTTTTATGGTCATTTTTGATCGGTATGCTGTCACACCTAGCTATGGATACTCTGACCAAAGAAGGTGTGCCATGGCTGCTACCGATTCCGGTAAAGTTTGGCTTTCCACCGTTAAAGCGTTTACGCGTTACTACTGGTAAAAAATTTGAAACATTTGTTATTTTCCCAGGCTTGCTAGCAATTATTATATGGCTGGTTGCTAGCCACTATCATCAAATATTAGTGCTGTTGAAGCATCACCTCATTTAGGAATATTGAAATCTAGATCACAATGTACCAGTAAGAATTCTAACAGCGTAAGCAGGGTTGTACTTATATAGTGTTTCATGCAATCTTAAAAAATAAATAAAGGACATCAACATGACAATTGAGCAAATGTTTAGTGATTTACACAAACTTTCTGAGCAAACTTCGGGGCAGAAGCCATTGGCTGGTAAGTCCAAAAAGCTAAAATAATACAATAGTACATATCAATATTTCATGAGTGGTTATACTGTTAGTATGACCGATCCAACTAATGTGCTGTACGAGTTTGACACTGACCACGGCCATTACCAAGTAATTGATATGGTCTATGATGGTAGGTCTGCTCGCGTGCTGTTTAGCGGCGTCCGACGAGCTGCTCAATCAGGGATAGCCACCGATGGCAAAAATGATCTATTATTTGATTATAATCAACGGATGTTTGAGTTAGTTGTTGGCTGTCAACCGAAGCGGCTATTACTGATTGGTGGTGGTATGTATACCTTACCAACGGCCTTATTAGCCGAGCTGCCTGACATCACAATTGACGTCGTGGAGCTTGACGAGGGGCTTGAATCAGTTGCTAAGCAGTACTTTGGACTATGTAGTGATAAGCGCCTGACAATTATCCATGATGATGGCTATAACTTCCTAGCTACCAGCAAGGCAACTTACGACATGATCTTAATCGATGCATATACACATGATCAGGCAGAGCCAAGGCTTGGGAGCGCCGAAGCCGTCAGCCATTTAACGCGCCAGCTGGCAACCGGTGGGGTAATTGTCTACAATGTGATCGCTTCGTATTTTGGTAAGCGTTCACAGGCTTTACGGTGGCTTGTGGATCAATATCAGAAGCAGCACTACGCTGATGTGGCCTTGTTCCCGGCCAGCCAGTCATTATCGCTATGGTTACCGCAAAACCTGATATTATTAGCTCAGCTCGGAGCTGAAACTAATCTTGACCACTATGTGAGACACCAACGATTATCTGATAATGCCCGGCCATTTAATCTCAGCCGTGACCTCATGGGCTCATTGTAAAATATCGTACACTTCTTTTGGCCTTAGTAGATCTAAGGGTATAATGGCAGCTATGGCAAAGCAGACCTTAGAAGATCCACAGATCGATTACGCTCACATCAAACAGTCACTGTCTTCAGCCTCGGACAAGCAAGAACTTTACCAGCTCATTGTTAACTCGCCGTTTGACTACACGGTCGCCAGTGCACATCTGTTCTTAGGTATTGTCGTATTATTGTTTGCTAATCCAGAAACTGGCAATATTGACCGTATAGCTTTATCTGAAACTGAGCTAGCCAAAAATACTACTGACGTCTCGTATGTACCGTTCAATCAGATCAAGATACCGCTTGATCACTCTGAAAACATAATTTCTATGGCGATTAGAACTGGCAAGCCACAGAATACTACCGATTGGAAAAACTTGTTTGAACCAGCACTCACGGCAGAACAGGCCCGTCTTAACCAAGCTAGCGGCGGTATTGCCTATAGCGCGGTGTATCCACTTGCGGGATTACCTGACGGTGGTGCTATGATCTTCAGCTATTTTCAGTACATGCACAACATAGGCG
This sequence comes from Saccharimonadales bacterium (SeqCode), assembly GCA_038230395.1. Taxonomy (GTDB): domain Bacteria; phylum Patescibacteriota; class Saccharimonadia; order Saccharimonadales; family UBA4665; genus JBDSWU01. Next base: position 19,469 of record JBBRNI010000002.1, on the reverse strand, counting down.
AAGCCCAGCATGACTTTATGCGGCAGTATTCAGAACTAGTTTCGAGTGCTCTCAAGGCTTAGGCAGCTTGATCTATCAGCTGATTAAAGTTTAATGCAGCACCGCTGCTAACAGCTATCCGACCGCTGCCAGCGGCTAATACCAGATTACGGCTATTCTTTGCATGATACATTTCCTGGTAGCTTCCCCCAGGGTCAGCCTTGTCTAAAATGAGCATACGATATCGTCCTGGACTATGCCAGTGCCGGAAAAAACGAGGGCTATGTGGGTTGGTCGGTTGGATATAGGTGAAATCTTTGATGACAAGCAACCCCTCATCTGTTAGAAGTTCTTGGCCAATCGATAGCATGCGGTCACGATCATTTTTCTTAAGCTGGTGTAACATGGTTGACATGGTGACGATGTCGGCTTTTTCGGACATGTGTTTTTCATAAAATTCCTGAAGGTTTTTACCGTCGACCAAGTCGCCATTAAAAAATTTGAGTTCTTCTGGGTGTTCACGGGCCAGGGCGTCAAATTTTTGCATAAATTCTGGGTTGTTCATTTCGCTTTTAGGCCGCAGCGAGCCGTGCGCCCATTGCCAAGTCGGCTCATCGTTACGGGAATCAATGAGATCAACTGCCACACATTGTCGAACTCGATGTGGCTGCCTGAGTAGGTGATTCGCGGCATCAGTCGTTCCCCGTAGCATCGTACCACCCAGATGATCCATAATTGTTGCTCGGTCCATAGGGTAGCGCTCTTTGGCCAGAATTTGTTTAGCAATTTCGCCGAGAGATGCACCAATGTCTACCCATTTATATCCGTTAGGAAACCGATCTAAGTAGAAGGCCTGCATTGCTAATTCATCACCGATTCCACGAGTAAAATTATTTGTCATTACGAAGCGATAGTTCAAATTAAGAGATATCTCATCTGCGCGCTTCGCTGAATGAATGCCAGGCTCAGAAGTACTCGCGAGCTCGAAGAAATCGATTATTGGCTGTTCCCACTGATCGGCATCCTCCCATGTTTGTGGTTCGTTCCCCTGAGAAATCTGGTCAGTCATGATACTGGAGCGAATAATACCGGCAATTTGTGAGGCACCTTGATTGCCATAAACCATATTACGGATAGTCACGACATCTTCGATGCCCTGATGCACCAACGGATTAACAAGGCTGAGATTAAACAATTGCGACGACATTGCCGCGATGACCGGGTCACCACTGGGGGCGGCTTTTGCTTGACCAGCTATTTCTGTGAGGACGTCATTAAGCTCACGCTCCAAAGAGAATTCGCTACCGCCAGTGTTGAGCAGCGAGCTATACGGCCTATGTTCCATACAAGTATTACATCAGTAGATGACAGAAATGACAAATTTATTTTAAGAGCGGGAATTCTCATATTCAAAAATGACCATGAGTTGCTATAATCCACGCATGATTTCAAACAACTTAGAGTCAGTCGCCTCACAGAAAGGTATACCGCATATCCCCGAACAACGTCATCCTACAGGATCGCCAGTTACGCCAGAATATGAAGCGGCTGCGGCTGACCTGGCTAGATTCAAAATGGTTTTGGTAGAGAATGGCCCAGTTTTTGCTTTGGCTGGTAATGCGCATGACCCTGACTTATTGGGCATGATCCAGATGATTAAGGGAGTTAACCGCGGCCTCCAGCAACCAGTGGGGCTTATTTCTCCATTCGACGCACCGATCAGTGACGAATTGAGCGTTCTGGACGCCATTGACAAAGATTCTCTCACAGAGGCATCCCTTAAGCGCTTAGTTGCTGCCCCGGATTTGTTAACCCGACGCATTGGTGCTTTGGCGTTTCTGAGAGGGCCAGCCGATATCAGCGTTAAAGCTGCTGCCATTCTGCCTGATTCCATCGTGCCGCCTCAGCACGGCAGCTCAATCCAGCTATTTTCTCCCGTAGGTAGCCAACGAGGCGAACAGCTCGTCGCCGCGACTGCAGACAAAGGTATTAGGTTGGTTATGACCTCGGCCAATATCTCCAAAAAGCCAGAGATAGTAGACGTCAATGAAGCATGGCAATTCGCAGCTGAATTTAAGAAAAAATATGACAGCAATATGACGGTGCTGCATCAATACGCTCCAGGCGAAAAACCTAGTCGTCCACTAGGTTCATACCCGACATTTGAGATTGGCAAAGCGCTGACCATTGTGCGAGCCGGATTTGTTGAGCTTGACCTACTCAAGAGCTTATTTTCTGATTTTGACGTTCAGGTTGCCGAGGGTGATAATTTCAAGCAGACCATGTATCCAGATAATGTCATCAGGCGGCAGGATCTTCCCGTAGCATATCGCAAACTACATCAAGATGACTTGCGTTCAGCAATTCTGGAAACGTTTGGATTTGAAGATTGAAGGCAAGTATCGATGTAGCACAGAGCTTAATAGTAGCTTAGCTTAGTTGATAAGCTAGGCTACTCTCTGGGGGATATCACGATCATATATTGCTGGTTGAGACTCCAAGCACGAGTACCATAATACCCGTTCATCATAGGCTTCTGCCTGGGGGCTGGCTGGTCCGAATTTGACATAAGCCTCTGCTTCTCCCGAGAATATTTCTCGAGCTTTTCTATCGAGGAGGTCTCTATCCTCAAGCGATAGCATGCCAAGGCCCCTTTGAATATCCTCAAAACTGGTTACCTCTAACTGCTCTGTAAATTGTTCACAAATTGCAACACTCATGTTTATCCTTAGTTATTTTATGTCTACATTTAGTCTTACGCCCCTTATTACTAAACGTCAAGTAATTCACCAGACATAATCACCGGTCAGACTTATGAACATCCGAAATTATTACAGCTTATGGTCAAAAGCGGGAATACCATAAGAGTGAACAACAGGAGGTTAGTAGTGGGTGAATATTATCTATTTGGCAGCAAGGGTGTGGGGAGTTCGCCAGGTGCTTATCAGGTTGCTAAGACGTCAGGGGTTGTGGCAAGTCGCACCGAGTTTGAGAGGTTTGATAAGCGTGAAGCCGTTGAGCGTAGAAAGCGTACAGCACTACGCGCTTCCGAGACTGCTATAGTGGGGTTATTGCGTGAACCTGATCTCTTAGGTCCAGGCAATACGCGTAATGCTTTCCCAGCTACCATGCCAACGCGGGAAACGCTTGCGGGCTCACGTGATATGTCGGCTGAAATAGGTAAAATTGTTATTGCTCAAGACTCTAAAGATTTACTTGAATCATTCGGACTAATGACGTCCGCTGAGTTAGTTGGCGCAGTAAGCGCTGATTCGATGTCTGCCCAGTAGGCATCGGCCCAGTTTACATAACCATGGCTACTAGGGTGGAACAAGTCAGCGGCGTAGTTACGGATTGATTGTCGCTCGCGAGTTAGTTGTTGTAGGTTAACAAGCTGTAGGTCATGCGCCTTTACTTCTTTACGGATGAAAACACTGGCGGCTAGCGCTTGGTCATTTTTACGAATACGCCCTCCAAAGTAGGGCATATCTGATACAAATGTCCCCTTTGGTAGCAAGCTGGTAAGCTGCTTAAACTCAGATGAAAATTGTCGCGGATTATAGTTAGCTAAATCGTTGGCGCCTATTTCGATTGTCACTAAGTCTGGTTTGTAGTGAGCTAGCTCCGCGAGCTGTTTGCTCAATACATCATTAATTTTGGCGCCAGTTACGCTGAGGTTTATAAAACGTACCTTTTTACCTGTTTGCTTAGCAACGCGCTCAGCCAGTAAGCCGACGTAGCTATCGGTTGGTTTACCAGCGCCAATACCTTGGGCAGTTGAGTCGCCGAGGGCCACGTATGTAAATGTGCCTGACGCTGTTTTATTCTGCTTTGTCCAATAATTTGCAAAGCTATCAACACTGGATTTTTCGTGTAAAAGGGCAATAACCTCTAGTAGTATCAGGATGATGATGACAGCGGTAACGGCTAACAAAATTTTCTTAAGCATTTTAATGATTATGACTTTCTAATGTGTCTGATTGGTACACCCGGCAGGACTCGAACCTACGACCCCTTGGTTCGAAGCCAAGTACTCTATCCAACTGAGCTACGGGTGCGTACCATGTAATGAAAGCTTACGTGTATACTATCTTATCAGAGATGGAGAAGAGACGATAGCCATGGCATTACAGACACTGCACGACGCCGAGATGGCGTTACGGCCGTTTGTGCCGTTAGTTGCCCAATTGAACGGCAAAGATACAACCCTATATCGTATCAAACCACTAATGAGTCTACTCGGCAATCCGCAGGAAAAATTAAGAATTATCCATGTGGCAGGTACAAGTGGTAAAACGTCGACGTCTTACTATATCGCAGCATTATTAGGCACCTCCGGCCTCAAAGTAGGCTTAACGGTCTCACCGCATGTTGATAAGATTTCTGAGAGAGTCCAAATAAATGGTGTACCACTGAGTGAAGTTGAATTTTGTGCTGAGCTAGAACTGTTTTTGGAGCTAGTAACTCAAGCAGAGCAGCAGCCATCTTACTTTGAACTGCTATATGCTTTTTCGCTATGGGTGTTTGAACGACAGCAGGTTGATTACGCAGTTATCGAGACTGGCATGGGTGGGTTGCATGACGCTACAAACGTCGCTCAGCGCCCCGACAAACTATGTGTTATAACCGATATTGGTTTTGACCATATGCATATTTTGGGCAGTACGATACCAGAAATTGCTATGCAGAAGATTGGCATCATGCATGCTGGTAATGTGGGCATTACCTATCAACAATCAGATGCAATTATGCAGGTTTTTAGGAACTGGGCGGCGAAGCACAATGCACAACTGATCGTTGTGGAAGAAGCTGAAGAGCGAGCGAAGTGCGATAATTTACTCGAGACTGTACCCCTCTTCCAACAGCGTAATTGGCTATTAGCTCGGCGAACATATGACTATCTGCTACAACGAGATAATTTGCCAGTAGTATCAAATGCTAAGTTGCAAAAAACCCAATTATTGCAGGTTCCAGCACGTATGGAAATACTCAAGCGTCAAAGCAGAACGTTGGTTATGGACGGCGCTCATAACGAACAAAAAATGTTAGCTTTTGTTGATAGTTTCAAGCAGTATTTTCCAGGCGTAAAGCCAGCAATTTTAGTAGCACTTAAATCTGGCAAGGAGTACAAGGCTGTCAGCCCATTACTCGCCAGTTTAGCTGATCAGATTATCGTCACCAGCTTTGATACTTCGCAAGACTTGCCTGCTAAGTCAATGGACCCAGCAATACTTGCAAATGAGTTACGTTTAGTAGGTGCACTAAATGTGCAGGTTGTGCCTGACCAGCGACTAGCGTACGATACGCTTATGCAAACGCCGCAAGCTGTACGTGTCATAACTGGTTCGTTCTATTTATTAAGTCAACTCAGGAGCGAACAAGCCATATGATACGTTTAATGGTGGCTCATGATCGCCAGCGTGGTATAGCCAAGCAAGGTTTTCAGCCTTGGAAAATTCCAGAAGACGAGTCTTATTTTAGTGAAAAAACTAAATCATTTGGAGGTGTGGTATTGGTAGGCAGCACCACCTTCAAGACACTTAAGGGGCCACTAGAAGGTCGCAAAAACTACGTACTAACATCTGACAAGACACCTATAGACGGCGTTGAATTGGTACATGATCTTTCTAAATTTCTTAAAGACTACATCGACATGGACGTATGGGTAATAGGTGGCGCGAACGTTTATGGACAGGTGTTTGAACTCGGCCTTGCCGACGAGTTGTACATAACGAAGATTGAAGCTGATTTTGGTTGTAATCAGTTTTTCCCGGCAGCTGGTGATGAATTTAAACTGGTCGAGCAGTCTGATTTACATGAGCAAAACGGCTTTATTTTTAAGTACGAAGTATACTCCAAAACAGGCATTTAACAGATAAAAAAATAGCTATATTCCTTTAGTTATTCTGTTGTGTTAGATAATTCATAGTGGTTATGTGGCCGTTCTTTTATGATTATTGATATAAGTAACGTAAACAAGGAGACTAAAATGTCTAAAAATTTCGAACTGTACTGTCGCCCGACCAGCAAATCATATTTTGACTTTAGCCGTCAATTTGGACACGTTACGACAGCAGTCTAGTAATAGACAGCTGCAACATTACTCGTCTTAGCAGTAGCATCAACATAAATGATTAGGAGTCACATATGAGCATTCTAGTAGCAATTATTTTAGGTGGTTTAGTTGGCTACATCGCTTCGCGCATTATGGGCCGCTCGGAGGGCGTCATCATGAGTATTATCATTGGTATCGTCGGTTCGTTTATCGGTAGTTTTGTATCGAGCTTATTTACTGGTAGCGACAAATCGTTCTTAGCCTTTAGTGCTATGGGCTTATTCTGGTCCTTAGTTGGCTCGGTTATTTTGGTAGCAATATTGAACGCTGTTACGCGTTCACGTCGGCACACAGCCTAATCGCGAAAGTCACATACGTTCAACCTTTATCACCTTCGGCTTAAGCCGGGGGTGTTTTAGTAATTGCTATACTGTAAGTATGAGCATTTTAGAGGGGCCTTTAGTATTTGTGGATATTGAGACTAACGGTCTCAACGCGCTTCGTGGCAGAGTGATTGAAGTAGCGGCAATAAGGGTTGAGCAGGGAGTGATTACTCAAACTTTTCGCTCGCTGGTCGATCCGGAAACGGAGCTACCATACTACATTACTAACTTGACGGGTATCACGACCAATGACCTTGCGGGTGCGCCGACCTTCAACCAAATTGCTGATGAGCTCAACTCAATTTTAAGCGGTGCGGTGTTCGTGGCACATAACGTGCGTTTTGATTATTCGTTTTTGAAGCAAGAGTTTAGCCGTGTCGGACTAGCATTTTTACCTAAGCAGCTGTGTACAGTCAAGCTGTCACGCGCACTCCATCCTCACGAGAAAGGGCATAAACTATCTGATCTGATTCAGCGCTATAACTTTACTTATAGTGCTCGCCATAGGGCCTACGATGATGCCCATGTTCTCTGGCAATTTATCCAGTACACTCAGAAACAATTTCCGCCACAGCAAGTTCAGGCTGCTATAGCTAAGCAGTTGCGCAGTCCTGCGGTTCCAAAAGATCTAGAGCCAGAGCTTATCCAGAATTTACCAGAAACTGCAGGCGTCTATATCTTTGAAGACGAGCTTGGGCAGCCACTGTATGTTGGTAAAAGTATTAATATAAAGAAACGAGTTATGAACCACTTTGGACGTGATCACGCTGAATCTAAAGAGTTCAAGATTGCTCAAGGTATCAAGCACATACGAACTCATCAGACAGCTGGTGAATTGTCAGCCCTGCTGCTAGAGTCGCGTCTGGTTAAAGAGTTGCAGCCACTATATAACCGCAAACTGCGAAAAACCCAAAAATTAATTTTGGCCAAGCAAGCCATAAACCCCGAAGGCTACCAAACTATCGTGCTCGAGGAAGCTAGCTTTATAGAGCCCGAAACCGCACATGATATAGTTGCAGTCTACCCAAGGCGAGGTCAAGCTAAACAGTCTTTAGAGACAATAAGTAAGACCTATGACCTATGCCCAAAACTTATGGGAATCGAATCGGGCAAGGGGGCATGCTTTGCCCGCCAGCTTCATAAATGTCGAGGGGCTTGTGTGGGGGAGGAATCAATTCAAATTTATAATGTTCGGCTAGAGACAGCCTTCGCTCGTCAGCGGATACAAGCCTGGCCTTATAGAGGTGCGGTTTTAGTCGAAGAAAAACTAAGCCCCCAGTTCCACGGTATCGTAGTCGACCAGTGGTGCGTTATGGCCGAGATAACCCAAGATGAGTTTTGTGAGCCGGTAGTAACCACGCAAACTAAGAATTTTGACCTTGATACCTACAAGATTTTGCAAACATTTTTGGCCACCAAACTTGACAAGCTCAAAATCCAGAAAATTGATCTAGAGCAACTAAAGTTATCCACTGTTTCTGTGTAGCCGCTTTACAGGTGGGCATATAATAGAATGCAGAAAGAAGGAAACTAAAATGTCAGAAATTTACAAAGGCTCGCAAGCACTGCTTGACGGGCCATTTATGAGTGTAGCAAAAGCTGACGCTCAAGTAGAGCTAGTGTGGGATCAGAGCCAGAACGCAGCCCAAGTGGCCAGAAATCTAGGATTAAGTACTATATTGATTCATTACGTACAAAATCAGAACCAAGCCCATAGCGACGGCAAAAAGGTTACTCAGCAAAGTGTAATGGGACTGTATTACTTAGGTGCTAGAGGGGATAGGGTGGTACAGGGAGTTGCTTTCGTTGATGATGAGCACAGCGCAGGGCTTGATGATGCCGGCAGACAGAAATATGGTAAGCAGGCTGTAGCGCTTACTCCTGATGCCTCTTCAGCGGTCTGCGTACCTCATATACTTAATGAAGCTGTTTTGCTAGCAGAATTTGGTGCCGTAGTGACAGATGAAGCAGCTGCAGCAGAGCACTCGCACGCAGCCTAAATGGCCGAACGGTAATGTTCAAGCGCCTCTAAACGAGCTTGCTTGTGATCAACGATTGGCGCTGGGTAGTCACTGCCAATAACGCAGCCAACTTCTTGTTGTAACGATTCTGGCATGGTCCATGGCTGGCTCAAATATTTGTCAGGGACGTTGGCTAACTCTTTTACGTATCGGCGTACATAGCCACCAGTTGGATCATAATTGAGCTGCTGAGTAGTTGGATTATATAGTCGCCTAAAGACGGGTGCAGGGTCAACACCTACGCTGGCTATCCACTGCCAATTACCATTATTGTTAGCTTGGTCACCGTCAATTAGCATCTGCATGAAATAACGTTCACCCAGACGCCAATCAAGCCATAAATCTTTTGTCAAAAATGAACCAACAATCAGCCGAGCACGGTTATGCATCCAACCTTCACCGCGTAGTTGCCTCATAGCAGCGTCGACTACAGGGTAGCCTGTACGGCCATCTTGCCAGGCTTGTAGTAGTTTTGGGTCTGACCCCCAGTTTAGTTCACGGTAGCGTTCTTGAAACTCCTGAGTAGCATTACTTGGAAATTTAAAAATAATGTAGTGGTAAAATTCACGCCAAGCTAATTGACGGTGCCAAGCAGCTGCACCAGTATTGTCAGGCAGCATTGTTTCGATTTCACGGGCACTTAGACAACCAAAATGAAGGTATGAACTGAGCCTGGAAGTAGCGTCAGCTGCCATATCATTGTTACCTTGGTGATACTCAGAAATGCCGGCTTTTAGCCAATTGTTAAGACGTTGACGGCCAGCTGATTCGCCGCCTGGCAAGGCGTTTGGTGATAGTTCAGCTTTATTAGTTAGGCTTTCTACTGAAGGCAGATTATCAGTCCGCACGTTGGTCGGAATGGTTAGTTTTGCCGGAACTCCAGCTAAGGCACGACGACCAATTTGTTGCCAGTTTTTCCAGAAGTGCGTGAAGACTTTGTGAGGATTACCAGCTTTAGTAAGCAGTTTATCAAGCGAACTAACAGCTAAGCGGCCAGGGAACGCTCGAAACTCAATATCCAGCTTAGCTTTGAGTGTTTTGTCACGCTTAATCGCGTAAGGCGTAAAATCTGCGGTGTAATAGACTGCGTCGGCGTCAGTTTCTAGGGCCAGCTTACTCATTTCAGAAACGGCCTCGCCACGACGTATTATCAGATCACTGCCTAAGTCTTGCAGAGATCGCTTGAGATCAGCCAATGACTCAAGTAAAAACCGGTTTCGATTGGAACTAGCATGCTCCCCATTTAGTAAGTCGTCATTCAATATAAACACTGGAATTACCTGATCAGCGTCATTTGCTGCCGTCGCCAAGGCAGGGTGGTCATGCACACGTAGGTCATTACGATACCATACAATAATTGTTTTCATTTCTTTAGTATACCTGTTGTTCAACCTAGCTGAGAGTAATTAGGTGAAAAAGTATTCACTGCTTTATTGACTTCAAAAGCTCAGACTAGTGACATGACTACAGAATTACACCCAAAAAATCTACATGATCCACGACCGCCGATTGATTACGATATGCCTGTCGAGCACTTGAACGCTGAATTTGACTCAGTCGTCGCTAAATCGCGTGACCAAACTCGTATAGACTACCTACGATCAATGCCACCCGGCACGGCGCGGGCTGAAGCCCAGCTGTTCGGGCACGCTGTCGCTAGTGGCGTGCTTGATACAATTGTGGACCATGATGATGTTGCATTCAGTGTTGATATTATCGCGGCTGCTGGCATCAATACCGCTTGGTACAACGGTGCTAGTGGCTCGATTGAGGTTATGCGCAGGCGACTTAAGTTGCCTAAGCTGACTACAGACGACGGTATTGTTGAACCATCGACGCTCTGGCACAGTGGCCGTCAGCAATTTCGTGGAGCGGTCATGCTAGCCGACACTGTTGCCCGTGAAACGAAAACCCGTTCACCCAAATTGCCTGAGCGTAAACGCCAGTATATGCGGCAATTGGGTAATGCCTCATTGACACTCGCTTGTAGCCAGTTACCAGCAGATATTACGGAGGCTTCAGCCTACAATGCCCAAATTGGTGCGCGTTTGCAAAGCCAACGTGTGCTGCGAGCAGCTCGTGAACGTGGTAAAACTATTGGTAAAAATCCTTCACTGAGGCAGTTTGAAGACACTGATAGCGAGCTCTCAGTATATTGGCGCCGCCACGCCCCAAATGGTGCTCGACAGGCCTTATTAAACGCTGTTGAGCTAAGACGCCAAGCTGATTCAGAACGGTCTAAATAGTAAAGCTTTGCTCAATAAAAAAGGCTTTGCCGGCAAGATAGCGTTCGTACAGCATACTTGTACTAGGGAATAGCTGTGTACTAGTAAAATCAGGCGATAACTCCCAACGGTAGTCGGCGAAGACGTCCTCGCCGCTAAGTTCGCCTGTAACATCATCACAAACCAGCAACGTGAAATTTGTAAAACTCTGCAACTCACCGGACGTATTAAATATACGCGAATAGCCACCACCCAATGCCGTAAAGCTACCAGTCAACCCTGTCTGCTCTAAGCATATTTTTCCAGCGGTAGTTGTCGAATCTTCTTGAGTGTTTGGCGAGGCGTGCATGAAGCCTGAATAGCCGAGCATTGGGTGTGTGCCACGCTTATAAAATAGCCAAGCTCCATCTGACGCTCGCCGAATTATCAAAAATAGCACTGATTCAGCGTAGTCGGCCAAGGCTTGCTGTTTGTCGAGGGCTCGGATACCGAGGCGGCGGCCTTCTGGTGTCAGAGTATACAACCCACCGTTACCTTTCATTGCGTACCCTGCTAAGACAACTTTTTTGAGGTGATAATCAAATAATTTGTTTTCTAGCGTATCTGGTTTGAGCTGGCCAAAGCGCAAACCTTCCGAGAAAGCCAAACGGTAGACAATCGCCCGCTGCACATGGTGATCTAACATATAATAAGTATAGGCTAAAGACCGAGTCAAAAAGGAATTACATGAATTTTTGGGGCTTAGCTTTATCCCACGCTGCGGCGGCAGGATTGGACTCACGCGCCTGATTGACGCTACCAAGAAAATCGCCTAGAACAACTAGTTAGCGCTGCTTTCGGATGATTTGGTTTTCGCCGGGCTGCTACTTGTAGTGCCTTGAACAGACTTGACGCCAACGGTTAGATTTTTGACGGCAGTTTTGTAGTCTTTAAGGGCATTATTTTCAGCTTTTAGGTCAGACTTGAAGCTAGATGCAGGGTCTTTGTCCTTGGACTTTGCTCCGTCACACGTAGAGCTAACTCGATCACTTTTTACTGTTAGTACAGCAGACTCAGCAGCGGCCTTTTTGGTGGCAACATCGCTCACGAGGCTATCATAATTGCTGAGCGTTTTACCTCTTCGGGTATAAGTATTCTCATCACGAACCGCGACATTAGTGATTGTTTCAATTTGCTTCTGACCACGAATGGCTGCCTGTTGCAGTTTTTTGTTGCCTGCAGCTGCTCGCTTTTGGCAGGCTTTGAGTTGGGCGCTATCTCGTTTGGCTTCTTTTTTTGCCTTTTTGTTGCCACTATTTGTAGAGGTGCTGGTTGTTGTTTGGCTGTCGGTTGTCGCCGTAGTTGTGCTGTCACTGCCAGAGACTGTACTTGTCGAGCCTGAAGCACTATCTGTGGTGGTAGTCATGGCAAATGCTGGCAGGCTACTTATTGATAGAGCAAGTACGCTAGTGGCAGTAAAACCTATTGTTTGTAATAATCGCATAAAGATCCTTATGTTACGTATTGTTCAATCTTAAGCCCGCTGGGCGCCGGAGTCAACCCAAATACTAACAGGCGTAATCTTGATCGAGCGAGCCCCTGAACTGAATGAGCCAAGTTGCTCCACCAGTAAACTGATGCCCACTGCAATAAGTCTTGGCTTGGTTAGCAGTTTTTACTGTTGTAGCACCCCAGCCGGGCCAATTATTGATCCAGTTGCCAGTAATAGCGTTCCACTGTGCGGTTGTGCTGTAGGCTCCAATTGTTGTGACGCCGCGGGCTAGTAGGGCATCGTATTCGCCTTGTAAACTATTTTGGTTCTGCAGCGTATCAGTTGACCAGGTATTACCGTTTTCGACGTCGAGCCACCAGGTAGTGCCATGGACATTGACGCCTGCGGCCGCGTCGTAGGCGTATAGCCCGGCATTGTATCCATAGTTGTATGCTAAGCAGTTATTATCACCAGCACTACAGAGCTTTGGAGTAGTAGCTGTGACATGGGTTGATCCGCTGTACCAACCTGTATTAGCATACAAGCTTAGATTGGTGAAGTGTGTGGCTTCAGCGGCAAGGCAAGGGCTCGTGGAGTATCCAGTACCGTTGGTCACACCAACAATACCAAACTTGTAGGTTGCTGAAATGCTGGCACTACAATTAGGCCATGAAACATCAGTACCAACATTTCCGCTAGTGTATATACCCTGAGCAAAAGCTGAGCTTCCAAATAAAAGTAAGCTGGCTACGATGCTGCCTAAGGTTGTGCTAACTAAAGTACTGAGTTTTAGTTTCATCTACCCTAATCATACAGCACATCGTCAAACTATTATGGTTTATAGACCTCTTGGCAATTGGCAGGGGTTGGAGCAGCATGGCCTCCGTAGGCATGGCCTGTCGGGTCTGGCAAAGTCGCCTCGCCCCGAACTGCCGCAAATGCCACCCAGCCCTCTTGGTTTGCCAAGTGAAACCAAATGTTGCTGTTGTACGGTGCCTGGTTGCGCGGATATGCGGGAGTGGTGTGCGCCCAGCCGTCAACCGCGATTATTTCATTTCCGGCAAAGCCAGGCGCTAACTTTTGAGCCAGTACATTTGGCTTTGACTTAACCGCAGCACCAACTGGTGCCCAGCGGTTTTGAGCGACCACACCAAACTTATCGCAGGCTTTATACCGACTTTGGTGGTCACCGCTGGCACAGCCAGATACGGCTAGGCTCGCTAGCATAGCACCTGCTGCGAGTTGTTTATGACGTTCTACAAACGATGGCTCACGATTCATAACACTATTATATAACGTATTACAAATATTAGCTATTTTTTAGTCGTATCACCGAAGCGTTGTGTTGAGCGAGCTTTTGCTTTGAGCGCCTCAACTTAGCGGTTATGCGGAGGGGCCGTCGTTACCAGCGCAACTAGTAATTGCTCAGTGGCGTGGGTAACCTCATCCACGCCCCGATTGTTAATTTTTTGCGTAATGGTAGTGACACGTTTGGCATAAATAATGCCACGTTTATGTATCATATACGAATATTTGAACGTATTGGATATCGTGATGAAACAAATACCTACTTTCCACATAATGATTATGAATTCGCGCTCAGAACTTTGTATCAGTGCAGAGTCGGGCTAGTTAACCTTCCACTATATATGTACGAGCGACATTCTAATAGCCACTCTGACTTGCATGCCACAAATGCTGCTGCAGTAGCTCGCTTAGCCAAGCTTAAAGCGCAATATATAAAACTGTTCGAATCAAAGTAATATAATTTGAAAAGTACCGCTCAACCTACTGCGAATTCGCTGCAGATTTAGCCGCGAGCTGGATTGCTCCCAGGACGCCATTAGTCTCGCCACTTGATCGTACAATGTAGGTGTTTAAATCGGGGAAGGTCATGTAGCCGTTAATGTGAGTGGCAACGTCATGGTGTATTGCTTCAAGTATTCCAGTATTTTTCATTAGGCTGCCGCCCAGTATGATCACTTCTGGACCAAAAGTCATCATTATATTATTGAGCGCTACTGCAATGTAGGATGCTTCTAAGCCCCAGATTGCCTCGTCAGCCGAGCTATCAAGCAGCTCTGCTTTTTGATGGTAGCGTTGCTCCATAGCATAGCCACTTGCTATTCCTTCTAGACAATCTTTATGAAATGGACAGGTCCCCTCAAAACCATTGCTAAACGTTTCGTGTGGTATTCGCATATGTCCCATCTCTAGATTGCGAATACCATGCGTCACTTTACCGTCCATGATTAAGCTGCCACCAATACCGGTACCAAGGGTTAAATAAACAAAGTTGTTTAGACCTTTGGCGACCCCGAAATGTAGTTCTCCAAGCGCCGCCGCATTGACATCAAGGTCGATAGTAATTGGTACTTTGAAGTGCTCAGAAAGTAATGTTTTTAGGTTAACATTCTCCCATCCCGGTTTCGGGGTATTGTGCATAGCGCCGTAGTCCAAGGAAGCAATGTCTAAGTTGAGTGGTCCAAACGCTCCTACGCCAAGAGCGCTTATTGGTTCATTTGCGCCAAAGAAATGGTAGATGTTGCCAAGAGTTTCGTCGACAGATGTTGTTGAAAAATTTGCTTGTGCAACTAGCTCGCCGCTGGCATAGCCAATGGCACAAATTGTTTTAGTTCCGCCAAATTCAATTGCGCCGTAAAGTTGTTGTTGCATGGCACTATCATAACAAAAGTCTGCTTTATTCCATCTCCAGAAAGGCGCAGGTGTTACTTATTGATTGACCGCTATCGTGCAGTGTCGACCGGTTGAGACAGTCTTGAGGTTAATGCTTTACGCGGGCTTGATACTTGTGGATATAGTGGGTGGTCATGATGTAGCCAAGGTGCGAGAAGGCCTGAGGATAGTTGCCTAAATATTGACCACTTTCTGGCTTGATTTCTTCAGATATAAGGCCACTTGGATGCAAATAACTTTCGAATTTACGAAACAGTGACTGGGCTTTTTCAACATCCTCCAAAATAGCAAAAGCTGATATGAGCCACCAACTACAGACCAAAAACGCGCCTTCTTTACCAGGTAAACCGTCATCAGCAAGATAACGATATACGAAGACTTCATCAAAACTTAATTCATCCATGGTTTTATTAATAATCTGAGCCGTGAGCGGATCGTGTTTATCTAAGAACTGAAGTAACACAAACAGAAAATTTGTGGCGTCACTAGCTAATACACCAGGGTGTTGTGAGTAATTGCCAGTACTTGTTTGAAAACAATTCTTCTGTATCCATTCTTGGATTGTAAACTCTAAGTGTTTACAAAGTTCAAGATCGGCTCCATCGATAGACAGTTCACTTTGCAACCTCGTAGCTCTGTTAGCTCCAACCCATGCCATGACTTTGCTATAGGTATAATGCTGTGGTTCGATCCGAGCTTCCCAGATACCTGAGTCAGGATTTTGCCAGACATCATCAATCTTTCTGACCAATTGCATGACTAGCTGCTTACGTTCTAATTGTTCGGCAGCCGTAAAGTTTATATTTTTAGTCGTCACATATATGGCGTCGATGAGCGTACCGTAGACATCAAGCTGAAACTGTTCAGCAGCGGTGTTACCAATTCTTACAGGTTTGGAATTCTCAAATCCGGCTAAATGGTGTAGTTCCTGTTCTTTTGGCACAACTTCGCCCCAAATTGTGTACATAACAGAGATACTAAAGTCATTGGCCAGACACTGCTCGGTAATTTTCTTAATGAAGCTAAAAAACCGCTCGGCCTCCTCGTAGTACCCCAACACATAAAACGCATATAGCGTATAGGTAGCGTCACGGATCCATACGTAGCGGTAGTCCCAGTTACGGACACCGCCAATTTCTTCTGGCAGTGAGGTAGTCGGCGCCGCCACAATTGCACCGGTCGGGTAAAATTGGAGTAATTTGAGGGTTATAGCTGATCGAATTAGTTTTTGCTTACAAAATTCAAAGTATCGGCCTCTGCTTACCCATTTGTGCCAGAAATCGTTAGTCGTCGCTTCTAAATCATTTCGCAGCAGTGAAGCATGGCCAGCTGGCACAAATTCTAATATTAATTCCTTGCTACCCTTAGCTTCCATCTGTATAGAGATATCAAAATGATCACCGGCGGCCGCAGCTATTGTCCCTATTGGAAGATGCATAATTAGTAAGCCAGTACCAATTTCAACCTCCAGCCTCAGTTCATCGTCGTGCCCCACGGTAACATCACCTAAAGAGTAATTTGGCCGCGGTCGAAAGCTAAAATGTACCGTAGGCTGTCCGCTTATAGCCGTTATTTTCCGTACTAGGTATTGATTTGTAGCTTGGGTAGCATTTTCTGGAACCATGTAGTCACTCAGGCTGAAACTTTTGCCACCTTTAGTGGCAGTAAGCTGGACTACCGCGCTGGCTTCCATGTAATCGCTGACCACTTCATAACCATCAACATCTAAGCTAAAACAGCCTGCCTTGCTATCCAGTAACGTGCCAAAAACACTGGGTGAATCGAAGTAAGGCAAACAAAGCCAGTCAATAGAGCCTCTGTTGGATACTAAGGCCGTCGTGCGCAAGTCTCCGATTAGATAGTAATCTTCTATTTTCATAATCTCACTATAGCAAAAGACTTTGTTAGATACATTTTATGAATCTGCTTTGGTCGAGCATTCGAAGGGTGCGTGCTAATATAATACAAAGATGTAGCTGTAATTGTGGCTAAAACAAGTATGATGGATATTTTTGTTAGTCGTTTTATGTTTTTTAATTATACCAAACAATATTTTTTGATTGAAGAGTTTTTATAATGCTTAAACTCAGATGGCCAACGAGCACTCTATCGCAACCGAGCTAGGCAAGAATACATAGGGCTTACAGCCTTTAGATATGTGAAGCCTTATCGAAAGGGCTTAAAAATATAAACAGTCTTCTTGTCGCTTAGTATGGTAATTAACTTAATCACGCCGAAATAGTTAACCAATAACCCGAGTAGAATACCGATAGTTAATGTGGCGGGATGCAATAGATCGTGTCGGCTGAGAAATATGAAATAGTACACCGTCATCGGCAAAAATAACACTAGTGAGGTAAGTAAACCTGGATTATAAAATGTTTTACCTTTGATATTAAAGAGTATCGTATGAGCTATGACATTGCCCGCAGAGATAACAATTGTGGCGGTTGCTAGCCATACTGCGTGCTGTCCTAAGATTATAGCTAGCATATAGAGTGTCCAGCCCAAGCCGGCGTTTATGAGTAACGCAGTGTTGGTGTTAAGGGGAAATCTATCAGGTTGATTGCTTCGGAACATAGCAGTATTGACCATCCGAGGAAAGTAGCCTGGCAGTTGGTACTCCTCGAACTGATGGATGAAAAGCGTAATCAAACTAATACTTAGCAATAACCTTAACTCCGATATATCCCGGTGCCAAATAATTAATATGCCTGAAAATACAATCGCTGCGACAAAACCGAGTTGATACCAGTGCCGTCGAAAATAACTCATACGAGTATCTTAGCAAAAAATAAACGTAAACCTAATGGAGGGCCACCGTGCACGCTACCGCAGCCGAAATTATGTTAGAGACCAAAGTCGCTTTTGTCTAAACCGGCTAGCTTGGCAATACTTTTGATAGTTCCTTTTTTTAGCTATTTGTGTAAAGGTACGACTGTCGTATATTTGGTTTTTTCGTCTAGCTTAGTCAGGACGACATGAGAGCCGCGTTGTCGGGCAACTACAAAACCCCTAGCTTGGAGAATTTTGATGGCCTGCCCTTATAGGCATGAGGTCTAGATGGTTACCGTAGTTAGGAAAGTGGGGCTGGATATATCAGCTACATCCTGCTCTGTAGTTACTTCAAAATAAAGCTCCAGAGCCTCTTTTAGATTGGCAAGGGCCTCACCGAGTGTGTCACCTTGGCTTTATCTAAGTATAAGCAAATCGGGTGGATCGGAGGGATTGCGCTGAGGCGCTCTGCCGCAAAATTATGCCTGGTGCTAGCACCTAGGCGTGACTTTGCCCTACCGAACCCTGACACCCTACCAATGCTAGCGGCAAAGTACTTAATGGCCGTACTCACCAATCAAAGTAAAAGACTCCTGAGGAAGTCTTTTACGATGCTTATACTTGGAGGGCCATCGTAGATGTTATTGCAACTACAATGGGATTACAAAATAAGGAACTTATTTTACAAGAGTTGCCGTAAATATTTGCCACGCAAGTAAAGATTTAGCCACAAAACTTAATACAATGTAGGCTTTCTCGCCACGTAGATAGTTCGCCCATTTATTTTTTGCTTGGTATTGCTTGAATTGAACATAAGCAAAACAATTGAAGAATATAAAAAGCGATATGACAATTCCGTAAACGAAACCAGGCGCTTTAGTAGCTGAGGGGCCACCAGGAGTAGCGAGCTGGACTAGTACGATTATCCAAGGAACAATTCCTGCTATGCAACCAAATACAAATGGTAACCATCGACCTTCACCGGGATTGTTATATTCTTCCTGTAGCCAACCAAACAAAATCATAGATACATTTACTCCAAAAATAGCCAAAAGTGCAGCATAATCGCTGATTCCGTTTAGCTGAGCAATTAGAAATATCATTATTGAGGAGCTGAGTGAGTATTCAACCCAGCGAAAGATATTTTTATTTTGTTTTAAATTAGCCGCATATTTTGTGAAGACTTTTTTTGATGACACAAAAAAATGGAAAAATGCTGAAAGTCCGAGAAACAAAGCTATTGTGTAGCTTACGTTATTACTAAATAAATGTATTGGATTGGTGAAAGTTGAGCCAGGAGGACCAGTCATGTATGTAGCAGTCACTGGCAAAGAGAAGTTATTGGAAAGTATGAGAACGGCGATAAGGGATGTTAGATGAAGTACACCTGCAGATATATTCCATTTTCGAAGTGGTTTAATTTGGTCGTCAGTAATTTTACTCATATGTATAGATACTATCATATAAAAATACCACTCAAAGGCCTCTCGTGATACTTATGCTTTGGAGGGCCACCGTAGACGTTATTGCAACCGAGATGAGAGTTAACCGTATAGCTGACTATGGGAACCTATTAGGGCGAAGATTACTATAGTGTCACCGGTCATTATGTATAATGCACGGATGTCACCACTCACACTCATACTCCAGTAACCCCGGTACTCACCTTTTAGAGGGTGAACTTTTAGCATTGGAAGCGTAGGGTCTACGTTGAATAACTGCACTCGTTCGTCAAATTGCGTCTGCAGTTTATGCGGTAGTTTTTTATATTGTTTTTTGAACTTAGGCAAATAACGAATGGTCATAACATCTACTTTTTTAGGTCAGCGAGAAATTCATCTACGCTATCAAACTCTTTGCTTG
>JBBRNI010000001.1:0-286428 GCA_038230395.1 Saccharimonadales bacterium (SeqCode) | reverse complement strand
ATAACTACTCAACCTGAGTATACCCACTCCATAGTCCCGCTAGTGTGGAGTAGTAAGCTCGATTACGCCACATTCTTTAATGCCACGCCCGAGGCCAAACTGGGTATTCAGCTCATACCGCTCTCGCCGGCAAGTAACTACTTTTACCTAACCCATATAACTGCTTTACCGGCACCTTTAACAGGACTTTCAAACGAACTTAGTGGCAATGAGCCAACCGTTTTCAAAGATTACCTGCTAATGTACCGAGCATTGTACGATCCATTGTCGGCCCAGCAGAAATTCGCAGCATTAACCGCTAAAGATATAGACGATACTAATTCTCTCAGTTATGCATATGCTTGGATTTATACGCCACACTAAAGGTCACTATAGAGACGTTCGAATACTATGAGAACTTAAAACATACCTATCAAAGTAGTTCTGCTCTGTTTTGATCAAAACGATACTCTGACTTTCGGCAGACCGATCACTCCACTCGACTGCGGACAAACAAACTACGTAAATGCTGCAAAGTTCTAGGTCCTGCAATATTAGCATGGCCGTCACCTGGTACATCTACAACGTTTAGGCGAGTGCCATACGAAGCGGCAAAGTCTAACAAACCAGATCGAGCTGACCCGATATCGACGGTCCGATCTTGCATATCACCGTAGTGAAATATTGCTGTTTCAGGGGTAATGACATCTGCAAACTGGTTGGGATGATAACTGTTTCTATGGGCAATTGTGCGTACCTGACTTGACCAAAGCGCCGGAGGACATTCCCGATATGAAACTTTGAGAGCTCCTAGTGCCGAGTGACCCAATGCAGATAGTCGGAACTTTTCACGCTCAAAGCGCTGATAGAATTCGACTCCCAGTTTACTCAGCGCCCCACCTGGATAGGGGATACGAGTCATCAGTCTTATGCGTTCTTCCATGAAAGTGTGTTTTGCGTGCAGTGGAGAGCTGAATGCTAATAGCGTTTCAACCGGTGGCACCGTAATGCCATGGTTGATGCACCACTCAACCCCCATTAAAAAGGTCGGTAAGCCCATACTGTGTACTATCACATTTTGGCGCATTAAGTTAGAATCAGCAGAATAATGCCGGTCATAATACGCTGCCAGAGCGGTACCCACCGCTTTACTTGATATGCCGCGACTAGCATAATTCGCATAGTCAAAAACACCCGGTAGCAGACCCTTAGTCTGCTCGCCGATGAAATGTCCGGACTGTCGGCCGAGCCCAGGCAGTGCTAGCCATCGCCGATGATCAGTTGTCGCCTCGTCATCTTCGGCTGAGGTGATTTCCGTCGATCCCTTCTCCCACAGCATATGTTGGGACAGCAGATCCAGACCAATACCGCCGCTGATGATGACGGCGCCGAACAGCCCTACTGACTTAGCTAAAGATGTAGATTCAATAACCTTCGTGATCGTCTCAGCAACAGGAGTCGCCAACAGTTTTTCCATTCAGGTAATGATACAGCCATTTTTATCATTCACCAAGAGTAGATTAGGCCGTAGCAGCGAAGTGGCTGAGTAACCTAATAACGTTAAACTTCTATTACTTGTAGCTGCACACGCTGCAGGAACTCTGTATCGCCCATGCGCCAGTTACTGAAAGTTTGCTATGTCACGGTGAGTGTTTAAACGTAATATATGGACAAACATATCATTTTCAGTTTTTGTAAATACAGTGAAAATGGTCATTGCGCATTGATTATACATTCCCTTTCTTGAACTGCGCAAATTGAGCATAATGTTTTTACTTTTTTAAATGGCTAGTTAGTGGGACCTACTCGAAATATTGCCACTACTGTTGGTTCTATTTTCTGACCACGAAGATTACTCTAGAATCTTGGTTTTTTGAATACCGAAAGAACAACATCCTTGGGCTTGATATCATCGTCCCGAATTATGTTGTCAGGGTCACGTTCTGCAAAACAGGCCATGGCAGCTTTGACATCTGTCTACATAGTAGGGTTTGTAGATGTAATGCTGCTTAAGTCGGAATTAAACATGGCTGTCACAATAAGGTAGTCCAATAACCTATAAGCATCTGTAGGCCAGTCCTGGGCAAGATTTTCGAATGGCATTCCTTGAGTCTGAGATACAGTGTGATCGAACAAATCATACAAATGCTGATGCATCGTTATGTATTCTGGTTCCGTTAGGTTTGTCATAAAACATTGATATCATGTTTCTTAATAATCGTAAAGCTTTAACGGTCCACCCACTAAACATATAGGACACTCGTATCAACACTAGCATACTCAAAGCCGCTGAGGCTTTGTAAATATTCTATATTATTTCTATTTTTACCAGCCTGCATTTTTTGCTAGCTGTATTGCATAAGACCAATACTCTTGTCCAGGGCCAGGGCTACCATTACATTCTCCATCGGACTCCCAGGGTATTTTTATCCATAAAAGCGCGTCATTTAATGGATTATTTGTTATTGTAGTTGGCATATCACCGAAAGATGCGAAAGGGGGATTACATTGCATACCTGTCACTGTATTGTTTCCGCCATTTCGCGAGGTATCGATGATGTAATGTTTGAATCCAATAAGACTCGATAGTTGATCACCATATGCACGACTCTGAGCTGTGGGAGCAAAGTATGATATGTTCAAGCTAAAGCCGTCTGCGGCCCCGATATTTGCAGATTCCAATCTTGAGGCCATTGTTTTTGCGGGTTGCCACACAGCTGTGCCGGAATCTATATATACCGAGGTTAGCGCTTGGGCTTTAAGAATTGTTACTGCTTGCGCTATTGATTGTATGCGTTCTTGCTGCTGCGCAACAGGAAGACAATCAAGAGCGCTTAACGCATCAGGCTCAACTACTACGACAGCTGTTCGTCCACCGATTCCTTCAGCCACACGATTTACCCATTCGGTATAGCTAGCGAGACCATTGGCTCCACCGACAGAATAGCCTCCACAATCACGATTGGGGATATTATAGACCACGACAATTGGCACTTTTCCTACTGAAGCTGCAGCTGAAACATAGGAGTTAACATCATCTTTTATATTTGAGTTCCAGTCTCCAAACCATTGCGCCACTGGAATTTTTGCCATTCTCGCGATGTAAACGTTACCATCTACATTTGGATTAGACGAAATATATTGTGCAGCAGTATTTGCAGGATCGGTAAATAGAAGTTTGGTAACCCATATTGGCTTTGGCGGTATTTGGGCGAGTGGGTTTGCTTGACTTTTTGTGGTAGATCCGGTGACTGCTTTTGACTCGGCTAGATCCGTCGCGATTACTGAAAAGCTTACGGGACGTGACACGCCGATTTTACCCTGAGATGACACAGCTGAGGGCGAATTATTGGGTTGTTTCAACTGGCCTCCTTTGTTGAATGTAGAAAATGTAGAAACAAAAGATAGAATAACGGTGCATACTAAAGCCGCTGCAGCGGTTTCTTTGAGGCGTAAATATTGGCGATGGCTATTAGGCTTAAGCACTCGCCCATGCTGGTAGTACGGTACAGCCTTTTTTGTTAACTTCATATGTTATTTTCGATCATTAAATATATTCTAACAGTAATATTTACGCCACAGCAATAAAATTGTATGTATAATTGACATACATCATAATATATACTATAATACTATCATGAATGGTAATTTTCTACACCTACGTGGCCGTCAGAAACGATTGAACATGAAATATAGATTGTTACTTCGTGGAAGCACTTACGGAATCCTTAGCGTGATGAGTGGAATTGTCGTAGTACATTTTCACTTATTGCAATCCACAGACAATAGCAGCAGCTTACAAACTTCAGTAGTAGCTGCTCAAACCAGTGCAGTTCAGCGTACAGTTGTATATCCTAGTCAAAATAATCCCCTTTTCGGAACTAAACCATCATGGTCACAAGACTTTGAACACAGTAAAGCTACTACATTAGATTCACGTTATTGGAATACTCTCGTAGGCCCAGCTGAAAACAGTAATAACGAGCAGCAATATTATACCGGCAACCCTTCCAACATCCGAATTGCTAACGGAGTATTACAATTGATTGCTAACCGACAATCCGAGCCAGAAGGATATAAGTATGGCTCAGCTCGAATTGAAACTCAAGGCAAGCAAACGTTTCAATATGGTCGGATTGACATTAACGCTAAACTCCCCAAAGGAGTCGGTACATGGCCAGCAGTATGGTTACTGCCTGCGAACGACATATACGCCCAAAAAAGCCCTAACGACAATGCCTTGAGATATAGAAATGGTGGTGAGATCGATATTCTAGAGTCTGTTGGCTTCCAGCCAGATTCAGTCTATGGTGTCGCGCACACTCTTTCCGACCTTAGTCTGAGGGCTGACGGTACTGGGTCAAATGGTGTTGTGCATGTGACTGATAGCAGCGACAACTTTAATAAATATTCGCTCCTTTGGACACCCACTAGCCTCACTTTTGAGGTGAATGATCAGCAGTATTACACCTACACACGTAAATCTGGTGCGGACTATACTACCTGGCCGTTTGATCAGCCTTTTTATCTTATCGCGAACTTAGCAATCGGTGGGAGCTGGGGTGGCTTGGACACCGCGCACTTTCCCGGTAATGGCGTAAACGACGCCGCATTGCCGTCGTCACTAGGCATCCGTTCAATACGCTACTACCCGTACATCGGAACATTAAAAATAAAGTGATACTGCGCACGCCGTGAGTGTCACAACAGTGAGGCTAAGAGGACAAGTTCGCGAGCCAGAATTAGTTGGTAGAAGCGAGCGCATCGATGTCTTTGTTCGCTCTTTTCAGAGCTCTCTGACCACGTATTAGCTTTGTTTGGCAATATATCATTAGAACAGCACCAAATAAGGTGTATGGCAACAATATGTGCCAAGTAACCCCAAAGAATGTGTGGAGTGACAAATTGACACTAGCGATCGGCAACGTAGTGCTAAAAACGGGAGTTGAGAGAGGTGTATACATACTATTTTCCTTGATCTTTCTTCATTAAAGGGCTACCAGGCCCGATTCGGTCGTCTATAACTAAGCCAAATCGCATATAAATAAATAAATTCTCTAAATATTGCGTATAGTTCGTTTGGGAACAGTAGCAAAGTCATAAGACCCTGCCACTTATCGCGTTGGTCAGTGTAGGTAATCCACCGATGGTATTGTATCGTTGCCGCAACGATAGGGAGTAGTAAAAAGAATGATAGTAATTGCAAGCTGTGGCCTGTTGCAAGAATGGTTAAATAAGCAGTTAGTAAAAGCAGGCGCATCATAAAGTTAAGGGATAATAACGCTATGGTGAATACCTCGTATCGTGAATGCTTTTTAAGGCCACGCTGTCGTAACTCATCCACAGTACCGCTGTACCAGCGCTGTCTTTGGTCGAATAATCCGCCTTTGCCAGCGAGACGCAATGGCACATCTGACCAAGAAATCATACGAACTGATGATTTAACGTCCCATTCCAGATCTTTTAATTCGAGGGTTAGCCTATAATCTTCCACTAGGCTATCGGTTGCCCAGACAGTACCTCTGTGTAATTTATAAACCTCTCCAAGGGCCTTAGATCGAAACATCACAGATACCCCAGGCAGAACTCTGGCACTTTTATAATTTTCGACACGCCATGCATTCGCAAGACCAAATTCGATGTTCTGAAGACGCCATAGAAAGCGTTCCCAATGGCTGGCGTTGGGCTTAAGCGGCAACGTCCTGTATGCCGAACAGATACCTGCCGTTCGAGGCTCTAGCTTAAATTGATTGATAGCCTCTTCTACCATACGTGAGTCAATGATTGTATCCGCGTCCATACCAAATATATAATCTGGGCGACTTTTGCGAGTAGCTTCAAATCCTTGGTTTAACGCGCCAGCTTTTTTATGCGTATTGGCTTCCGTTTTGAGCAATCGAAGTTTATCTGAACCGTACTTTTGCTGTAGACGTTTTACTATACGGATCGTATTGTCCGTGCAATTATCAGTGATAATAAGTACATATGCGAAGGGGTATGTTTGAGCCATCAAAGAAGTAATTGTATCTTTGATTATATCTTCTTCGTTGTGCGCTGGCACCAGAGCAATTACGCGTGGTTTACGAGCCATATGTAGCTTTCCTCTCAATTCCGAAAAGTGGGCAAACATGAAGAAGACCTCGATTATGAGGTTACCCTGCTTGACCAAACCTTATCAATATAGACTATACACTAAAAATGTAAAAATGTAAATAAGATACTATAATACTATATAAAAGCAATTTTTAATTATAACTGAGCTTGGATTATGTCTAATGCCTGGTTAATGGTCTTGACTGAAATGCCTGAACCTTGAATATTGCTCAATTCTTCACCGAGATGCGCAGGTGTAACCGCGTAATCATCGAGACTAGTTGAATTACTCACTTTGTGATAAACCAGCACCAACCATGTCTTATCAGCTTTTGCTCTAGCCACCCAGGAGGCGACTTCTGCAGGTGTAGTCGTAGTCTCAATATTCTGAACCACAATATCATAAGGATTGAAGGTATCTTTACTGTTATAGCCAACACCAGTCGAGCGGTGGGAGCGATAATACTTCTGTATCCCAGCTATGCTTGCGGCGTCGTAAGTACCATATGGCGACGCAAAGTTTTGGGCCACACCAAGACCAAACAGCGCCTGTAAAGTGGTTTGTGAGTTGTGTAGTTCGTTATCTAATTGGCTAGCGGTCAATGTAGTCAAGTCAGGATGACTGACTGTATGGGAACTAATCTCACTGCCTGTAGACAGAAATGACTTCGCCATTGCACTAGTCATGTATCCACTTGTGCCAATTGCACCACTTATGAGGTACTGGGTCGATACAAAACCATACTTCTTTAGCAAGGGCAGCCCATTAGTATAAATAGATGACCAACCGTCATCGAAAGTCAGGCTGATTATAGGTGCACCGAAGCCGACCGGGGTATAAGGAGTCAGGCTAAAATCGTCGGTTTGTAGCCAGCCGTTGCTTGCGATTAATAAAAACACTGAAATTGACGTGGCGTTTGATGGTAGATATATTTTCGTCGCGTATTGATGCCATGTCGTCGCAGCGTCCACTGAGGTTAGAGGCCTAGACAATTCGAGATATCGATTGGTGCCACGCGCGTCAATATAGCTTGCAACTGCACGTGGCTGAGTATTTGTCTTGTACCACGCTGACATGCTGTAAGCGCTGCCAGTCGTCAGGTTGTTTAGCGGAGTAAAGCCCCATTTGGCATCACCGCTGGCATAGTTTGAGATTGTGACCTTTGCGCTACTCGTGCCTGAGTGGCCTTCATCGTGTAGATATGCGAAGCTAGTTGTATGAGTGCCCCAGGTATCGGCTTCCCATGATGCTGGATTTGACCCATTCGCTACTTCAAACGAAGGGTTCACAATTGCATTGTTGGTTGGAGCTGGTAGTGGCGTAGGAACGGGTGCCGGTGTAGCTACAGGTGTGAGCGAGACATCGTCTAAACTTAGTGATCCGGCTTGGTCCAAAAGGTGATAAATGGTAACTGTTTGTACGCCGATTGGTACGCTAAAACTACCACTGTACAACGTCCAAACATTAGAAGTGGGCGCTGAAAGCAGCGAGGTATAAGTGGTGCCTAGACTACCAGTCATTACAACCACTACTCGAGTCATCACAGTAGATTGGTAGTAATCTTCATAGGCATAAGACGTGCCTGCTGTAATGCTGACGGGCGTACCAAACCATTTAGCATCTCCACTCGTTATGTTAGAAATACTCACGTTGGCACTATAGTTGCCGGTGTGAGCACCACCACTTACAAGACTGAGCGAAGCGGTGTTAGTGCCCCAGCTACCTCGGTTCCACGATGTCGGCTCACCGTTGTTTACAGATTCAAATGAAGCATTTGCCAATAAATTTGTACTGGTTACGGGAGGTGTTGGCGCTGGTAATGTTATATCAGGAGTCGTCAGGCTGAAATCATCGGTTTGGAGAGAGCCATTTGAGTATAATATGTGATAGATGGATAGACTGACAACACCTGGGGGAACAACAAATGTAGTTATATTTAGCTGCCAGGCGGTACTGGCTGGTACTGTTTTTAGATAGGCGTAAGTAGGATTACCAGAGCCATTTGTGTAGGCTGCATCAAGTTCTGTGGGAGCGGTGGAGGTACTGTAGTCACTGTAGGTATAGGTTTGTCCAGCTGTGACTGCTACCGGGTCGGCGATCCACTTTGTATCACCTGAAATGTAGTTAGACATAGAGACGGAAAGGCCGTAAAGACCACTATGGCCAGTAGAGGAGTAGTCAAACACTGGGCTGTTTGATCCCCATGCATTCTTGGCCCAGTTCAGTGGCTGGCCGCTGGTAGCTGTTTCTACCGAAGGGTTTATAATCAAATTAGGACTCTGAGCAAAAGCCTGGGACGCAGGCAGAATCAGGGAGCTAACGAGCAGGAATAATACAAGGACGTAAAGGGATCTTTTCATGATGTATTGTAAACTTATAGCATAATAATAAAACAATAGCAATAAGTCAACAGAATAGTAGAGGAATATTTAGAGACTGCTCTATGTTGACTTATTATATTTTTACCAGAAGCTACACGTATGCTATGGCTGGGGCGGCAGGGTTCGAACCTGCGAATGCTGGTACCAAAAACCAGTGCCTTACCACTTGGCGACGCCCCATTGCACTGATTGATTTTACCGTACTTGGCACTGCCAGCCAAATCTATGGTAGCAACTGGTATAATGGGAGTATGTATGGTGCTGAACATAAACATAACTCTCGACACAAAAAACATCTGTTTTTAATCGCCTGTGTGATCATATTTTTAGCTATTGGTGCCGGAGTCTTTTTTAGTAGTCAGGTCAATGCCCCAGCAATTGCTAAACCAGCCAAAATAATCACGACTAATCCAGTAGTCAAAGATTCGGCACCGATTAGCTTCGTAGCAAGTGGTGACTGGATAGCGCACGATACCATCAATGCCCAAGCCAAGAAAACGGATGGATCGTATAATTATCTGCCGATGGTGGCTGATTTGCAGCCCTATCTGTCCAAGTCAGACATTAGATTTTGTAATGACCCAATTCTAAATGGTGGTAAAGCACTCGGCATAACAGGCTATCCTCGGTTCAATTCTCCCACTGATTTTGTGACAGATATGGGTAAATTTGGTTGTAATTTAGTTAATACTGCCAGCAATCATAGTTTTGATTTTACGCAGGCCAATATAACCGCCTCCGTGGATGCCTGGAAAGCAGTCCCTAATATGTTGGCGGTGGCTGGTGAGAATAGCTCGCCCGCTGAGCACGACGCTGTACATTACTTTAGCGTTAAAGGCGTAAAGTTCGCCTTTTTGGCTTACACGACCTACATTAATATTGAATCGCCGGCTCAGAACGATTATGGTGTCAATGTTTTTTCGACAAGCTTTGCTGCTAATCAGATCACCGCGGCTAAAGCTGATGGTGCTAAAGTAATTATTGCGAGCATGCGTTGGGGTACAGAATATTCGACGACGGTTACCAACGAGCAGCAAAAAGATGCTCAGTGGCTGGCCGATCAAGGTGTGCAGATTGTACTTGGTCATGGCTCACATGAGTTGCAGCCCGTTCAGGAACTGACCAGCTCAGGTGGTGGTAAAACGATAGTCTGGTACAGTCTTGGTAACTTCATAAATACTCAGATTCCAGCGGAGACACTGTTTAATGGACTAGGCTATATAACGATTGACCAAAAGACCTATCAACCGTCGATAGTCGGCTATTTACCCTTGTACGTGAACTACGAATGGTCTGCCGCTCAGGCCGCCGCTGAAACTATCAGTGCCCGCAGTAATGTACACATGTACTTATTGGATAACACGACCCAGGCACTCATTGATAAGCAGCAGCTTAAAACCACTGCAGCAGCTCAACACGATCGCATGACGACAACTCTTGATAAATATGGCTTGAATGTTCCGATCCTAACCAGCAAGCAAGTCTCTCACTAGTTCCAGCACCCCCTACTATGCCAATGGCATACAAGGAGGTCGGCCGAAGTTAGTAGTTGGTCCCACCACTTACAGTGAAGAATTGCTCCAAAGTGGCCACATTAGCGGTGTGTAGCTCAGTGGCCAGCTCAACACCGACATAACGGTAGTGCCAAGGCTCACCCTCATAGCCCGTAACCGTTGTCGTAGCATCGGTGTAACGCAAAATAAAACCGTACTTGTAGGCATTTGTAACCAGCCACTGCCCTTCGGGTGTTTGAGCAAAACACGGTGCTAATTCACAGTTTTTGGACAGCGGTTCAATGTCTACCGCTAAACCAGTCTGATGTTCGCTAAAACCAGGTCGCGCACTCTGGATATCGGCCTGCGACTGCCCTATCGATGATACGTAGCCGCCGTATAAACTGACCTGGTAATTGTACGAACGGTAACCACTGGCGATCATGAGATTCAAATTATTTGTCTTGGCAGCAGCAAACATTGTCTCCAAAGCCGCAGCCGGTGCGCTTCTAAGCTGCATAGTCTGGTTACCTGGTACGCGGAGCGCTACACTCGGCGTGACCAAATCAATTGGTGTGTACGTCTTGGGTACTAATGGATGTTGCTTATTGATTACAGCCCATATGCTCGAAGGATCGGTCGTTGACAGCTGAGTTTTGTCAAAACTGAGCGCGTTCGGTTTAACTACAGTAGTTTGCGAATGCTTGCGAGCGTCCGTTGTCGGAGAACTAGACTCATGCGTAGTCAGCGAACCTTTATGCCCGTAGATAAATACACCAGCCAAGAACAGGGCGACTATGGCAATAGCAGCGTAATGGCGTTTCATAATACTAGTATACAAGCGTTGGCGACAACTGTGGTAAAAAGTCGTATTTATTGCTAAAATGACTACTAATTACAGATAATAAGCTGATAGATATGGGCATGACGCAGACTATAACCGATAATCCGGCTGATTACATTCAGCCTTTGAATATTAATGGCCTTGAGGGGCGAATGTTGTATGTGCCGGCACCACCTAAAAAAAAGCGGGAAATTCTATTAGTTTATGGTCATCACGCCAAACTCGAACGCTGGTGGGGATTAGTTGAGAATCTTCATGACTATGGTGCTGTTACGATGCCTGACTTACCTGGGTTTGGGGGCATGGATAGTTTTAATCAGATTCATAAGCGCCCAAATGTTGATAACTTCGCCGATTATTTGGCAGCCTTTGTAAAGCTTCGTTACAGGCGTAAGCGGGTTACGATTGTGGCTATATCTTATGGTTTTGTTGTGGCAACTAGAATGCTACAAAAATATCCAGAACTCACAAAAAAAGTTGATCTGTTAGTTAGTGTAGTTGGCTTTATGCATATGGATGATTTTCGTTTTACACCATTGAAGCAGCGTAACTACAAACGATTAACGAGGTTGTTCGCCACCCGGCCGGTAGCCCTAATCATTAGATACTTAGGGCTGAATAGTTTTACTATCGGTACAATTTATAAGCGCCTATCGGCGGGTAAGAAACGCTTCATCGAAGTGGGTCCTGAGTATTTTAAGCAAATGCTTGAGTTTGACACCCATTTGTGGCAAATTAATGATGTCCGGACTCACTGGCTGACTACCAGTGAATTTTTGAAGCTCGATAACTGCAAAAGTCGTATTGATTTGCCAGTGTGGCATGTTGCCACTGAGGGTGACCACTACTTTGACAATAATATAGTTGAGCAACACATGCGTATTGTTTTTAAGGATTACCATCAAGTGTTAGCATCTTCCAAGGCCCACACACCACCAGTGCTAGCAACCAAAGCAGAAATGGGCGTGTTATTGCCGACTAAGCTACGACGTGTACTAGCTCGGAACCCGTAACCGACTCTGAATAAGGTATACTGAGAACAATATGAAAATCGGACTAGTCTGCCCGTACAACATCACTAAGGGTGGTGGCGTCAACGAAATCGTGCTGGCGACGCATGATGAGCTGGTTAAGCGTGGTCACGTCGTAAAGATCATTACCCCTCTGCCCCGTGACGCGGAAGTCGTCGACATACCCGATGTAATATTTGCTGGCACTTCTACTGATTTTCGTTCGCCCATGCACACCACTGTCCAAGTATCGGCTAGCTACGACACAGATAAAATTGACGAACTGCTCATGCATGAGCAGTTTGATATATTACATTTTCACGAGCCATGGATACCAATGATCAGCCGTCAAATATTATTACGTTCTAATAGTGTTAATATTGCGACTTTCCATGCCAAAGTCCCCGAGACATTAATGTCGCGCACTGTAGTCAGAGTAGTCACCCCTTACATGAAGTCAGTCATGAAATACTTGCACCACTTAACCGCGGTTTCAGACTCTGCGGCGGAATATGCTGCGGCCCTAACAGATCAACCAATTACAATTATCCCGAATGGCATAGACTTGGACAAGTACCACAAGCCAGTTGTAACAGCCAAGAAAAAATCCAAATCAATTGACGGGCCGAAAACGATATTGTACATCGGCAGACTTGAGGGCCGTAAAGGCGTAAAATACCTATTGCAAGCATATAAACTGCTGACGCAAGAGATGGACAATGTCCAGTTGATCATCGCCGGTGATGGTCCTAATCGTGAAAAACTAGAATTACTATCCGAAGATCTCAAATTGCCAAATGTTAGTTTCTTGGGCTACATCTCGCAAGAGCTCAAAGTTGAATTACTTGGGCAAGCCGACATTTACTGCTCGCCGGCTATATATGGCGAGAGTTTTGGTATTGTACTGCTCGAGGCCATGGCCACAGATACTGTCATAGTTGCTGGAAACAACTCCGGTTACAGTGATGTTATGGAGGAGCTGGGCGCTGTTTCGGTCGTCAACCCACGTGATGATGTTGAGTTTGCTCGACGCTTAAAACTGCTAATCGAGAATCAGCCACTGCGTGATCTATGGCAAAAATGGGCAGCTGAATATGTGCAACAATTTAGCTACGAGCACGTCGTGGATCAATACGAGTCGCTCTATGAAGACGCTCTCAAAGAACGCCATGGCGCCTAATCCCGTAGCGCTCAAAGTTGGTTTCGTATTTGATGATTCACTCGATAAGCCTGACGGTGTCCAACAGTATATTTTAAGCATTGGTAATTGGTTACGGAATCAAGGGCATGATGTCCACTATTTGGTCGGAACGACCACCCGAACTGACATACCAAACATACACAGTTTGAGCCGTAACATTTCAGTTAGGTTCAATGGCAATGGCATGTCGATCCCTTTGCCGACGTCACGTCGCCTTCTCCGATCATTCCTGGAACAGCAACAGTTTGATGTGCTACACGTGCAGGTACCCTACAGCCCCTGGCTCGCTGGTCGCCTGATTAGCGCAGCGGCGCCTACGACCGCTGTTATAGGGACGTTCCATATTGTTGCTTTGTCACCAATGGTGAACGCGGCAACGCGCTTGTTGGGCATGTATACACATTCTACGGTTCGAAAGTTTGATGAGATCGTGTCTGTTTCGACTGCCGCGCAGGCGTTTTCTAAGCAAACCTACGGAGTAACCACCGAAGTGGTGCCTAATGCTATCGACTACCAGCGCTTTCATATGGCTAAGCCCTTAGCGAAATATGACGATGATGTACTGACTATCCTATTTTTAGGTAGGTTAGTGCCTCGCAAGGGCTGCGCTCTTCTTTTAGCAGCCATTACATTACTAAAAAAGGAAACTATAGACGTCAAATTTAGATTGCTTATCTGCGGTAAGGGCCCAGAACTACAAAATTTGCAAAAGCTGAGCGCCGATAATGAACTAGAAAAAGTTGTAGAGTTTGTCGGTTTTGTCAGCGAGATTGATAAGCCAGCCTACTACGCCTCGGCCGACATCGCGGTGTTCCCTAGCAGTGGTGGGGAGAGTTTTGGGATAGTTTTGATCGAAGCAATGGCCAGTGGTAAGGCTTCCGTGTTAGCAGCTAATAACAGTGGTTACGCCTCAACAATGGAGGCCCAACCAGATTTGTTATTTGATCGATCTGAAGTCAAAGATCTAGCCGATAAATTACGATATTATTTGACTAACCAGACTCAGCGCCAGGCGATGGCCACTTGGGGGGCACAGTACGCTCGTCAATTTGATGAAGCGGTTGTCGGTGGCCAGTTAGTAAGCCGCTACGTGAAGGCGTTGCAAAAAAGACGCCGTCCAGAGATACTGTAGACATGAACATACCACAATTCCTCACACGTGGCTCCCAGAAGCCTGAAGTCGCCTTAACTATATCCACCGAATCGTTTGCCCGTTTGGCCATAATGATAGTGTTCACTATAGGGCTATTATTGGCTGTCCGGAGGGCCGAGCACGCTTTGGTACTAGTATTTGCTGCCTTCTTCTTGGCGCTAGCCTTAAACGCACCTGTTTATTGGCTGAGCCAGCGTATTCCTGGTAAACGTCGAGGTAGTCGGTCGTTAGCAACTAGTCTGTCATTTTTGATAGTCGTGCTGTTTTTGGGCCTGTTTTTGGCCAGTATTGTGCCGCCACTCGTGAAACAGACCGAGAGTTTCGTCACGGCCGTCCCACACCTCATCAAAGACTTCCGTAATCAAAATAGCCCTGTCGGGGGCATTATCCGCAAATATCATCTTGAGAAGCAAGTCGATAGTGTTTCTAAGCAGTTTTCTGAGCGCCTGAAACATGTTGGTGGCGCTGCCTTTAGCACCCTGCAAGCCATTGGTAGCAGCGTCTTTGCCATGCTAACTATCCTAGTTTTAACATTCATGATGCTGGTTGAGGGCCCAGCTTGGCTTCGCTTTACTCGTGAAGTTATCCCGGACCGCCATCATCAGGTAGCGGATAGGCTAGCACTCGACATGTACAAAGTCATCAAGGGCTACGTCAATGGTCAGGTGACACTAGCCGCGATTGCTTCATTACTGATCTTGCCAGCTCTGCTGCTACTGCATATTAGTTATCCGATAGCGCTGATGGTACTGGTATTCATTTGTGGCTTAATCCCGATGGTTGGCCATACTATTGGTGCTGTTATTGTCACGCTAGTAGCTCTGTTCCACTCCACCACTTCGGCTGTCATCATCTTGGGCTATTACTTCTTGTACCAACAGACCGAAAACTATCTAATTCAGCCGAAGATCCAAGCTAACTCTACTAACATGTCTCCGCTATTGGTGTTTATGTCAGTAGTCATTGGTGTTAGCTTTGGTGGATTATTTGGAGGATTAGTTGCTATACCGGTCGCCGGCTGTTTACGCATCGGTTTATTAGAGTATTTACGCTCACACAAAATAATTGATACGCCTGAATTTGACCGCGAAACAACAGAGAAATTTGCTAAAGTCTAAACCATATTGGTCCGCTTGAAGTGTCACGAACGCCGATGTTACTAGTTAGCAACTGGTCACGAAGTTCATCTGATTTAGACCAGTCTTTGTTGTCACGAGCAATCTTGCGAGATTGTATGAGTTCTTTGTCGGCAGAACTGATATCTTCTTCGGATAACTCAATGCCCAGTATAGATTGTAGGTAATCTAGAAACTCTTTGAATGGCTTAACATCATCAGCAGTGAGTAGGCCTGTTTCAACATGAGAAAATAGTTCGTCAATGATGCTTAAGACCTGAGGAGTATTGAGATCATTAGAAAGCGCGGATTTAATTTCTTCGGCGATTACATGTATGTCTCTCGATATTGCTTGGATTTGTATTTGAGGCTGCCACGCGAGTTGCGCAACCTGCTGCCAGTGTTTCAGGCGGTTAGCGCTGCCCTGCAAGCTATCAATGCTGAATTTAGATTGGCTACGGTAGTGTGATTCTAAGACGTGTAAACGGACGGCCTGCGCGGTAAAACCTTGCTCGACGAGAGTCTGTAAGCGTACTCCGTTAGATAGAGACTTGGAGATCTTTTCGCCTTCAACGGTTACGTGGTTGCTATGGAGCCAATAGTTAGCAAAACGCTTGCCGGTCGCGGCTTCTGACTGCGCGATTTCATTGGTATGATGTACAGGAATATGGTCGATGCCACCGGTGTGGATGTCAAATGATTCACCAAGGTATTCCATGCTCATAGCAGAACACTCAATGTGCCAACCAGGGAAACCAGTTCCCCATGGGCTGCTCCACTCCATGTCGCGTTTGTGGTCTTGTGGCGAGAACTTCCACAAGGCAAAGTCGCTTTGATGCTTTTTCTGATTATTAATCTTAACTCTGACTCCGGCCTGTTGTTCATCGAGATCTAAGGCGGCAAATGAGGCGTATCCCTCAAATTTGCTAGTGTCGTAGTAGACGCCGTCATCTATGACGTAGGTATAGCCATTGGTTTCAAGCCGCTCAATAAGTTTGATCTGTTCAGCAATGTGGTCTGTTGCTTTGACAATTTTTGTTGGCTCCAAAATATGTAGCTGTTCCATGCATTCCAAGAAATCCTTGGTATAAAACTCAGCTACCTCCCAGGCAGTTTTGCCTTCACGCTTAGCGCCCTTTTCGAGCTTATCTTCGCCGTCATCGGCGTCACTCACTAAGTGGCCAACATCTGTTATGTTCATAACCCACGTTGTCTCATAGCCTTCAGCGCGTAAGGCCCGAACAAGCGTGTCCATGCGAATGTAAGTAAACCAGTGGCCGATGTGGGCGTAATCATAGACGGTTGGACCACAGGTATAGATGCCCAGCTTGCCTGAGTTAATAGGAGTTATCGTATCAGTCTGTCGAGTAAGCGTATTGTACAGTTTCATTTGGTTTTTCCATGTTAAGTTTATCGAGTAGTTCAGCCGCCGTTCGTAGACACTCTAATTTCACTTCGTTAAATGGCTTGCCAGAAGTAATTTTGAAGCCACTAGCATAGGCATGGCCACCGCCACCCAGGCTGCTAGCTAGGTCTGCGGCAATTGCTGCGCTGGCGTTGCAGCGAATAGCGGCGGTTATCTTACCGTCGTCATAAGTTTTGAAGACAATCGCCACCAGTACGTCCTGTGTCTGAAGCAAGTCACCCTGCACAAGAGGTCCAGGATTATATAAAGGGCTAAATTTGGTAATTTCATCCTGAGGAATGGTAACGGTTGCGATACTATTGTCACGAGATAATTCAGCCCGGCGCAGCAGTTCGCCCTTGTAATGCATAATTATGGCTGGCATCTTGGTTGCCGCTCTACGTAGTTCCTCGAGTTTTGGGCGATCTACCCCGCCATCTGTTAGCTCGGCCATCACACGGTATGTTTCAGCACTGGTCAACTGATTGCTAAGACCCTGAGTATCACCAAGTATAGAAGTTGTAATATTTTCCATAGCAGTTAATGGCAGTGCCCAGCCAAGTTGTTGAGTCAGGCGCATAATAAGTTCACCGGCTGACGATCTGGTGGCGTCAATAATACTTACACTGGCGAAATTGATAGGGTTTTCGACGGTAGCATGATGATCAAGCACGATACACGGTTTGCTGGCCACCCAGCCCATGTGTCCTGATTCTTGGAGTTTTTCGAGTAAGGTCATAGTCGAAGCATCAACAATGATACTGGCGTCAAATTGGTTAGGTAAATCCCTTTGGACTCTGTCCCAGCCAGCCATGTATCGCAAATAGCCGGGGATATCCACGCCGCAGTACAGGTAAGGCTCTTTGCCGAGCTCACCCAAAATTGATTCTAGCGCCAACGCGCTACCAAGGCTATCAGCATCGGGGTTATCGGCTTGAATAACCACGATTGTATGCGCGGTCTCGATGATCCGTCGTATTTGTTCTAACTGCTCGTACATTACTTTAATTGTAATCTGTAAATTAACTTTTGCCTATTTAAAACTACCGTTGTGCCTATCCCCATTACTTCCGCTATAGCTATATTCGATTATTTTAAATCATTCGGAAGTGGATACCATACCTTCCAGAAATTAACAGACGGTTTTAAGTATATGTAAACTGGCGGTATACGCTAAAAAGTACACTAAAAGGTACGCTAAAAGGTACACTTTGGTATAGACCACTCTGGCAAGCATGTACAAAATAATGTAGGTCATTCTGTATATCTCTGTTAAAAGCATCAACGTAAACGACTCTGCTAAGAGCTAACCGCCTCGGATTATATAGTCTGTCGACCCTCAAGAGCCCTACCAAGCGTAATCTGGTCAGCGTACTCCAGGTCAACGCCAACTGATAGTCCTCTTGCTAAGCGGGTAATGCGCACTGGACGCTCACCAATCTGTTGCTGAATGTATAAGGCCGTCGATTCGCCTTCAACGCTAGCATTGGTAGCTAA
The DNA here is from genome assembly GCA_038230395.1 of Saccharimonadales bacterium (SeqCode). Lineage (GTDB taxonomy): Bacteria > Patescibacteriota > Saccharimonadia > Saccharimonadales > UBA4665 > JBDSWU01. Next base: position 268,256 of record JBBRNI010000001.1, on the reverse strand, counting down.
AATGATTTCTACTACCTCATCTTCATCTATACGTTTAACCAATTCCTCAATGTGTAGTTGTTCTGGGCCTATACCATCAATCGGTGACACCAGACCACCCAGCACGTGGTAAGTGCCGTTAAATTGCCCAGTCTTTTCTAACGCTACTAAATCAAAGGGCTCGGCCACTACGGCGATCGTTGTCTTATCGCGGCGAGGATCGGTATACATGGCAGACAGTTCTTGGCCGGCCGGTACGAGGGCGAAGGTTTTCGCGCAATAGCCAATCCCGCCTGATAGGTGCGTCAGCGCGTCTGCCATGCGATCGGCCGAGTTACTGGCATGACGTACTAGGTAATAAGCGTAGCGTTCGGCAGTGCGCGGGCCAACGCCAGGCAAAAGCCCGAATGCTTCTATCAAGTCCGTCAGTGCCGGCGGTAACATCTGCATAACGTGCTAACGAAGTCCGCTTACAGCCCTAAATCACCTAATGCGCCCATCATTGGTTGCATCTTTTCGGCAGCAATACGCTGGGACTCAGCAATTGCTTCCTTTACAGCGTCCTCAACCCAGCGTTCCAGCTGTCCAATATCAGAAAGGTCAACATATTCCGGGTCAATTCGTACTTTTTTGAGTTTCTGTTCACCAGTAATTTCAACTTTTACAGCGCCATCACCTTTCTCAACGACTATGATCTGGTTCTGTAGTTCTTTCTGAATTTTCTTGACGCGCATTAACATCTTGGCTTGGTCGAATCGACTCATGGTAGTAACTCCCTCAGTTATGGTTGTAGTATAGCAAATGTGCTCAGCGTTGTCTGGTCATGGGGCCACGCGACAAAGTAAGCTCGTAAATTATAGCTACAGCTTACCAGTACAGCCAAGGCTACCAGGCCGATGCCTAGTTTGCGAGCAATCGGGTTCCTTGGGAAGACTCGCAACCATTCATGCAACAAGTAGGCTATACCCGTAGCCGCGAAGAAGTAAAGTAGTGGTACTAATACGCTCAGCCCAACTGGCCCGCCAAACGCAACCAAGACTATGCCTACTAGACAATAGCTACCAAGTAAACGACTGCGTGTTGCTCTAAAATGATTAACGTAGAACCATATACCAGTCAAGACCACAGTTAGGCTAAAGATATCTAGCAGTGGTGCATGACCAAGCCAACGCTGAGAGTCAATTGGGCCCCGGATGAACAAATGAACCGGTATAAATGCCAGCTGATGGCCAATCAGTGAAATATCAAAATGTTGTGGCAAGCCAAGCCAGGTTTTCAGACTATTTAAGCTACTTATCCGCGCGATCAATAATGGTAGCCAGACGAGGCCGCTCAGTAGATACAGTCCTTGTTGCCACTGACGAGTAAATTGCATCCAACCAGCCTGTATGGCTGCGCGTTGCCAATACAAGCTAAGAATCACGAACCATATCATGCCCGGAATGTATAGTAAAAGTCCACAAGTGGCCATGCTACCAAAAAGCACCAACCGGCGTTGCCCGTAGCGTAGCATCAAAAGCTGTATAACCAGCAGCAGTGGTATGGCCCACATATACAGTACGTCGTTACTAGCTAATCGGCTTATGTGTAGAAGCCAAGCATTGCAAGCATATAACGCTGTTGCTAGCACAGCCGTGCGATTGCCATGCCAAAACTTTATCAAAACCCCAACTAGCCCAACACTCATCAGGCCAAATAACGTATTTGGTAATCGACTTAGAAAGGCGCCATGGTGGTTAGTGAGCGAGAAGACAACTGATCGAACAATGCCTAGCGGAAGGTCAAATGGATGATGGTAAAGGCCATTCCCCCCATAGATGGCTCTACTGCTAGCCTGTTCGATAGGACTGAGACCGGGGACAATTGTTCCAAGCCTATACAACAACAGGCCAGATACAACTGCCAGTGCAAGCGTAAGAAATGTCAGCGCACGGACATGGTTAGTCATAAACTTAGTAATATTTCGTAACTTGCGTAAATTAAGATTGGGTTGTTTCATGCTTATGGTTATTATACCCTGCCCATGACCTTATTCACCAAAAGGACTGCTACTGTGGCGAGTGTCCAGATTGCTGAAGCGCTGTTTCTCGTTTTCAAATCTTAATTCGACCGCGCCGGTTGGTCCATTACGGTGTTTTTTGATAAAAATATCAGCTATTTTTTTACGATCCGTTTCGGGGTTGTAGTACTCCTCGCGGTATATGAATGCTACAACATCAGCGTCTTGCTCGATTGAACCTGATTCACGAAGGTCAGACAACTGAGGAATTTGTGGGCTTCGGTTTTCGACCGAGCGACTAAGCTGACTCAGTGCCAAGACTGGTACATTGAGTTCGCGGGCAATACCTTTGAGCCCACGAGATATTTCGGAGATTTCTTGAACTCGATTTCCATCGCTGCTAAAGCGGCTTCCTCCGCTCATGAGTTGTAAGTAGTCTACGATGATAAGTCCCAAGTCATGCTGATGAGCTTCACGTCGGGCTTTGGTGCGCAGATCGCTGACGGTAATGCCAGGGGTGTCATCAATATAGATCTGCGATTCACTGAGCGTACCCATCGCTTGGCCGATTTTTTCAAAGTCTGAGTCAGTTAGATTACCGGTGCGTAGAGCCCAGGCGTCGACTTCTGAAACCATTGATAGCAAGCGGTCGACCAACTGTTCTTTGCTCATTTCTAGGCTGAATATAAGGACTGGCTGGTTTGGTTGTAGGCCGATATTGCGAGCGAAATTGAGGGCTAATGCGGTCTTACCCATAGATGGACGAGCGGCCAAGATAAATAGGTCAGATTTTTGGAAGCCAGCTAATAGGTTATCCATGTCCTTGAAACCGGTTGAAACACCACGAATCTTTTGCTTATCTTTGTGGAGGTCATCAAGCCTGTCAAAGCTGTCGGCCAGCACCGTTTCGATACTGACAAGTGTTTGTTTGACATGCTGCTGGCTTACCTCAAACAGGCGGGTTTCTGCCTCTTCGATGAGCTCTTTTAGTTGCTTTGATTCGTCAAAGCCCAAATTAACGATATCTTTGCTGGCAGCGATCATACGTCGTCTTACACCCTTTTGGGCTACAATTTCGGCATATTGTTCGACGTTAGCGGCCGTTGGAACGAAGTTAGTTAGCTCTGTTAAATAAGATGCGCCACCTATCATATCTAGATGTCCGTTGTTTTTTAGTTTATCTGACAAGGTTAGGACGTCTATGGCCTCGTGATGTTCGTAGAGCTGCACCAAGGATTCATAAATTCGCGAGTGTTTTGGGTCATAAAAATCGCGAGCACTTACAGCGTCCGCGATCTTCACGATGGCGTCACTGTCAATCAAAATAGCGCCGAGCAGCGAGGCTTCGGCTTCTAGGTTTTGTGGTTGCTGTTGCGTTTGACCTTTGTGTGGTTCCATCGTTCGTATTTCCCTCTTTACGTAGCTCGCTAATCGCTTATATATGGTTATTCTACCAGTTCGCCACCGCCGAAAATATTGCTAATGTTTGTAAAGCTGGCGCTTACTGTCTTTGCTGTCGTAGACCCTGCATTGGAAGCAGTCGCCACCGCGCCAGTTTTGTCGAACAAACATTCAATTTTGAGATTGTGGCCAGTTACCTCTTTGATGATGTCATGCAGCTTTGACTGGTTTTGGACATCACTCACCCGTTTGCGGTGGAAATCAAAAGCGAAGGTCAAACACAGTTGCCCTTTTTTACTAAAATCTGGCTGGGCCATGCGCAACAAGCCGTATAGGGTATTATGCTTGGCTTTGAGCACCGTTAATATTTGCTGCCAGTTTTCGGCGTCATCAGAGCTCTGTTCCGTCATAGGTGATTTTGGCACAGTTGACTCTGCTTCTGTCAGCGCCGCCTTCTTAGCTGTTATCTTAGACTCGATTTTATTCTCGTCTACTGTCTGTACCTCGGCTTCAATTTTAGAATCGGTTTCAGCAGCTATTACGACGGGGACGCTGCTATAGGTTGCACCCACTTGCATTTGTAGCAAGCAAATTTCTAAGTATCGAGCGCTATCGTAGGCAATCGGAACTTCAAGTAGCTTGGTTAATAGTCGCAGGGCTGTTTCATATGGCATTACCAGACTGCTACCTGCTATTTGCCCTCGCAACAATCCGGCAATCTGCTTGGCAATTGCTGGCGCTTGGAAACCCTGGTCGTATAGGGCTACTAGTTGCGTCATAATTTCGGCTGATGAACTTGAGCTGCCCGCAGTATGTAACAACGTTTCAACCGCCTCCTTAGATGGAACACCTAGTAAGCGCTGGACATCAGTAATCGTGACTTTCGAGCCATTGTTACTGGCCTGATCAAGCATACTGACACTATCCCGGAAGCTGCCACCACCGTGTTCAGCCAAAAATGCTAAGGCCTCGTCATCAATATTAATCTGTTCTTTGGTTGCGATTGTCCTTAATAAGTCTACAGCCTTGGTTGTCTCAGCCGGCTTAAAGCTATAGTGCTGCGTTCGGCTGACAATAGTCTCAGGCAACTTATGCATATCAGTAGTGGCAAGAATGAACACAACGTGAGCCGGCGGCTCCTCGAGCGTCTTAAGCAGTGCGTTAAAAGCTTCTTTGGTGAGCATATGCACTTCATCAATGATATATACCTTATATTTGGCACTGGTTGGAGCAATATATACCTTATCGCGCAACTCACGAATCTCATCAATCCGACGATTACTGGCCGCGTCAATCTCAATTATGTCCATGTGCGTACTGTCATTGGTATATGGCAGGCCGTTTATCTCGTGCGCCAAGATGCGGGCTATTGATGTTTTGCCGACGCCACGCGGGCCTGTAAACAAGTAGGCATGACTAATTCGACCGGTTTTCAGCGCTGTGCTGAGTGTTTCGGTGATATGTTCTTGCCCAACTATCTCATCTAAAGATCTTGAACGGTACTTTCGGTATAACGCCTGCCCCATAATCTAAGCATTATAGACTAGCTGGCGAGCCTACGATGTTGTGTAATTAGGGTATCAAATATAGTTTCACGCGCATGACGGTTAAGGCTGCACCGGACCTCATGCTTAGAAAGTCGTTATTACTCAGGTTGTTGAAAGGCCTGCTCAGCCAGACCTCGAAAACCATCAAGTGATTTGACAATGAATAATCCGGTTAAGACAGTTCCAGCGAGTTTAGCTGTCAGCGCTAGCTCTGGCTTTTCGGTGTCATTTAGTTCGGCAGCAATTAGCATGCTTCCAGCTGCCATCCATTGATGAAAAGTGGCCGTTTTGCTAGCTTCGTTTGGGTGCGGATGTACGCCCCTTAGTTTACCGACTACTGTTAAAACTGCCATGCCTAGATCACGCGCCGCGAACAAACGTAGCAGACCTTTCGGTAAGTCTTCTGATTTGTGTAGCACGGCAAGACTTGCAGCCATTGAGACTTTATCAAGCCCTGCATCAAGTGCCTCGCCGAGCGGGCTCATAGTACCAGTTGCCTTGGCAACAGCTCCATCTACTAGGTCAAGACTGCGTCCAGCTGCTATTTTAGTTATAGCCTTGCGACGATTGCCCCGAGATAAGTCTATTAAACCACTTATAACCAGAACAAAACCAGCGACTGTGACAGCGTTAGCTGGTGTTACGACTCCGTATGTCTCTCGAGCAACCTTCTGAAATCTGTGCTGCGGTTCAGATATCTGCTCCCATTGTGGGATTGTACCTGAGGTGTGAAGATCTCTCATACATTTGTTATATCATGAATATGGATACAAACCATGAGCCTAATAACAGTGAATCAGATTAATAGTTACAGAGCGGCTTCGAGAGCAGCCCACTCGGCGGCAGAGTCGTCTTCGGGGACGTTAACACTGACTTGGTCTCCTGGTTTAGCCTTAAAGTAGGTGACGCTTGCTAGTAAAACCCGTAACTTGCGTCCATTAACATCGACAAAATAGTGCCCTGCTTCTAGGATAAGTGTGCCAACAACTTGTTTGCGTGGGATAGGTCCGATTTGCTTGTAGAGGAAGGCACCATCGTCTGCGATGGTAAGTTTGAGAATATCGCCTTGGACTAGCTTGGACTTAGAGGCGTAGTTTGCAGGTACAGGATAAGTTTTACCATCTGAGCCAACCATGTTTTGGCCGTCAAAAACGCCTTCGATAACTTTGCCTAAAGTATCTTCGCGGGCAACGGGCGCCATACCTTCGTCATCACCGACAAGGCTAATAAGCAGCTCGTTAGCAGCTGCTAGGTTCGTTTCGGCTTCTTGGATTAATGCTCTGAGTCGTTTGATTTGTTTGTCTGGTATGTCTGCCATAACGTGTGAGGTCTCTCGTCATAAGTATTTATATATGTGTATACTTACTCCTAAACTACCATGTTTGACAAGTCAAGTCAAAACATATGCTACTTCTGTGGATAACTGACAATTTACGGATTAAGTCTTGTCAGCCAAGTAAGTTTTAATTAAGTGGTTTTATTGGCACCAACGACTGTGCCGACGGTGAATGAGCCATCTGTATAATCAAGTTCGACGTAGGCGGCGTTGTCGATTGAATTAGGTGGTAGCTCAGTAGTGGTAGCGTAGCCTAGGCTTATTAACATGGTGCGTAGTGTGCCGCCATGGGCCCCGATTAGAATTGTTTTGCCGGGGTTTGATTGAGCGATGCTGGCGAGAGCTTCGATAAATCGCTCGGATACTTCGTGAAGGCTTTCGGCGTCTGGTGCGTGCTTGTAGCGCCATTGCTTGTGCTCGGGTAAGCTATCGTGTTCGGGTTGCTTTTTGGATTTGAGATCTTCCCAGTGCTTGACTGGAAGCCCGTCATATTGGCCATAGTCCCGTTCCCTCAAGCCTGGTAATTGATGGTCGCTCGCTACTGGAGATCCATATATAAGCTCAGCTGTTTTGGCAGCTCGTTGCAAATCTGAGCTGTAGACGTCGTCAAATTGAATATCGGCTAGTGCCTGCTTTGACCTAAGCGCTTGCTGTATGCCTGTAGATGTTAAATCGGGGTCAACATGGCCACTTGTCAGTTTGTCGCGGTTGTGCTCTGATTCGCCGTGGCGAACAACGTATAGTTTGCATGGCTTCATGCTGCAAGTATAACATCGTTAGCTTTGCAGTAACGAGGTATACGCTAAAGTGTACTTTTTGGTGTATACCATGTAAAAACCACTCGCTAGGAGTGGTTTTTACATAATACTTTTTTACAGAATTAGCCGAGTTCGACAGTAGCGCCGGCGTCTTCGAGGGCTTTCTTAGCCTTCTCAGCGTCGTCTTTGCCAGCCTTTTCGAGGACGGTCTTTGGAGCCCCGTCAACGATAGCTTTGGCTTCGCCAAGGCCAAGGCCGGTTATGTCTTTGACAGCCTTGATGACTGCGACTTTGGCAGCACCAGCGTCCTTGAGGATAACGTCAAATTCAGTCTTGGCGTCTTCTGCGGGACCAGCTTCGGCAGCAGGACCAGCAACAGCAACAGCTGCGGCAGCTGGCTCAATGCCGTATTCATCCTTCAGGATGGTTTTGAGTTCGTTTACTTCGAGAACGGTCAAGCCAGTTAGGCTTTCCGCGAGTTTCTTTAAATCAGCCATGGGGTTGATCTCCTATAAATTAATGGTACTAATTGATTAGACAGCTCTTAAAAGCACTCTTTATGCAGTTGCTTTATCAGCGACGCCGTCAAGCAGTGCGTGTAAGTTGCCCGAAAGGGCGTTTGTGACATCATGCACAGGTGAAAGCAATTGTGCGATAACCTGACCGATGAGTTGGTTTTTGCTCGGCAATCCAGCTAGGGCTTTGACGTCGTTGGCGTCAATGAATAAGCCTTCGGCCGTGATGGCGCCGACAAATTCGATAGTTGGATTTAGCTTTGCGAAGGTGCTGAGGATTTGAGCTGGGGCTACTTCGTCTTCGCTGTTAAAAGCGTAGAGCAGCATACCGGTCAGCGTACTAACATCAGCGTCTTTGAGAGTCGTGTTGGCCTGCACAGCCTTGATGACTAAGCGGTTCTTGACGACTTTGACTTTGGTGCCGTTGCCTTTGGCTTCTTTGCGTAAAGCCTGTAGGGCTTTAACGGTGGTACCTTGGTACTTGGCAACAACAGTCATTTTGGAAGAACTGAGGAGGTCACTGATTTCAGCAACAACTTCGTCCTTACCAGCTTTGGTTAATGCCATGGAGTTCTCCATTACAATTTTGATTTGGTGAGCGTTCGACCTATGCGCTACACCGGTTAGCGTTGCCAAACAAAAAGGTCTCGTATTTGCGGATTGCATTTACAGAGACGCCAATCTTACTAATTTATTACTAATTTCTTAGCAAATACTAGATTGTTTGTACCTCGGCGACATAATTAAAGCTTACGCTCGTCGCTGTCTCTGGCAACTTATCTATACTCTACTCTGTTACGGGCGTTAGGTCAAGCTTGGCGAAGTAGTTTGAGAACGGCTTTACTTCACATAGCTTATCCCAAGCATCTACGACTTGGCCCGGCTCAGCGAGTAACGGGTTTTGAGCTAACAGTAGCGCGGCCTTACCTGCGGCGCGTGCTCCTGCTATTGATGTAGTCCGCTCTTCCGCGGCGCATTCGCCTAGGTATGACACCAGTACTCTGGCGTGCCCTTCTAGGTGTTCTTTATCCGCGGGATCGCTAGAACGTAGTAACTTCTGAACGTGCCCGCGACGCTCATCCATTGGCAGCATAAAAGCATCGGCCGCAAGTGGCATTACATTGGCTCGACTCATGCTACACCCTGCGAGCTAACGAGCGTCAAGGTTACGATATCGTTGAAGCATTTTGGGAAGTGCTCGGCAGCCAAACTAGCTACAATGTCAGCTTGTATATCTGGCCGGCCTGCGTAATCATTAACTTCGGATAGGCCTAAACTGCCTATAAATAATATGGCGTCTTCACTATCCTTAGGCACATATGCCTCTACTGCTCCGATAACATACGGATGTGCGACCTCCTTTGTCGGTCGCCGCCAAGTTATTTCTCCAGCTGGATCTGTCATGACGCCACCTCAAATGATTCGTGTGGCGATAGCTCATAGGTAACCCAATCTATGACGGGTAAATGTTGATTTTGAGAACGTTCGTCAACTGCTGATTCCACTGGATTGCTAGTCACCAGTGCGACTTCATGAAGGGCTGAACGAGCTAGTTTACGTCGACCCGGTTGACCTTGGGTATCACTCCAGGCTTTAACTGCTAACGCCTCTGCCTGAGCTAATGTCTGCGGTAGCGAGTCTTCATAGCCGATTGTCCTGAATGTATGGAGCGCCTCCATCGAGCTTCTGAATCGGCTAGGGTTTGTACGCTTTTCCTTTTTGTATGGCATGGTTGATCCTTATGTATCCTTTGTTGACTTTGCTATAAATTAAAAATCGGACTTCAGTTGAAGTCCGATTGTATATCGTTTTGACTGTGCTAGCGGCGCCTAGGCGCCCGGACTTCAACTGTTTTGAAGCACAGCCGTGGAAGATTGAGTAGAATGATCGAAACAAATACAAATAGTGCGACTGAATTTAACATATTATTAGCCTACTCTGCTGTATTCCATCTGTCAAATGACTCGATCAAAACGCTTGACCTTATTGACAAGTTATGCTAATATGTTTTTGTAATGAAAACCCTAAACCTAACACAAAAGCAGACTTGCCGCATGATTGCACGCAAGATGTTCCCTGTGTAGTGCGCCCGGTTTCCAAGGTATAAACAACCAAGAAAACAAACCGGGTTTCCGCATAAGGTACCCGGTTTTTAAATGAGAGACATACATTATGCCAGAAGAATTACTCTTAAGCTGGAATCAGGCTCCTGACACGAGGTTTTCGAGTGATATGCTGAACTCTTGGGATCCGGCAAAGCGAGCGGTAGTATTTGCGCTGTCTAGCCTGGCAAACTTCGTAAGAGGTGAGTCTGACAGCTTTGGCGCGGCGATGACAACGTCTTCTGAATCCTCATTTTTGCGAGCACTCGTTGCTCTTCAAATTAGCACCGCAGAGGAAGCTCGCCTTGTAAGAGATGCTGAACCAGATAAACCAATGACCGTCTTTGCTGGACGCTTAATCTCCGGACGTACCTTTGATATTATTCGAACAGGACACCCCGAACTTGATGTTGTGTTGTATCATGCAGAGGAACCCATGGCCGTTGATTCTGCAATGCTGACTACGGACACATTTGAGGATCTTAACTCTGATTCAATTAAGCCCGTAGCTAACTTTAGCTAGTTCTTCTTGTCGAGCTGTTGTAGCTTGAACTGAGTGTAGCGTTCTGCGGCTAGGCGTGTTAATTCGGGGTTTTCGTCTTGGTTAACAAATTTGATAGATTCGGCGATCAAGGGATGAACTTCGGCTAGTTTTTCATGCATTTGTAGCACTAATTTACGGTAGCCTGGGTGGCCTTGCGGCGTCGTGCGCAGCTCGTGCAAGTGGAATGCTTCGCGGGCATTATAGGTGACTTTCCAACGCATGCGGTGACCAAGCAATGTGGCGTATTGCGCTTCAAGGCCATATCCAGCCTGCTGTAAGGCACTGTAAAGTTTAAGACTTAAGTCAAAGCAGGCTTCAAATTGCTCGCTGAGTCCAGCGTCTTCGATGAGCTTTGGTATTTCGTAGCCGTATCGCGGTGTAAGTTGCTGCCAGGTGAGGTCGTCTACCATACGGTGGCGCTGCAAGTCGCGGAAGATGCCATAGTCACAGACTAAGTCCCAACTGTAGTGGGCCTTTTCGAGGGCTCGGCCAGGGCGATGGCGGCGGTTAAGCCGTTCACCCATGTAGGTTTTAAAGACTTTAGCTTTTTGATCGTATGACCAACCGCTGGTAATTGTTTGTAGCTGCTCTAGTGGCAAGCCACTGTGCTCGTATAGCATGTCCGCAGTTAGAAGCATTTCATTTTTGGGCCAATAATCAACTAGTGTTACTGGCTCGGTATCAGACGGGGCATGGGTTTCACTGAGGTACTTATCAGCTAATTTAGCCATGTGGCGACGAGTGTTAGCCAAATACGCCACCATTGCTCCGCCGCGCTCTGGCTTGTCAGCTCGTTGTAGGAACATCGGTACTATCTTGCGACCTTGCTTTAATAGATCCTCACCAGTGGCACGGGCCTCGGGCAAATCGTCAGACAGCAGGTGCATGATTAAGCTCTCTAGGGCTTGGCCAGAGGCGTAGACACCAACAGTAGACTTGGTAGCCGTCGGCAACACAGCCCTTACGACGTCACAAGCTTGAGCTCGAGTAGCGCCCTGCCAAGCGACATCACGCTCAGCTTCGGGCACGGTTGATTTAGTACGAACATACGATGTTAAGCTATGAACCATCGCCGAATATAAATCAAACAAGCTATCCATGGCTTCGATGTACTGCTTTTTGACGGCTGGCTTAAAGTGTTCTGGAACATGGTAGCGGTATTTGCCATGTTTGTCTTTTTGGTCAAAGTAGATATAGCGAGTTGATTGCTCGAGGTAGGCTGCTAATCTACCCCATTCAAGCTTTTTAGTCAAAATGTTTGAGGCATTTTCGACGACGAAGTGTAGACCTCCGAGCTGCTGCACTGAGTCGTCACCATAAGCGGTAATCACCCGCTCAAGCAATTTGCCATCCTTACCCTCTTTACCGGCAAATTCATCCAAAATTGTAATACGCATGTCATCAGCACGGCGCGACAAACGAGCCATTGCCGCCGCAATAGTGATAGGACTGAGCTTGTCAGTAAAGGCGTAGACGTCGCCATCAACACTGGTGACAGCCTGCTGCAGGTAGGCTGCACCGGCCTCATTAACGCTATAAAGCCCGTCTTTGTTTTTGTCGACGTAAGGGCCTTCTGGGGCAGCCGGCGACACAACTGCTTCAACCGTGGCAGCAGAAGTTTCGATTACCATTGGTGGCTCATGCGGCGCTGATTGTTTATTCTGTAAAACTTGTTTAACAGAAGTTGCCGGCACCGCCAAACTAGTGCTTTGAGCACGGTTGGCCAGAGAATCTGATACCAGCTTCCATATTTTGTCTGCCACAGCTTCACTGGAGTCATTGGCGAATACAACTGGTAAATGTCGCTGGTTAGCCTCCCACAAGTAACCAGAACGTACCCGTTCTAGGAAAGCTTCGTCTAGATTATCAAAGCGCTCACCATTATAACGATCTTTGAGTCGTTCTTTGAGCATGCTTACCGGTGCGTCTAGCACGATACACAGATCGGGTTCGACGCCACCTACAGCAAAGTTGATAATACTATTGATCGTGTTGTAATCAGGTACATCACCACGACCATAATATTGTAATGCCAAAGTCGTCAAATAGTTGCGATCTACCAAGCAAATAAGTCCCTGCTCGACACTCTGACGAATAATTTGTAGGCTCTGCGAGCGAGCTGCATTATATAACAAGACTTCGGTGCGAGTATTCATTGGGTAGCGAGGGTCTTGTGTAAGCTGACGAATGGCACGGGCTGTTAGGTCACTCTGACTATCTGGCTCCCGTAGCTCGCGAACAGGTAAGCCAGCCGCTCGTAAACGTCTGGCTAGTTCCTGCAGTTGAGTTGTTTTACCAACGCCTTCCGGACCCTCCAGTACTATGTAGCGGCCGCTACTCATAAGATAATCCTTCGATCTTTTTGGGTAAGCTGCGCATGTCGGTGTAAGCTTTGGGGAGCATCAAATCTGGCGACCAAGTTTTGATAATGGTCTCGAGGTCAGTTCCCTGCTGGTATTTGCCGCTAAAACCATTATCACGTCCTGCGCCATAGTTACCATCCACAGGGCCAGTTTCGTGAAAAATGATCTGAGCAGTACGTTCGCCAACTGGCAATAGAATGGTCTCGCGCTCGTTTAAATTATAGATCTCTAGGGTCAAACGGTTAATGTAACCAGGGTCAATCCAACCAGCGTCAAAACAGACGGCAATTCCATTACGGCCCCAACTAGAGCGGCTGCGGACTTCACAAGCTCCGGGCGGTAAGATTCCAAAAAATTCGTGAGTATGGGCCAGTATGCGCTCCCGAGGCTTAAGGCTAATAACCGGGTGATCAAGCGGAATATTAGCAACAGGCTTAAAACCGTTTAGGGCACACCATTCGCCGTGAGGCATAGCCTTATATGGGCCGTCGAAGTAACGTTCAACATCTTCACGATCGAAAGGATTATAAATAGTCCGATCGTTCATTTTTTCGATACGGTAATAATAATAGCCGAGAGTGACATCAAGACTAGCATGCGCAACATGCTTAGGATCAAACGGGTGGCAAATAATATGATTGTCACTAATGGCTTGGCGAATCTGGGTGTTACTATAAACTGACATAGGCTACTGCTTGTACCTCGGCGGCGCTGGTTATATTTACTCCATTTGTCTAATATCCATTTTAACGGCTCAACTCCCAGAAGTGCAAGTACAATAATAATGTGATTTTTACGCAAATAAATGTTTATAAGCTTAAGCTTAAGACATAGGAAGCATATTTTAGTACAATAGTAATAGATGCCAAAGCTTCCTCATGTAAGTCATTCCCTCACAGCCAGTCGCCATTTTGTTGCGCGCTTTATTAGTTTGCTAGTTGGGGCTCATGGATTTTTCTTATTAGCTAGTGTACTACTTGATGAACTAGCTGTTCGTCGCGGCCCACACCTTATAAACAGTCTGGTTATTGATATTCCGCTGCTGATCGGACTTAGTCTTATTTACCTAGGGAGCTTACTTGGTCGTCGCAAGTACACGGCTTGGGTTGTTAGCATACTCGCCTACGTGTTCCTGCTTGGTATAAGCTTGGCGCCGTTAATAGGTGATGTTGTTTTACATAATCTTACACTCATAATACTGGTGCGTTCAGTCGTGTTGCCAGTTATGGTCTTAAGCCTATTGGTTGTATTTAGACGAGAATTTATTGTTAAGAGTGACCATCAAGGCTTTAGATCAGCTTCCAAACTTTCGTTATTAATATTGGTCGCGGCCTTCGTTTACGGTGTGACCGGCTTCACGCTACTAGATAAAACAGATTTTCACCAAGAAATAAAAATTGGCTCGGCCGTCCATTACACACTCGATCAATTTGACTTAACAACTAATCACCCCCTACATCCGGCAACCCGTAGGGCTAGTATATTTGTTGATTCGTTGTCTTTTGTTAGTACAGCGGCCTTTGTGTACGTGATTGTTGCGCTATTTCAGCCTTTGCGTCTTCGTCTGAGTGACCAAACAGTTACCAGACAGCATATGAAAGCTCTGCTAGACGAATACGGTGCACCAAGTGAAGATTACTTTAAGTTGTGGCCACATGATAAGCAATACTTTTTTGACGTTACGGACAGGGGCGGATTAGCCTATCATGTATGGCGAGGAGTGGCTATATGCTTGGGTGATCCAGCCGGTGACCCAAAAAGATATGGGCCAGTTGTAGACTCTTTTGGAGAGTTATGCTACCAAAACGATTGGCTACCCACTTACGTACACATCCAAGAATCACATCGTAAACTATACGAGGCTCGTGGCTTTGCTTTGCAAAAACTGGGCCAAGAAGCTGTCGTTGAGCTGGCTCATTTTGAGACTAACGTGGTTGGCAATAAATACTTCCGCCACATTCGTAACAAATTCACCAAACAAGGTTACACGGCTGAACTATTGCAGCCACCCCACCACCAGGCCGTATTAAACCGCTTGCATGATATTTCTGATGACTGGTTAGAACGTGGAGGCCGTGTTGAACGGGGTTTTGCGATGGGCTACTATAGCGATGAGTATATGCAGTACTGCCCCGTTATGGTGGTCCGCGACGCTGCGGGCACAATCCAAGCATTTGTTAACCAGCTGCCAGCTAGCTTTGATACTGAAGAAGCAACTTATGATCTGTTACGTAACACCCAAAGTAGTCTTGGGAACATAACTGACTTTTTGTTAATTCACTTTGCTGCGGCTCTAAGCGAAGCGGGATATAAAAGCCTAAACCTAGGACTGTGCCCGCTTACGGGGCTTGATAATGTTGACGATGACGAGCGGTCGGGGTTGATACACAACATGCTCCGTTTTACCTTCGCCAACGGTGATCGGCTGTATTCCTTCAGTGGCCTTTACCGCTTCAAGGCCAAGTATGAACCAGAGTGGCGTGACCGCTATATCGCTTATCAGGGTGGTATACGGGGCTTCACACGCAGCGTAACGGCGCTAATGCGTACAATGCGCGTAAAGAAGTAGCCCTAGTTTCTAGCCAAGCAAACTAGCTTGATAACTTGCTTGGAGAGTCCCATTTGTTAGATCGATATATATCTGGTTGGCAACCAATTTTAGAGCTTCTAATGATGAATCATTAACAACTACGCAATCTGGTGATATAAGAGCACGCTCATTCTCGGTAATATCCTGTGATTCTTGCTCTCCGAACGTTGGACGAACAACATTCAGAATAAAACCACCGGCCTGGCGTATGCAGGCGGCGTCCTCCAAAAACCTGACACCTCCGGCAATAATAAAATCATTGCCGGTCGCATGAGCTAGCCTTATAATTTCGTCGTACCATAATGTGCCACTGACATTTTTGGCTAAATATCCACCTAGCCACTGTAATAACATACGAAAATCATCTTTATTAGTTGAGTTGATTGGCTTGGTAGCTAATTCTGGCTGCAGCTCCATTATACGCAAATAGCCTATAAGTGTAGTGAACTCTTGTGGTGATGAAACAAATCTTTCTGCGCTGATATTAAGAGCTTCAAAGGTAATAGTCGTGTGCGTGTAGGTAAGCAATATCGCTGGTAAAGACTGAAGCCAATTAAGAATAGCTGGAATGTTGTCAGCCATTGGCGACGGCCCGCTATTACGCAGGGCATTGGCTACTTCTATAACAACATCCGAGGATTCGAGGTGACTGGCGGATGGTGTGGCGGCTCTCAGGAATTCGGCCAAGCTGGTCTTACCATGGTCAATTGCACCGCTTATGCCTACAAGTATCATGGGTACAGTATACAAATAATCACATTAAAGACCACCACATTTCTGTGGTGGTCTAATCTTACTTCGAACAAACAGACTGTAGCTCTAGTTAATGCTTCCTAGATCAACGTTTATCGAGGGACCCATGCTAGTAGTCACATGAGCAGCCTTGAAATAGGTACTCTTAATGCTAGCCGGCTTATTGGCCTTAATGCTAGCTAGTACCGCTTGAACGTTCTCCATGAGCTGGACTTCAGTGAAGCTGACTTTGCCAATGGCTAAGTGAACAATACCGGTTGAGTCAACTCGATATTCTACTTTACCTGCTTTAGCCTCAGCAATTGCCTTCTGGATATCGTTAGTGACTGTGCCACTTTTAGGGTTTGGCATCAGACCGCGTGGCCCGAGAGCTCGCGCGTACTTGCCAAGTCGTCCCATAAGTGCGGGCGTACAGATCAAGATGTCAAAGTTCATAACACCCTTTTCTAACTCAGCTAATATGTTGTCGACACCGGCGATGTCCGCACCTGCTTTGATGGCAGCCGTATCGTCTTCGGTTAATACGGCAATTTTGATGACACGGCCAGTGCCGGCTGGCAATACCAAGTTGTCGCGGATGTTTTGGTCTGCCTGACGAGGGTCAACACTAAGATTGACATGTAGCTCAACAGAAGCGTCAAACTTAACATGGCTGGTCTTTTTGGCAAGGGCAATTGCTTCATCGAGACTGTAAGCCTTGTCGACAGTAATTAACTCGGAGCTTTTGCGAAAACCTTTGCCACGGCGAGCCAGGCGGCTACGAGTTGGGTTGCTGTGTTGCTTTGGTTTATCAGCTTCGTCGGCGTCAGAGGCTTTGCGCTCTGCTTTGGCAGCTTTAACTTCAGTTTCTTCGATAGCCTTGGCGCTTCGCTTGCCAGCTTTAGCGACTTTATCTTGCTGCGCTTCTGTATCAACTTCGGTTTCTTCAACAGTTACCGTTTGATTGGTTGGAGCTTCTACAACTTCTGTCGCTTCAACGATCTGTTCTTTCTTAGTTTTCTTGTCTGCCATGATTTGTATCCTTTCGTAGTGCAAACGGCCTATTGTGGCCTCCTACAAATTTAATTAATGAATCTGTTTGGTCTTTTATTAGCTATTAAGCTTCGACTTCAACTCCCATTGAGCGAGCGGTGCCAGCAACCATCTTCATGATAGCCGGGATGTCATCAGCGTTCATATCGTGTGCTTTTTCGGTGGCGATTTTGGTTAGTTGCGCTTGAGTTAGTTTCTTAGAGACTTTCTCTGAGTTTGGCTTGCCGGAACCTTTTTGGATCCCGAGTTCAGCGCGAATCCGATCATCTGTTGGCATGCCTACAACCCGGAAAGCCATGGTGCGGTCATCGAACACAGTGATGTGAGCGGTAACAGTTGCGCCCATTTGATCACGAGTTAAATCATTGAATGGATTGATGAAATCCATCATATTAACGCCGTACTGACCGAGAGTGGAACCAACGGGTGGTGCTGCGCTGGCTTGGCCAGCTTTGAGCTTCATCTTGAGGTTTGCTTTGACGATTTTCGCCATAATCTTAGATCTCCTTTAGCGACGCGGTATGCTCTATGAAGCTGAGCTGCCAGCGTCTCCCACGATTTGAGTGGTAATTAGTTGGTCTGTAACAGATGTAATTGTACTACAAAACAACATAGGTATCAATGGCACGACCAAAGACATTATCAATCTCAACGCTGGCGAGTAATTCACCGTTAGTGTCAGGATCTATAAGCACAGCCTCTAAGCTGCTAGGGCCGTCGGCGTATTGATGTGGATATGATTCAATCATTCTAATATATTAACACAATTACCTAACATGCGCAATTAGTTAGAAATGATTGAGCTAGAGTATAGATTGACTTTACACGCGCTTAACTTGGAGCGAATCAAGTTCGACGGGAGTTTCTCGTCCAAACATGTTAACCAGCACTTTGAGTTTGCCCTTCTGGGGGTCGATTTCATTTATTGAACCATCAAAGCCCTTAAATGGACCGTCAGTGATGTTAACGACGTCACCAAGGTTAAAGTCAATTTTGTGCTTAGGCTGCTCCAAGCCCATACGCTTCTGAATCTTTTCAATCTCATCTTGCTCGACAGGCGTTGGATCTGTGCCTGAACCAACGAAGCCGGTAACTGAAGGTGTGTTGCGCACAATGTACCAAGCATCTTCGGACAATTTCATTTCTACCAAGACGTAGCCCTGAAAAATACGCTTTTCTACGACTCGTCGCTTACCGTTCTTGATTTCAATCATTTTTTCTTTAGGTACCAGTACCTGAAAGATCTTATCGTTCATATCCAGGGATTCGGCCCGCTGGCGAATGCTTTCGGCAACTTTTTCTTCGTAACCGCTGTAGGTATGAATGGCGTACCACTGCTTGCTAGCATCGTATCGTTTAGTGCTATTGATCATATATTGTCCTTTTTTACTTTAAGTAGTTGATTAATTTAGATGGATTACTTGAGTAGAATGCCCCTGAATATCTTATCTAAGCCGTAATCGACGAGGGCTACAACGCAGCCAAACACGACCGCGAAAGCAAGTACTGCGTAGGTCAGGTCCCGGGACTGCCTACGGCTTGGCCATGACACGAGGCGTAATTCACGCCAACTGTCACGAAAATATCGTGGAAGCAGAATGCGACTGATCAATATAAAAGGCTGTCGATTGAAAACTTTGTTCAGGAGCCGGCCAATTGGGCCAAGTACTGGTTGTGTAACCTTGCCACTAGTCTGCTTGAGTTTTAGCGAACGCTTTGGTTTGTCGCTTGCCTCTGTAGCTTTAAGCGCTTTTTCACGGAAAGTTTCAGGGTTTTTGACGAGCCGTTTTGTAGTTTTCTTTTCAGTATCTGCCACACCTGCTCCTAGCTTGATTACTTCGATTACACAGACTGCTATTAATGTTTACTCTATACTATTCCCAAACAAAAAGCCTACATGATCTGTAGGCCAACTGTGTCAAGTTTATCAGAACAGTCTACATCGGTCAAGGGGACTATGCTATCGTACTAGTATGACTATTATGCTCGTGCTTATTTATATGGTGCTGACAGCCGTGTTCGAAGTCATACTACTTATGAATAGCTACCTTGTGCGTCGCTGGTTGACTGATATTCTGACTATTTTATTAGCCTTTGGGGTAGGTGCTTTGATGTATGTCAGGCTAGACGTCATCACTGTTATTATTGGGTTATTAACGCTGTACCGCATTGTTAACATTGAACGTTTAACTCACCGTAGCTTGCAAGATGATTATGTGAATCACCTGGCCCGCCGCGCTAGCCTGGTTTTAATTATTTCCCAGTTGTTCCTAGGTAGCCTTCTCGGTGCCCAAGAATTCTTCAACATTACGACCAACAACTGGCTACTTGGTGTGTCGCTACTGGATTTATTTGCCGCTGGATTTTTTGCTCATACAGTTGATCATCAAGTTCGGGTGACGTCTGCGCCCAAAATCATGGCTAGCCGTGATGAGCATGACTTGCCAACTTTAACTGTAGCCATCCCAGCACGTAACGAGACTTCAGATTTAGAGGCCTGCCTGCAGACATTGGTAAGCAGTCGCTATCTAAAGTTAGAAATACTTGTGCTAGATGATTGCTCACAAAATCAGCGTACCCCAGAAATTATTAGACAATTCGCCCATGACGGAGTTCGTTTTATAGCTGGTAGCGCGCCGCCAGATAATTGGTTAGCAAAAAATCATGCTTATCAGCAATTACTCGAAGAAGCCAATGGTGACCTAATACTATTTTGCGGGGTGGACTCCCGCTTTGAGCCCAATAGTTTAACTGCCATCGTCGAAACTCTGCTTGATCGACAAAAAACCATGCTAAGTATTATGCCTCGTAACCACATACCTTCAAGGTTTAAGCTCGAAGCGTTGCTAGTACAACCGGGTCGTTATGCCTGGGAGCTTGTCCTACCCCGGCGTTGGTTGGATCGGCCTCCGGTACTAAGCAGCTGCTGGCTGGTGCAAAAACAATTACTGATGGATTCAGGTGGGCTGGCTGCAGTTAGCCGAGCGGTCCAGCCGGAGAGGTATTTTGCTCGCTACGCTGCGCTCCACCAGGATGGCTACAGCTTTTTGCAGAGTGGTGAACAGCTTGGTCTATCGTGTGCTAAAAGTTTTGATGACCAGCGAGCCACGGCAGTTCGAACACGCTATCCTAGCTTACACCGACGTGTAGAGCTAACAGCGCTCGTTTCATTAATCGAGCTAGTGTTACTAGTGGTGCCTTACATAAACCTTGTTTATTGCCTTGCCTCTCAAAGATGGCTGCTGGCGATTATAAATATTGGCTGCTGTACGTTGCTGAGCTACGTGTACAGTCAAGTAGTTTGCGTCACCTACCAACGGCGCTTAGTGCGCGGTTTGTGGCTTTTCCCGTTCGCCGCGGCCTATGACATCTGCTTACTCAACTATTCTATGTGGCAATACGAGTTCAGCGAAGTCATTTGGAAAGGTCGTAACGTCTGTATACCCGTCATGCGGGTAATCCCACATCTACCAACTCTGCACCAAATCAATGCTATACATCCTCGAGGTCGTCACCATCGTCACCGTTACCATAGCCGCCACAACAGCCGACATTCCGGCTAGTGTTTATGCTGAGTGGTTAGTCTGTTTTATTTAAGATTAGGAATAAAGATACTAAATGTCGAGCCTTTATTCAGTTCGCTACTAACGTCTATATCCGCGTGAACTAAGCGCACCAACTTCATTGTTACGTATAGCCCAAGACCGGTGCCATTGTTGGCCCGTGTTCGATAATCCTCTGAACGAAAGAACTTATCAAAGACCTTATTTTGATCGCTCTTACTGATGCCTATACCAGTGTCGATGACAGCAAAATCCACTCCCTTGGCGTTAGCCCGGGCCTGAATAGTAACGCTACCTTTTTCAGTGTACTTAACTGCATTCGTAATAAAGTTTTGCAGAATCTCTCGGACATATAGCTTGCTAGAGCGCAGCTCACCAACATTTTTTGCTATATCGGTTTTGATCTTTAAGCCTTTAGTTTCAGCTTGCGGCCCGTAGTTTTCGGCCAGTTCATTCACCAGGTCCTGAATATTAATCGTCGCTAGTTCAATCTCTAATTTACCTCGTTCGGCTCGACTGAGTGTCGACAAGTCATTAATCATGTCAGCCAAGAATATGACCTGATTATGTGACTCCTTGAGAGTTTTGCGGATCGTATCAATATCACCGGTTTTATCAACTATAAATTGGGCATTACTTATGCTACCTTCGGTGATGGCAATCGGTGTGCGCAGCTCATGGCTGACAACGCTGATAAATTCATCACGCTCCTCTTCTAACGACTTTTCGCGGGTGATATCACGCATAATTAGGGTATAACCATTATTTTTGGACTTACCGTAACCCAGATAGATCGGGGCTATGCCAAGGAATATATTTGCCGTGCTCCCGTCGCTGTATTGCAAGCGTAGGTCACGGTTATTGGTTGGCGTTGTTACTCCCTCCAGTAGTTTGATGATGTCAACCGGCTGTGACTCCGCGTCAACCGGTCTTAATATTGTGTCAATCTTTTTGTTGTTAATTGCGGTATTTATATCCAATACATCAAGCGCCGCTGCGTTGTAGATGACGATTCGATTATGTTGGTCAACAGCTACTACGCCATCAGTAATATTATTTATTAGTGATTGTACCTGTTGTTCGTCATTAATTGCTTTGCTTGAGGCGACTCCTAGAGCTTGTAACTCTTGTTTGGATAGCCGTAAGTAGATGATTACAAAGTATGTGATAGTGATAACGAAGGCATATGTAAGGAAAAAGTTAGTGGTATCAATAATATTTAGGCTGTTAGATTGCTGCAAGTACCTGGCGGATACAAATCCGAAAACACCAAATATACAGAGGCTCATAACGCTCATGCCATATTCGGTATAAAGTAAGACGCCAAAAACTGGCATCAAAACCATATAAGGACTCGGCAATGGCAGTAGGTACCCAAGTGCCAGTACCGTAATTAATATAAGGCTGACATGTTGTACTAGCTTGAGCTGGCGTGATGGCTTGTGGCTGGCTAACTCAGCTACAATTATAACTACAATTGTCACTGCCGCTAAAGTCAGTGGTATAAGATTAACATTTTGATAGTTTTTTGTGACTACTAGCTGGATTAAGGCACCAATTATCGCCACCGTGATTGGAAAAACTATTGCAGTGCGGTGGCCTGCCTCGGTATGTTGCGCCTGCAGAGATTTTTTGCGTGCCATTGGCATGTATTATATACGGCTTACGCTTATTTCTCTAGCGCTGGTTCCGACGATAACAATACTGGCTGATACTGATGCATCTGTTTTCTCATTTTTTTAGCACCTGGCAATACAGTTTCGAACGCCTGCCAGAACTCAGGACCGTGATGCAAGACTTTGGTATGTGTCAACTCATGCAATATAACGTAGTCAATGCAATCCCACGGTAACTGCATTAAGAATAGATTAAATACTATATTTTGCGATTGATCACAGCTACCCCAACGGCTTTTCAACTGTTTAGTAGCGACCGATGAATAGCTAAAACCGTGTAGCTCAGCTAAGATTTTTAGGCGTTGCGGCAGTAACTGATCAGCCTGCCTACGTAGTGCTCGAATGCAGGCTGAACGTGCTGTCAGTTGTACCTGCTTATCGTTTGGTGTCAGCTGCGGTGGGTAGCCAATGATAATTTCCCCGGCCATAACTCGTGAGCTTACCCGAGAACTACTGGCCTGAGGGCTAAAACGTAAATGATGTGCTTTCCCAACTGCCTGACCTGGTTGCAGCAAGATAGTAGATTTCTGCTGTCCCTGAATCCAATCTAAGCGGGTTTTAGCAAACTGCAAGCCCGCCTGATACGGTGTCCAAGTCGGTATAGTTACCCTAATTTTACCTGTACTCGTAACACTTAGACGCAGACTACGATTGCCTGCTCGCTTGTAAACAGTAATGGTGGTTTTATCATCGAGCACGTACTCTTTAAAGGCCACTAAGAGCTCCTTACTGGCGGACTAGTTACGGATAGATATATTGCGCCGAGTCATATCGACGCGACCAACATTGCTAGGAACAAGGTTGACGAGTCCTGGCTTAATCATGCGTGAGCTAGCGTCATCAGCGCTGAGTATACCCAGATCACGCATTTTGCTGATGACGGCGCTCAGCTGCATGTTGAACAAGTGCTTGCCGCTAATTACAGCATACGGCTCACTGGCGCTAGGATTTTGCATGTGAGCGACAATATTGTCAAAGGTTGGTCGATCCCACTGCGCGGAATATTTGTCATCAGCACGACGACGATCACGTGTTTTACTACGTGCAAACGCAGTTTCAGGATCCATTTGGAACCATACAATTAGCGGTGTAGCGTGAGCTTTGCGGGCCATTTCACGAAGAGCGTGGCGCTGGCCACTGCGCATGGCGTTAACGTCATAAATGACGCTGAGACCAGCGCTAAGGAACTCTTCTGTCATGTAATCCATTAGTTGCATTACAATGTCATTTTCCTGTTTATCATGTCGGGGCTGCTCAAAAAGCTCACCACGAATGCGGTCAGCCTGCATGTGTGCGGCTTGGACGTGCTCAGCCAATTGGCGAGAAAAATATGTTTTGCCGGCGCCAGGATAGCCGTAGAACATCAGCAGAAAAGGTTTTGTAGGGTATAACTTAGCCATCAGTACTATATTTATAGCAGATTCTACCCTGTAATAAAAGTAAAGTCAGCATCAAAATTACTAATCATAAGAAGTTTTAATCTGTCACTCCTGCGGGTATACTGCTAGCTTATGGAAAATATCACACGCCATCGATCACACGAAATAGCCCACATTGCCTTGGCGGCTTCTTTGGCAGCTATTGCGCTGACTGGCTGCAACTCTCGTGGTGGTAACACCACGCCTAAAGCCGAAAGCAGTGCAGTGCCGAGCGCTACCAGCACTAAAACTCCACCAGCCCTTCCCACCCCTTCAGCCGTTCCAAAGCGCACTACCACTCATGACAATCCTACTATTAGCCTGCAACGATCACTAAATGCCGTGCTAACTCCTTACGGCATGCCCGCCCTGACACTTGACGGTAACGCCGGCAGCCAAACTAAACGGGCACTATGTGCCGAGCGCATCTTTAGTGGGCATGCTGCCAGCCAAGCAGAAGCGACTGTCGCTGATCGTAACCAATTAAAATCTCATGAAAAACTCTCATCGAAACTACCAGGTTTTGTCATTAGTCGCACCTGCCAAGTCATGGGCATCAACATTGGTGATAGGCTCAGCATGATCATCCCCATTTCCACCGGTGCTCCAGCAGGCTACTTCCAAGATTCACCTCAGGATCACACCACCGCAGCCGGCAACTTTCACATCGGTCAAGGTATCTATGGCCTCCACAACAGCACCAAGTACCCGAGCAAACATAGTGCTGGCAATATGCTATTCTCTGGCTTCTTCAACGGCGACGAAGCCGTGCACGGATCGCCAGAAATGTCCGACGCCGTTACTTCACCAATATCACACGGCTGCGTTCGCTTCGACGTCAAGTACGCTCCTCACATCTGGGAGCTAATGGGTGGACAGAAGATTGGCGTTCAAGACCACTACGTCAATCTGTCGCCAATTCCCGTTGAAGTGCTGTAAGACTAATGACAATCGGCCAAATTTAACGTAATATAACAGCTGTTGCTATAGGGGTATAGTACAACGGTTAGTATATGGGTCTCCAAAACCTAAGATCGAAGTTCGATTCTTCGTACCCCTGCCATATTATTTACTCGACATTACGTCGAGTTTTTGTTTTATTAAATTCGTGGATAATATCTAACGATTTTACGATTTTGATATTTTTCGTTCCAATCTGCAAGCTGATCTAGACTACGACTTTCCCTAATAGTATCTTTAAGACTAGCGATGACAATACTTTTTGCCGTAACCTCAAGCCCGTGAATACTAATCATACTTCGACGCCCTTTTTCGGGATGTTGGACCCGAGACGGATAAAGCTCATATCGGTTGGATTCCCTGAAGAGATGATGTTCATAGGCTTTTACAAGACGTGCCCGTTCTGAAGTAATCAATTTTTTGAGTGGTAAAACATACCGTTTTTCGTATGATTCGACAGCAGCAACCAGCGGTACCCGATCTAGAAATTAATCAACATCTAACTGCTCGTATTCGGGTGCGGCATAGACATGTTCTGCAATACCTCTGGCCAATTGAATTACATATTTTGCTGCCGTAGAGCAAAGTCTATCTCGGCGATCGAACTGCTCCCAGTATGCATCGTCGCCATGCTCAGCATCCGCTTCTGCCATAGCACTTTGTAACGGGTCGTTTCTTTTGTCGCTCATGGAATTGATCGCAATAAATACCTGTTGGCTGGAGATTTGGCCGTATTTATGAAGTTCAAATATCATTTTAATGCGATCAGCGACGCTAAAGGTGATGACCTCAGACTGACCTTCAGTACAAATAGTCAAAATCCGTTCGGTTAGACTTGGGTCAAAAGTGGCTTTCAGATTGCGAGAAGATTTTAGACTATTGATTTACTCTTCAAGTTCCCCAGGCTGATCTTTGATATCAGCATACATAGTGTTTACTACTTCAATTCGTCTACGGCTTATGACTTCCTCTGCACGCGCTGTTGCTCCGGGAAGTATTGATTCAAGCTGACTCCCCATTGAGCGGGGAGTTACGCTCATCCAGTAATTCGTTTCCGGCGTACCTACACCAAATGTTCTGTGATCATGTGCGGCACTCGACTGAACTAATTTCTTTATCTCGACGGCTTCTAGTACGGCCTCGTAAACTTCACAGACGTCTTTTCTTGTCAGTAAGCCGGAAAAGAAACCAAGTCTGACTAATTCTAAAGCCGAGTGCGCATCGTATACGGCGCCTAAGACGTTAGCTTTAAATCTATCGGGCAACAGTCCCCGCTCTGGGTGGTGATTAACAATATCAATCAGATAACTGGTAGATGCTGCTGTTGCCTCGCTACCAATTGGTTGGATTATGTCAATAAATTCATATAAAGCTCTCCATGGATGGCTGTCCATGAAACTGACCGCAGCACCAGCCATTGCTGCTTTTGATACTACTAACCATTCCTCTGATATTGGGTAAGTTGCCGTGTGCTTACGCATGAAGAAGTGTAGTGTGATCAACTCTGCAGGTTTGATGCCAGTTTTTTCGTCGCTTTGAAGTATTTGCTCCAATCCGGCGCAGCCAAATTGTATAATTTTGTTACCTAAATCTCGTTGTAGATTGTGATCGATTACTCCACCGTATTTCTCGGACACCTCTTGTAGAACATATGCATCGCGCCAACTTTGAGTTTGTAGTGCAGCGTCTAACGCTTCCGGTATAGCTTCCACGAGCACCTCATCAGCTAGTTTGTCGAATCGAAGGAGTAAATTATCTGCTGATTTGGATCGAAAAACCTGCTGCTTTAATGAAATATCGGGCGGTAACTCGATTACTTGATTTGGCAACAATGTTTCAATGGGTATTCCCGTGCAGTGCGGTTCTCTAGGAGGCATATATAATATCGTGTACTTAACAGCCTAGTATTGCAAGCATGAGTGGCTTGAGTTTACATCTTAATATAAAGAGTGACTTTAGTGTTATACATCATTTTTGGTGGTAAGCGTCAAGCCCGACCTCCATAAAGTGTCTATAATCGTCCAAGAACCCCTGCCAACAGGACAACTTCCGAAATAACAGATTCAAACGAGTTTAATTATTTCAGCTTTTTTGTAACATTTGCATCTTTTGTTTCCCTCGCATCTGTTAATTGAGTTCAATTACGGTTTGCCTGTTTTGCTTTGACTCATCTTCAATGTATCCCAAGAACTCATAGCCAAATGTTGTCAGCGACCAAGTTGTGCCTGCGTTACCTCCCCACACAACCTGACTATCTGTGGCGGTTGCACAGAAACCAAGGTAGATCAGCTCATGGATGGGGGCGTTATATTTCTCCAACTGATTTTGTTCGGCTTCGGCCAGTTCAATTTGCTTCCTTTCACTGATGTTATGGCTAGGTCCTTCGCCATATTTCTCTTTTATGGATTCGTTTGTTGGGTCAAACTGTTCGTGTATCCATTCACCTATGTACTTCGACATCGACTCACGCTTCAGAGTAAGCTTGAACCAACAGTCATAAGGTTTCTCCGTGCCTAAGTTATTGGCAGAAAGTTGCTTATGAATTGCAGCTTCACGATAGGGTAAGATTATACCTTTAATGAATCCGAGCAGTGCAATGCTAGATGGCGATATTTTTTGTATCGTGTCTGTGTATCTTTCAATTTGAAAGTTTGGCTTGTCAATACTCTTAGCAAAGTCTCTGAATGCGTTCTGGACAAGCTTTCGTTTCTGTTTAGTGCGGATTGTTAGGTACTGCTGCAGGGCATTAGCAAAACCGTCTTGAAACTCTTCCAATTCAAATATTTCTTTGTGAATACCTTGGGGTGCTCAATAATTGCTCCCATGAACTCAAATACGCGTTGTTGGCGCAATTGCATGGCGTTACCCAGCAGTCCCTTAGCAAGGCTATAGGCTAGACCGTGGCCTGGCGTTGCACCCAGAATCTGATCAATATGCTGTACGGCAGCGTCTGCCACAACTGCCATAGATCTTTTTACCAACTTCTTGTCACTTTTACTCATATCACCTCCTTACTAAACGATCACATCTAAAATAGTACTTTGGACAGCTTCATCGTGGATGTTGCCATGGCCTCCTACTGTAGCTCTGAAATCAATCCATGGTCGTGCCGCGGCTCTGATAGACGAGTCATCGAATGAAATTAGTTCATCATCAATGGCGTGAAAGACGCTAACTCGAACTGGGGTATTAGCTAGGTTATCCAACGTAGACCAGGTATCGGCAGTCTGAATAATCTGTTTCTCGGAGATGGTGCGACGCAGGTGGGTCAAGGCGTAGGCAGCACTGCCGAGAGCGCTAAGTGTGGCTGCCGGTAAATCACTTGTGTTTTCGAGCATCTCTAGCATATTGGCGAGATTGGAACGCATCATTCGACGAGTGCCATTTGAGCTATCGCCTGTACCAGCGCCGTTAACAATGATTAGATTTTTGACTATATCGGGTTGAGTTACGGTGGCAAATGCGCACACTCTGCCGCCTTCAGAATGTCCTATGTACGATCGCATGCCAACACCGAGGCGGTCGCAGATGTCGAGAAGCACTGTTGGGCGGCGTAGTTCCCAGCGGTTTTCGGCAGCGCTCTCAACAGTAAAGTATGGGTTGGTGGTGCCGACACGTCTAGGTTGAGTAATAAAGCTTTTCCTAGGCTGGCCTTGATCGGCGTATGCGTAGCGAGTATCTACGCCCACAGAAAAGTACCCTCTATCGGCAAGTCTGAATAAGAGCTTGGCGTATCGTTCTGGCGACTTTGCCCAGCCTGGGTGTACTATAACCACTTCACCGTCTCGATCAGCATTAATGCTCTTTCGGATGTCAACGGGACTTATTGCTCGGGCTGACCAACGATCAGTCTGCAAGCGGTGCTCGTATAGAGGTTTTTTCATATGGCTATATCTTATCAGACCTTCGGTTGGCATTCTCGTCAAGGCTGCCCCTAATAAATTGTCGATAATCGTCCAATAGGCCCTGCCACATATTCTCAAGTTTTTATTCAGGCGCTCTACTAAGTAGTAATGGTAAGTTGAAACTTTAACGTAACACGGTAAGCTCGCTGATGACTCGGTTCCAAACTTTTTTAAAGTGTTTGCTATGTTGCTGTGAATCTACATGGACAAGCGCATTTGCTCCGAGCTCACGAGCATTTCCTCGGCCAAGTTCGACTATCTCTCTCCAGCTCAAACGTTCTTTGGATTCACGGTATATGTAGGTGGCGTTGCCGTACACAGGGCTTTCGATGACAGCAACGGCTTGATTGTCGCCTGGTATATTAATCTCCAGGATAAAGAACGGTAGAACTTGCCATGAGGCATGCTTGGTGCGTATCAACCGTGCATCCAGATTTTGCTTTTGGCAGTGGTCACGTAATTCTAAAAGCTTAATGATACGGTCCCATTCGACATTAACTAGCTCGCCCTCGGACACTTGCTCCTTGTAGTCACGAATCAAATCAATGGCTCTGGACCCTGGCGGGAAGACATAAAGTTCTTCTTCCAAAGTTTCACGCAGTAACTGCATAGGAGGGTTGATGAGTGTCATTGGCGCAGCTTCGGTAGCGTCTGACCCCACCTCTACTACTGGCTCAGTTATATTATCTTCGCCGTCGCGTACCATCATGTACGCCAGAACGAAATCAGTGTAGTCTCTGAGCTCTGGGTATTTATCCTCCCGATCAAACATGCCGCTATCTATCAACTCGTCTAATAAGTTTATCTGAGTAAGTAGTCGACTAGGTTTGTCATGACCCAGTTCGTGAAGTTCAGTTTGTAACTGGCGCAATGCGCTGGCGTCAGAGATATACTGGTCAGCCAACTCGGTGAGGGTAGCTTTAGAGCCGGTCCGCTCCCAGACAGCGCCGGAAATCATTGCAAAGAGACCGCGGGCGATGTCTTCCTGAACTGATCCGTTTTCTGATAAGTGAAGGCTTAGCAAATGAGCATTTGGCACAATTTTTGGATCGCGTTCGCGGTTTTTTTTGCTGGACAGATGATAGTTGTCATCAATAGCTGCAAAACTTACTATACTACGTTCAATAGCTTCGCGTTTTTTGGCGGCTGCTTGCCGTTCTTGAATCTTCTCATAATGTGTTTCCAACACAGGCACAGAAATTCGCGCAAAATCATCTCGCATTTCTGGTGTTAATTGCCATCCCATATTACTAACGTAGTCTTTAAAACTTTGAGCCAGACTTGCTCGCACACGGTCGGCCTCGATAAATTGCGCGCGCTCCACATCTAAATCATCAACTTTTGGGCCATCGAACTCTTTGTTATGAACGTCAATAATACCATTACCAATTTCGTACAAAATTTGTAATCCTTGAACGATCTGTTTAACACCTTTTGCTGTTCTATCATTTGAAACCAAAGCGCCAAGTCTTTGATTCTCAGATTTAATCTTTTTGAGATTGGTATCTAGCGTGTTTAAGTTTCTATAATTGAGCACTAAGGCACGTAACAATACTATGCTTTCTTTGAATTCTCGTGATGGAATACCTAATAGTCGTCCGTGTCTGTGACCAGCTTCCATCATCAATATTCTATCAAACGCTCTAGCAGTACTATGGTCGAGGGAGGCGAGAAAATTAGTTGTTGCATACATAGATGCAAGAGGCGAATCTTGTATCTGACGCATTATATCCTTATTTACAGGATCTACTGGACCCAAGCCTTTTTCGTAGGCGGTCTTCAGAACTGGTCTGGATAAAACTTCGTGGAGCATTGTAGCCAAAGCAAACTTAAGCCCATCAGTATTAGTGTCAACATCTAGCTTGCTGTTGGCTGTCAGCACTCCTTTGACTCTAGATTCATCGCCAATAGCCTTATTGGCCCATAGGTCAGTGATCTCAGCCAGAACAATATCCTTCGCCGTTCCTATTACATTGCAGATTGTTTTGAGACTCCGTGAACTGGGTATTACACTGTTTCCTCGCCAAAATGCAATCACGGATTCAGTTTGTTCGTTATTCTTCTCAGTACTAGCGCGCCTAAAAGATCTATTATTGTTGTTGGCAAAGATTAAGAAGCCAACACCTGACTGGAAGCGCGAATTCGGATCAAGGTCTTTTTTATCTTTATGCAGAGTCGACTTACAGCTCAGCTCACGAAAATCTTTGGCTGCGTTTGCGAAACCTTCACTCGGCTGTTCTCCTAGAATATCTACTACGAGACTATCAATGATATCCTGATCGATGGTCTTTTCGGCTGCAGTCGGCACCGTTTCTGATGAAGTCGCCTGCAGAGCATCTGCTACGGCCGCTAGTCTGTCCACACCTTCGGTCAAGAATGATATTAACTCAGGATTAGTCAAGGATTTGGTTGCTGATTCCTGAAACTGTTGTCTCAACAGGTTTGAAGTGGGTGTTGATAAATCTTCATTGCTCATATTAATGTATATTCTAACATATAGCACATATATAGTCAACCATATACTTTTCTATTCAATCCTCGGTTACAGTTTCAACGCATCATGGTCGCTAATAATCAAAATCATTTCCGATCCGATCTGTAGATTGTAAATTAGAATACATCTGAGTTAAAGGTTCGACTTCAGAGCCAAACGCCCTGCCAATGTAAAAATATCTTAGAACGTTCGTCATAAGGTAAACAGTTTTTCAAATTTGCTCTGCCAATCAGACATTATGTAAATTGTATCCAGTGGACTTTCGCTTGATGGATCAAAACTAATGATGTCAGGATTATCGGCCACGCTTGTTTTGAGATCTAACGACATGTTCCCAGTTTCATGAACATATTTCATAATCTCACCATTGTCAGAAAGACAGAGCCCAAAGTCGACTATAACCTTGTGGTTCACGGTTATAAATCTTTCCGCTTCCCGATTCAGCCCCCACGAAGGATTAGTTTTCTGCTCTTGTCTTGTTGAATCACGACTGTATTTGGTGATAGCCCATACTCGTACGCCACGACGATATTTTCCTTGAGTATCGTAAGTAAATGGTATTTCTTCACCCATAAGATGCAAGGCCACGGCAACTCCAGTAGCGCGAACCTCTTCAACCAGTGTATCCCGTGCCTGTTTTTGTTTCATTAATTTGTCAGCTCGTTCTGCGGCCTCAATAACTACTCTAGCCGCATCGGCAATGGCTTTTTCTTTTCTTTCCATGCCACGCTTTACTAATTGTTCTATATCGATGTGATCAGTCATAATTTATTTTTCGCGGGGAATGAACAGTGCACCTTCGGCGCAAAAGCCCAGTGCTTTGCAGTCTACTTCGTCGAAGGTTGGAAGCGTTTCACCAATTATTGGTATGTAGCTGATTCCGGCTTCATCTAGTTTACTAAGGCTGGGCTGGCGTTGCCAGGTTGGCACCACTACTACTTTTTTGGCACCTAGTTCCCTAGCGTGTACGGCTACTTGCACAGAGTTTGAGCCAGTCGTGCCAACATCTTCAACTATCACAACTAGATCAGGTTCTATGGCGCTGATGACACGTGCTGAAAGCCAATTTAGGCTAAGTACTTTGCTATTATCAGGATCTTTCTCAGAAACTAATCCCAGAGTTTGACCGTTGAAGTGGCGCGCAACGTCGAGTGCTAATCTATTTGTGCCATTAGCGACTCCGAGTATTACTTCGGGAGTCTGGGGAAACTCCTGGTTAATGAAGTCGACATTGGCACTCACCCATTCTTTGTACAAGTCAGATTCAGTCTCAATGGTATCGAAATCTAATTTACGGCCATGCTTGCCACTGACAAATTGGTGATGTATGTTTGGCGGATCAAGAACACCAGCTTCCAGAATGTGTGCTTGGAAAACTTCAATATTTGCCATTACGCGGCCACCATAGAAACTTCTTGCTCGATACGTTGAGCAGCTTCCCTGTAGTTTATGCCTTCTGGCGGCTGGGTGATCGCACGCCCAATAACCAAGAAATCCGCTCCGTCATTTAGGGCGTCTGTCGGTGTAGCAACACGCTTTTGATCACCAGGTTTAGTCGCCCATTCTGGCGTGATACCAGGCACGACAGTCACAAGACCATCGAGAGCCGAGATGGCACGAATAGCGCGAAGCTCCTTGGCTGAACAAACGATACCGTCCACGCCAGCTTCTAGCGCCAGACGAGCTAGTTGAACGACTTTCTTTTCAGGCTCATCACCATATATTGAAATGCATACTTCACTGCCCAAGGATGTCAAAATGGTTATACCCAAAATTCCTCCAATACGGCTCGATTTATCTAAATCCATTTCTGCCCTAGCTTGATCACGTCCGAGTACGGCGTGTTCCATCATTGCCAGGCCACCACTAGCATGTACAGTGATCAGGCTTGGGCCAGTTTCAGTGACTGCCTTTACCTGTAGCCTTACAGTCTCAGGAATGTCATGAAATTTAGTGTCGGCAAATGTTTCAACGCCAAACTCGGAGAGTCGGCCAACGGCATGCTTCCAGCCATGAGCTTGGGCAATTGAATTGGCTTTGCCCATACCGGTGTGGTCACCCACATCAGACATAATCCGTTCAGCTTTACCCCATTCCATGTTATCAAGTGCCACAATAATGCGGTCGCTTGGCTGTTCAATTGTTTGACGGTAGATATTCTCAGGCATATAACCTCTTCTCCCACCCGTTAACTTGATTATCGTTTATTATACACCCATGGCACATGCTTGGTGCTTACTTGATATACTTGGTAGTATGAAACGAATTGAAGCAAAGCGCGGTATCTTTTTAACGGTTTGATTGGGCTATATTGGTACGCCGTTCTCAGAAACTGGCGGAATTTTAATTAGTATGACAGTAGCATGACAAAATATGACCTTATCTCGATCTTGGCATTGATAGCAACTATAGCTATAAACAGTGGCTTAGTTTATTTGCAAAAAACTCGCCAGATATACCTGCGTTGGGGCAAGAATGCTTACCTCGTACACAGCGTAGTCATAACCGCAGTGTGGGGTGGTTTTATAGCCACAGAGTTTTTAGCCAATGCCACGACTTGGCGATTCAGTCATACCAGCCCGGCCGTTGGTCTATCAATAATGGTGGTGGCGCTAGCTATTTTTGTGGCAGCGTTAACGCAAATTGGTGGCAACGCGTTAGCAAATGGTAACTTTTTTCATTACCCGATACGAAAACTTGGCGGGGTATATCGCTATATCAAAGAGCCTATTTATTGGAGTTATGCGGCCTGGTTCTTTGGCCTGGCATTATTAACGGGTATGAAAGTATTTTTGGTATACGTGATAATAACTATTATTGGGCTAGTATGGTTCGAATCATGGGTTGAACGACCGACCAGCCCTGAGCGATCGCCGAAGCGTACGAAGAGTTAGTGTCGGCGGCCTTTTAGTGCTTAGCTGTGATGCTGAACTTACGCACAGACCAATAGCCAAACCAGTTACAGTTATAAAAATATATTGCAATTCATTGTGATTATTCCCGTCAATAATATCTACTAGCCCACTGATACCAAAAACCGGCATTGCTACCGCTGTAATGATTAGCAGCCATAATTGTCGAACTTTTGAGCCAGTTACACGTCGTAGTATCTGACAGAGTATAACGGCTTGTGAAAGTAGCAAGATAGACATAATGCTAAAACTACTATGTAATAGCGCTGCTGGGCTAGCTAATCGTTCAACGCATATTGAGGCAATTTGCTCGCACTGTATAGGTGTAATAGCAGCTAATATTATAACTATGCCGAATGCTCCGTAGGATAAAATAAGTAAACGCAGTAATTTATAGCTTGCTCGTGAGTATTGCCCATAGGCAGCAACTGAAAGCAGCGTGCCAGTGACAATATCGCCAGTAATGAAAACCCAACTAAATGGCTGGCTAAACTTTTCTAAGTCACTAGCCAGGCCGTGTTGTAGTACCATTCGATTAAACAAAAACGCAAGTGGCCAGCTATTGTAAGTGACGGCAGCCAACCACGCTAATCGTACTGCTGTGCGGTTGTTAACTTGCATAGTGTTCACCCACGAATTGTCGCTATTAAAACGAGGGTGATTACAAAGCCGCTAAACTGATTGAGCCGCAAAAAACGTGACCAGCCGTTGTGAGCTGTTTCTGAGGTTTTATCAGTTATATTCCAATACCGCGCGACTGTTGTCGCATACAATACAGCACACAGGCCAACGACTAAACCTTTTATGCCCTGTGAGGCAAGTATTGCCGCGCACAGTAAGTACAGCGAACAAGCAAAACGAGTCGTAAGTTGGGCCCCAAAGTAGGTTGCAATCGAAGCAATTTTCGCGGCCCTATCTGACAAAATATCTTGTACTGCACCAAATGCGTGACTCGCCATACCCCATAGAAAGAACGGCACAACATACCATAGATATGCTGCGTGCCAACCCGTGAGTACTAGTGCGTACACCAAAGGCCCAACAAAATGCGTACTTGATGTAATAGAATCGAGCAAAGGTCGCTCTTTGAAGCGCAGCTTGGCGACACTGTAAGCAATAACCATGAATACTACGAATGCCAGTGTTAGCTTTGCCGCTACCGATCCTATCATAAATAATGCAACCAAAAATGGCGCGTTAGTTAATACAACCGCAATCAAAATTGGCTTATGTAAGTCAGGACTCAGCACTGCCCCCTCTATACCACCCTTACGTGGGTTGCGCAGATCAGATTCATAGTCGAACACGTCGTTGACGCCGTACATCATGAGGTTATACGGAATTAAGAAATATAGGCTACCTACAATTAATGGCATATCTAGTGTCCGAGTCATCAGGATATAGCCAGCAGCGAATGGAAATGCAGTATTAATCCACGAAATAGGTCGTGATGATGTGAGAAGCTCCTTTAGCAGTCGCCTATTCAAGTCTTGTCCTTTTGTGCATCACCTTGGCTGGTAGTCCGATTACGCCTTAGCTCAGGGTATTCCCATAATAATGGTAGCAACGTTGCAGTGACTACGGCGTAGTCGAGGTCTTCTATAGGCAATCTACCCAAAGTAATTCCACTAATGTGGTTTGGATCATACGCTACAAAACCAGCAAAAATAATTATGTTATCAAATACGATTGATATGACTACTAAGGCCGGAACTAGTTTTAATAGACGTGAGTATCTGAAGTTAATACCTCTGAACAGTATGGCTAATACGATAAAAATGCTAACCATGAATATAGAGTTAACTACAATATACCTAAACATTTCTGGTGCCCCTAGGATGGTCATGCAGTTTAAAAGCCTGCCACAATATAAGTGGTAAATACACTAGCAAGACCACGAAGAATAATTCTTCCATCATGAAATTGTGAGCTATTTGCAAATGTGTCATAAACCTCGAATTACCGAGAAAGAAGATGTCCAGCCTGGTCCCGAGCAGGTCCCAAATTAT
Organism: Saccharimonadales bacterium (SeqCode); assembly: GCA_038230395.1. Taxonomy (GTDB): domain Bacteria; phylum Patescibacteriota; class Saccharimonadia; order Saccharimonadales; family UBA4665; genus JBDSWU01. The sequence continues at coordinate 232,400 of JBBRNI010000001.1, read as the reverse complement.
AAATACAATATATCCAATAGTCATGGCGCCAAGTGCTCGCTTTGCTTTGTACGCAATCACTAATTTCCAGCGATAATCAATCAAACCAAGACAACTAATCGCCGTTAAAATCCCTAATAAATAAAGATACTTTTCAAACATTCCAGCTGCCATTTTTAGGGTCAGGTAAAGTTTCAAGTGGCCCATTACTGTGGTCGCGACTCAAAAGTTTATATATTACCTCAGCGTTTATGAGACACATCGGCAAGCCGATCCCTGGCTGCGTGCCTGCGCCAACGTAGTACAAATTTTTAACTTTCTTGCTCTTGGCTGAAGGTCTGAAGAAGGCACTCTGTGACAGTAAATGTGACATACCAAGGGCTGTACCTTGCCAGGCGTTGAAGTCGGACACAAAATCATCTGGTCCGTACAAACTTTTATGAACAATTCGAGATTTAAGATCGGGTACGTCCATGGCTACCGCTAATTGGTCAAGATAATGATCAGCCATAGATTCAAGATACTCTCTTTTGATCCCGGGTTTGGCTGGTAGCGGTACAAGCACGAAAACGTTTTCGTAGCCTTTAGGCGCGACGTTTGGATCAGTTGCACTTGGGCGTGACAGATAAATCGATGCTTTGTCCGGCCAGTTTTTACTATCAAATATCTGCTCAAAATTCTGACGCCATTGTTCAACAAATAACAAATTATGATGCTCAAGATTTGGCAACTCACCCTTGATCCCTAAATACATCAAAAGCGCTGAGGGTCCTGCGACTTTTTTATCCCAGTAACGCTGAGGATAGCTGCGCTCAGCATAATCCAGTAGCTTTGTTTCGCTAAAGTGGATGTCAGCATTTGATATCACAATATCGGCGCTGATTGTTTTGCCGTCAACAGTAATTCCCGTAGCTATGCCTTCGTTGGTTACGATCTTAGTCACTTTAGCATTGAAATGATAGTTAACACCTAGCTTTTTCCCAATAGCTAGCATCGCTTCAATAACGCGGTAGATACCGCCCTGCGGATAAAACACACCCTGCTTGAAGTCTAGATAGCTCATCAAATGAAAAAGTGCTGGAGCATTGAATGGCGAAGCCCCAAGAAACACCATTGGGTATTCAAGGATTTGTTGGAGTGGTAACCTTTTAAAATATTTTTTAACGTACCCATGAAGTGGTCGTAGTAACTGCGTAGTTAGAAGTGGCAATTGTTTGACGAGTCTTGGATCGCAAAAATTGTTTAGTCGATTAAAAGGGTTATACAAAAAGTGTTCTAGAGATGTTTTATAAGTTTTTTCGGCTTGAGCGACGTAGCGTTTTAGTTTACTGCCAGCACCGGCTTCTATAGACTCAAATAACGCTGTATCTTGCACGCTATTGGTATGAATGGTCACGGCATCGCGATAGTCAAAAAACACTTTGTAAGCAGGGTCAAGCCTAATCAAATCAAAATGGTCTGCTGTTTTTTCATCAAGCAAGCCAAAATAATGCTCGAATACTTCTGGCATTAAATACCACGATGGGCCTGTATCAAACGTAAAGCCATCGACAGTTTTGGTACCAGCTCGGCCGCCAGCGCTGGCCTGCTGCTCATATACGTCAACCTTCCAGCCTTTTTTAGCCAGCAAGTTAGCGATAGCCATACCGCCAATGCCTGCTCCAATGATTATGGCTGATTTTTGTTTCATCGCGGCTTCCATGCCCTATTTTTTTTGTTACCAATTGTCTTCGAGGTTTGGCGATTAGAGCGAGTTCTGGCGAGGCGTTGCGCAACGAATAAGCTCGCGAGCAATAATAGCTTACGTGAATCCGAAACTCGTATTCGTCGTTTCAGCAACTCGTCGGGTGACGCCTTAGATAATTTGTCGAGTAATGCCAAGTAATAGTTGGTGGCTGACCGAACGGCTAGCTGGGCATGTGGCGGTAATTCGGTCGTTGCAGTGGCGGCACATTCAAAGTCTTTGCGTATATCAGCAACAATCGCTTGTTTGTGCGAGTCGTTAAAGATTTTGTAACTACCTATTGGAAAGTAATATCGCCCAAGACGCTGATTATCGTCAGCTATATCGCGTAAAAAGTTCACTTTCTGAAATGCTGAACCTAGCGCTTTTGCCCCCGATGCTAGGTGGTTGTAATCATCGCTATTATTACTGACGAAAACTTTGAGGCACATTAAACCAACGACTTCAGCTGAGCCATGAATATACGCGTCATACTGTGAACTGTCGTAGCTATTGAGGCAGTCTATCCGCATGCTAGCGAAAAACGGCTCAATAAGTTCCCTGGTAATTCCATACTCATTGGCAGTTAGGCAAAAAGCGTGCGTGATAAGATTTGTACTATATTTACGTTGTAAGGTCACGTAAATTGACTGCTCAAACTCGTTTAATATCTCCAGGGCATTATCGCCATCATAAGTATCGACAATTTCGTCAGCTACTCGTACCATGCCATATATATTGTAAATATGTGGGCGCATTGCAACAGGAAATAATTTAGTCGCCTTACTAAAAGAAGTCGAGTAGCGCTCAGTAAGTTGCTTGGCTGAAGTAGCAGCTACCTCGTCATATATTTTCATGAGCTTCTGTCCAAACATGCACCTACCACCCATGAAAATTCTTGCTTGAACATTTCATCAATTTTTAGCGAAATGACCATCCGTTCGGTTTCTTCACGAATCTGATCAATAACTGATTGAACTACTAACCTAGCTCCCGTATCCTCTGCTAGTGCCCGCACTGCTGAGACATCATCGTCGCTTATAGAACCTGATTTTATAATAGTCAATAGTGAGTCTACCTGGTCTGGGGTGCCTAGCTTAATTATCCCATCCAAGATAGCTGTATGTTTACCTTCGCGTAAATCACTTTTTGCTGATTTGCCTATAACCGCTTCGTCCCCATATAACCCAAGCATGTCGTCGACCAACTGAAAACCAAAGCCTAGCTTAGCTCCCCAGCCTGTAAGATCAGTTATATCTTGGACACTGGCACCAGCTAACGTCGCCCCGACTTGTAACGGGCTCATGAAGGAGTAATGAGCTGTTTTTTGTTGTGCGATGAGGGCCGAGTCAACTAAGCCATATTCTAGGAGCGTCGCCTCCATATCCAAAAATTCGCCACCACCAACGTTAAATATCGCCTGATTAAGTAGCTTACAGGCGCTGACTTTTTGGTCACTACTTAAGTCGCTTGATACAATAAAGTCAAAAGAGGCATTCATAACTAGATCACCCGCCAATAACGCTGCGCTGTCAGCGTAATGTTTGGCACTAGCTTCACCAGTTAAAGGCTCATAGATCTGCCGGTAAGCACCTGCTATATTCGGCTTGCCGTGTCTTGTTATGTCCCGATCGATGATGTCATCGTGTATGAGTAAACAGTTGTGTACAAGCTCCCAGGCAGCGGCAACATGCAAAATAGTTTCATAGTCACTGCCGCCATAAGCTTGATATGAAAGTACTACTAAGTAGGGCCGAAAGCGCTTGCCACCGCCAAGTAAATAAGATTGAGTTTGGCGCCATAAACGTTCATACGATTGGCTCATATCGCTGGCATGAGCTATCTGAGCTTGGCAATAGTTATCAATTAGCCCTGCCACATCTTCTCTGACCGTTTCTAAACGATCGGGCCGCTCAATCTGTTCATTCATTACAGGTAATTATATCAACACCGCAGGTGTAACACAATCGAGCTGTTTTGATCATATTTTGGTATTTTTGCTATACTACGCGGTATGCATAAGCAAATAGATGACGTTTACGGTCTCATAGTCATTGGTGCTGGTTCAGGTGGGCTGGTGGCCGCCGAAACCGCTGCTAAACTTGGCGCCCGAGTAGCCATGATAGAAAGCCAGCAGTCACTAGGCGGCGAATGCCTGCACAGTGGCTGTGTGCCGAGCAAGGCATTGATCCACGCGGCTCGAATCGCATGGCAAGCTGAGCACGCTCAGCCAATAGGTATAACGGCTTCACCTATAATTAATTTTAGTGTTGTCAAACAGCACATACAGCGTGCAATAAAGACGATAGAAGACACTCATGACAATGATGGCTATTATGAAAGCTTAGGCGTGGAAGTGGTACATGGTAAGGCTGTATTCACTGGCCGAAACACCATAACTGTTGGAGGCCGCACACTTAAAGCCAAAAGATTTATAATCTCTACTGGCTCACGGCCAGCCGTACCAGATAGTCCTGGTCTAACTGATGGTCCATATCTCACTAATGAATCTATATTCTCACTCGATAGCCTGCCTAAAAGTTTGGTGGTTATTGGTGGCGGCCCCATTGGCTGCGAGCTGGGGCAGGCTTTTGCTATGCTGGGCACAAAAGTCACGATTATTCAGTCCGGTGATCGACTTTTGCCGCGTGATGAAATCGAGGCAGCTTCAATACTGAGAAAGTCGATTGAGACTATGGGAATCGATATTCAATTTGGCGCTACAATTGTCAACACAACGTATGACCACAGCGGCGTCAGCATTAAACTGGATGATGGTGCGATTATAAAATCAGAGAAACTATTAGTAGCAGCTGGCCGCCAAGCAAACATGCCGGATAATTTGGAGCTTGCAGGTATTAAATCAACCAAAAGAGGCATAACAGTTAATAAAACGTTGCGCACCAGTAACAAGCATATCTACGCTATTGGTGATTGCAACGGTGGCCCTCAATTTACCCACGCCGCTGGTGAGCAAGCTGGCATTGCTGTCCAAAACGCTCTGTTTGGAACACATAAAGCGTTTGACGTTGCATCTCTACCGTGGACAACCTTTAGCACGCCTGAAATAGCACATTTTGGTCCACTAAAGATCGACTTAGACACCAAAAAAGTCACATATGAAGTTCGCCGGCTCAATTATAGTGATATCGACAAGGCTGTAGCCGAAGATGAAAACGGATTTGTAGAAATATTAACTGATAATAACCAGAATATCCTGGCAGCGACAGTTGTTGGTGTGATGGCTGCTGAAATATTAGCGCGTATTGTAACTACGCCTAACCTAAAAGAATTGAGCAGTGGTATTCAAGCCTATCCGACATATGCCTTAGGCGTCAGGCAATTAGCACTTCAGGCTAGGCTTGATAAGCTTATTACAAGCCTACCGGGCAAGCTCGCTAAGAGCTGGATTCGAACAAAGTTTAAATAGTCTTAATCAGTTTAGGTGATGTAATAATGCGCACTGTTAAATCTGGTGACTCATTCGGTATTTGATGGTGTCCACCATCAACCATTAGCGTTCGCACTTGCGGGTATAACTTCGTCAGTGACTCTAAGTAGTTGGCTTCTACTGATTTGTCGGCAGTACCGTAGACCATTAATGTAGGCACCGCACTAGCAGACAGATCTGATTCAGATCGGTAGTGCAACATTAGATTATCAAAACTTTCACGGTAGCTTTTCCAGTTATGTAACCGGGCATCTTCACGAACCTCCATAGGTACGGTTGTTGCAATACGGCGGTAGATTGGTAAAGCAATGGCTTTGTTATTACACACCAGTTTACAGATGATCCGGGCGTATATGCTATCAAGAATCCATCTAGGTAAGTCGCCGGTTAAATAAGCCAGGCCATCAGCAGCCTCATACGACGAATAAACAGGCGGGCAAAACAAAACAGCGCTTGCGCATAACTCTGGGTTCAAGGCCGCTATCCGCAGCACAGCACTGCAGCTCACAGAATATCCAACAATTGTCGCATTGTGGACTCGTAGCTGTTGAAGTGTCTCAACAATAGATTCTACGTGAGTGGTTGGCGTATAACTACCCTCCTTTGAACTGATTCGAGGCGAGCGACCAAAACCAAGCATGTCTAGGCGGATCACTCGAAATCCGACTTGAAGCAATTGGTCATGTATGTGGTTCCAGTAACGCGTTGAGCCGGCTAGACCTGTTAACAAGACAAGATCCTTGCCCTCACCACTTACCTGACTGTAGAGTTTCATAGTCTTTCATGATACATGTTTTTATTACTTACAATCAATCACTAAGCGACCCGTTGTAGTTAGAATATGTGCTATAATTCAACTCAGTATAGTGCTTGTGTTTTAGAGGCTTGTGTTTAGGTGCTCCTATCCGTTAAACTAAGCATAAGAAAAATAAAATAAGCGAGTTAAAAAGAGGATAATGAAAATACTGATGCTTGGCTGGGAATTACCGCCACATAACAGTGGTGGTTTAGGTATCGCGTGCTACCAGTTGTGTAAAGCTCTCTCCAAAAAAGACTTATCAATTGATTTTGTTCTACCCTACAAGGCTGATCACGGCATAGATTTTATGGATATTTCAGCAGCCCACCCACAAGGCGTAGCTGAAGTGATCCGCTCTGGTATCGCATACGACAGTTATAAATATATCCTCGAAGATGGCTCCGAAGAATGGCTTGATATTTATGCTCAGCAACAGCTATATGAACACGCTGTGGCGCGTATTGTCGAAGAAAAAGAATTTGACATAGTCCATGCTCACGACTGGCTAACTTTTCGGGCCGCCTTGCGAGTCAAAGAAATGCGTGGTTGCCCAATTATATTGCATGTCCACTCTGTTGAATCTGATCGGGCTGGTTCACGTCATGGTAACCCTTTAGTGCACGAGATTGAGGAACTGGGCTTTCAGCTGGCCGATCGCATAATTGCCGTTAGCCAGCATACCAAGAACGTTATTATTCGTGACTACGGAGTGCCTGAAGATAAGATTGAAGTTGTTCACAACAGCATAACGCCTGATGATTTGGCGCCGCTTGATACCGATAACTCATACCGTTATCTAGAGACTATGCGCGCTCAAGGCTACCGGATTGTTACGAACGTTGGTCGCTTGACTGTCCAAAAGGGCCTGCCCAACTTATTACGCGCCGCTCAAGCGGTTATTGCCCGTGCCCCCAAAACTTTATTTTTGATAGTTGGTAGCGGCGAGCAGTATTATGAGCTGATTGACCTAGCCGCCGACCTGGGTATTGGCCCAAACGTTCTGTTTACTGATTTCCAGCGTGGCAAGCGTCTGCGTGACGCTTTTGCTATCGGTGACTTATTCGTTATGCCGTCAGTCTCGGAACCTTTTGGCTTAACACCCCTAGAAGCCATAGGTTATGGCACCCCAGCTCTGGTCAGTAAGCAGTCTGGTGTCAGCGAAGTGCTGCGCAACTGCCTCAAAGTCGACTTTTGGGATATTGACGAAATGGCCAATCAGATTACAGCCGTCATCCAAAATGACCCGCTGCGGGATGAATTACACAAAAATGCTCTCTTAGAATACGATAAAATGTCCTGGGACGATGCTAGCCACAAGATCGAAGCTATGTACAGGCGTCATCATGAGCGTCAGCTAGCGGTAGTAACGGTATGAGCAAAGCAATAGTGCTGTATATGCACGTCCACCAGCCTTTTCGAATACGGCATTACACTGTATTTGATACTGCCGTCAAACATGATTATTTCGAAGCTGCCTACGACGATCAAGAGAGTAATCATCGTATCCTACAAAAGGTAGCCGAAAAGTCTTATCTACCAACCAATGCGCGATTATTACAGTTGCTCAACGACAACCCGCAGTTCAAATTAAGCCTGTCCATAACGGGAACAGTTATCGAACAGTTGGAGCTGTGGTCACCCGAGGCTTTGCAATCATTTAAAGACCTCTGTGCTACTGGCCGCGTCGAAATAGTAGCTGAAACTTATCACCACAGCCTAGCATTCTTCTATTCCCGCGCAGAATTTGAGATGCAGGTTGAGATGCATAAACTCAAGATCCAGGAAACGTTTGGTCAGACACCGCAAGTTTTCCGTAACACCGAACTGTGCTATAACAACGATGTTGCCTATTGGGCGGATCGTGCTGGCTATAAAGGTGTTTTGGCAGAAGGCTGGGACCCCATATTGGATTGGCGTAGCCCAAACTTTGTCTACCGCCCGACATACACTAATCAAATTAGATTATTAATGAAGAATTATAAGCTGTCAGATGACATTGCCTTCCGATTTGGCGATCAAAACTGGGAACAGTGGCCGCTAACTGCCGACAAATTTACTAACTGGCTTAATAGTGACCCTAACGGCACTAATTTCAACCTATTCATGGATTATGAGACTTTTGGCGAGCACCAGTGGGAAGAATCAGGAATATTCGGCTTCTTGTCACATCTGCCACAAGAATGGCTCAAAACTGAAGGAAATACCTTTATGACAGTGTCCGAAGTGATTGATAGTTTCGAGCCAGTAGACACCGTTGACGTTCCCGAAACAATTACATGGGCAGACACAGAGCGTGATCTATCCGCTTGGCTTGGTAACGGCATGCAAACTGGTTCGATACAAGCCCTATACGACTTACAGGACCGGATTATTGGCAGCAATGATCTACACTTAATCGAAGATTGGCGCAAGCTGCAGACTTCTGACCATTTTTACTACATGTGTACGAAATACTTTAATGATGGCGATATCCACGCCTACTTTAGCCCTTACAAAACACCTTACGAGGCTTACATTAACTTTATGAATGCCTTCCATGACCTCAAATTCAGGCTCAGTCAAAAAGGGATACCAGTCTAATCATGATAATCAGAGGTGGGATTTAATATGGGACGACCTGTAGTACTCAGTAACGGACAGTTGTTTGTTGGACTTGATGAATCTGGACTTGTTCATGATTTCTATTATCCGTATGTTGGCCTCGAAAATCTAACAAATGCCCGTTCCACGCAACACAAAATTGGAGTCTGGGTTGACGGCAACTTTAGCTGGACTGATGATGGCAGCTGGGAAATATCTGTCGACTTCGAGCAAGATGCGTTGATAAGCACAATTCAGCTGAACTCAGTAACATTGCAGGTCTCACTATTGCTTCAAGATTATATAGACCCAGAGTACAACGCCCTTATCCGACACATTAGCATTACAAACAACTCTGATAACAATCGGGATGTTCGACTATTTATGCATCAAGTATTTCAGATTTCTCGGCAGGGCCGTGCCGATACCGCCATGTATGTACCTGATGACCATTACGTTCTTGATTACAAGGGTCGCTATTGCCTACTTATAGCCGGTCAATTTACAGACAACACTGATTTTGACCAGTACGCCGTTGGTAATTACGCGATTGAGGGTAAGGCTGGTACCTTTAAAGACGCCGAGGATGGTGAATTGTCCGAAAACCCTGTTGAGCATGGTGGTGTTGACAGTGTTATTAGATTTCAAAAGAACATTGCAGGTCAAGCCACAGAAAGTTTAGATTACTGGATTGTAGCGGCCGCCAGCCAAAGTGATTGTCAAAAAATTCATTCTATATTCAAAGCCGAGGCAATGCCGGAACGCCTAGACCGGGCACGTAATTATTGGAAGAAATGGCTTGAAGAGACTGGTATAGCACTGCCAGACGAGCACAAGCGAAGCTTGTCGCACAGCCTCCTAATTATAAAAGCCCACTGTGACGAACGCGGCTCGGTACTGGCTAGTGGTGATTCTAGCATCTTTAACTACGGTAGGGATTACTACTGCTATTGTTGGCCGCGTGACGCAGCATATGCATTGTGGCCGCTGATACGCCTCGGACACTTTGATGAAGCCCGTCGCTTCTTTGACTTTGCCCGCGACACCATGAACAAGGATGGCTACCTAATGCACAAATACCAACCGGATCGTGCTGTTGGCAGCACCTGGCACCCATTGGTACACGGTCGAAAGCGTGAGCTCGCCATACAAGAGGATGAAACTGCTAGTGTCTTATTCATGATGAACGAGTATTACGAGGCAAGCCAGGACGCTACAACAATTAATGCTTTGTACCATACCTTTATCGCGCCCTGCGCCAACTTCATGACTGATTTCATTGATAAACAAACTGGTTTACCGCACGCCAGCTACGACCTGTGGGAAGAGAAGTTCCTGACTTCGACTTACACCGTGTCAGTAGTAATTGCGGGCCTTCTAGCAGCCGCTAAACTGGCGCAGGTTGTCGAAGCTCCTGATGATGCCAACAAATGGCAAAAGGCAGCCCATGAAATTCGTGACAAGCTAGATACGTTGTATAACGCAGATGACGGTAATTTTGTGAAGGGATTCCTACTACAAGAAGACGGTAGCTTGCAGTATGACAACACACTCGATATCTCCAGCCTATACGGCCCATACATGTACGCTGGCCTACCCCTGGACGACCCGCGTCTTGTTAGCACGGCTGCCCAAGTCGAGAAACGTATACTTAACGTTACTCCAGCTGGTGGCGTACTACGGTACGAGAATGATAATTATTTCTTAACTAAACGCGAATACCTCGGTAATCCATGGATTGTTAGCAGTCTGTGGCTTGCACAATACTACATGGGTAACGCAAACCTCGCAGCCGCTCAGCCACTACTTGACTGGGCGCTAGCTCGCGAAACCAACAGTAGCGCCCTTGGTGAACAGTTTGACCCAGCAGACGCCTCACCACTTGGCGTATCGCCTCTAGTATGGAGCCACGCTGAAATGATCAACACGCTCCTCGACCTTACAAACAAGTAACATAAGGCTATACCGCCCCTAAGGGTTCAAGAACGAATTCATTTTGTTGGAGACGGCTATCTTGTCGTGCCGTAGGCGCGCTAACGTTTAGGAGCTTCGTTACGGCCAAGATTCTTCTTGGTTTCAGTAAATACAACAACTTTACGCAGTTTGGGACTGTACTTCTTGAGGCTGAGCTTTTCGGGCGTGTTCATGGTATTTTTGGTTGTGTAATACAAGCGTTCACCGCTCTCTTCTGAGAGCATACCGATTATTTTGCGCTTATCGCCTTTTTTTGCCATGAAATTACTACCTTTTATAACTTAATTATTCCAATGATAACAGATCAGAGTCTGGTACGCAACAGATCAGGGGCATAGAAAGCAAAAATACCAGTGATCAGCTGGTACTTTCGCGGGTACTTCTTGCAAGAAGTGATTGACGCCGTTGGTGTCTAATTTTTATTTAGACGACGGCTCTATTTTTAAATGTATTTCTTTTGGAGTTACATCTAATATGCTTATGCTAACTCGATAGCTCTGTCTTGTCAACAATATAATATAAAATACGCCTGGAGCCACGATTGAGATTTGAACTCAAGACCCCTTCCTTACCATGGAAGTGCTCTACCACTGAGCTATCGCGGCTTTTGGTGCGGGGTGGAGGATTCGAACCTCCGAACTCGTAAGAGGGCAGATTTACAGTCTGCAGTGTTTGACCGCTTCACTAACCCCGCATGAATTGTAAATATATTTGTGGAGCCACCTGTCGGATTCGAACCGACGACCTGCTGTTTACAAAACAGCTGCTCTAACCAGCTGAGCTAAGGTGGCAAGCTCGAATAAGTGTAACAAAACCCCTGTAATACGACAAGTTTAAACTACGACTCGCCGTGGTCGCAGCATACGTTTGGCGCGGCCCGTCTGGGCTGCTTTGCCTTTTGTGAACTTCTTGATCTGGTCTGCGGCTAAGTCAGCCTCAGCTTCCATACCATGGCTAACGTAGGCCTTGTAAAGGAGTGTGTAGGTCTCTTTGTTAGGCTCCAGCTCTGCGGCTTTGTCTAACTCTAGGAACATCAACTTATCATTACCCAGCTTTTCTTGGACTTTGGCGTAGGCTACATGTCGAGCGGCCAATCCATCCTCTAGCTTAAGAGCTTGCTCGAAGGCGATAGCTGCTTTTTCGTAGTTTTCGGTCTCAAAGTAAATAAGCCCCAGGTTATGCAGACTAGACGGTGTCGCTTCGATGCTAGAGGCAATTTCAAAACAATCAATGGCGTCTCTGAATTCTTTTTGTTTGGCATATAAAATACCTAGTCGGTTGTAGGCAGCCGCGTTTTTTTCATCAATCTTAAGAATAGTTAATAGCGCTTTTTCGGCACGTAAAAAGCGGTTTTCGCGCATACCTTGATGTGCAATATCCCAAAGTTTACCAAGACGATCACCTACTTTACGAGAGGCGTTAGCAATTTCGTCCGGACGAACGGTAGAATTGCGAAACGCTAAAAACCCAAACCCTGCCACTATAAGTAATTCATACATGTATGTGACATATAGTATCATTAACGACTCAGTGGCGAAAGTCGCACTAGCTTATAGTGCTAGGAGAAGGTTTGTTAATACTAGCTTTGGATTGCCACTGGCGTCCAGAGCTTCGGCAGCCATATAACTAGCATTTAGAATCGATTGCCAGCGCTTGCTAGCTGGCTCCAGAGCCGTTTGGAGGCTAATAACAGCCATCTGCTGCAATATAAACAAGGTATCCATGGCGAGTTGCTTATCTTTGGCAAGACTGTCCACCTGGAGTAGTCGCTCGTAGCTAGACTGGCCAAGAATCTGCCGAGCAGTAGCCACAGCGGCAACCAGAGGGTGGTCCTGGTTGCTTTGGAGGGCATGTAACAGACCTGGTAATCCGCCACTAATGGTATAGTTCGAGTCAAAATTATTAGCTGGCATAATTTGCATAAGATCTGTCTTAGCAGGTTTTATAACCGTAATATTTTGCACCCTAGATTGAATAGTTGGTAAAAGGCTCTGGGGCGAGGCGGCTGTCATAATAATAATTGTATCGCGAGGAGGCTCCTCGAGAGTTTTTAGCAGCGCATTCTGGGCTTCAAGGCCGAGCAGTTGGCTATCCTGGATAATAATAACTCGTTTAATTTTGCCTAATCCTGGCACTTTGAGGCTCAAAAAATGCTCTAACTCCCGTATTGGCTCAATACCAATCACTTTGCCATCCGCGGATGTAATCATACGGACATAGGGATGTTCTGCGAGGCTCGTATACCTATGGTCTAACAGCCTGTTCGCCAAATACTGTGCTAGATGCGATTTACCAATGCCGTTTGGGCCTGTCAGCAATACAGCGTGCGAAGGCGACTTGATAAATCGCTCAAGCTGGTGCGAGGTGGTAGCATGGAGCGCTACGTCGTTCACTACTGACCTATCTGTTTAGCAAACTCGGCCGGAACCGGCGACACAAAAACTATACGCTCGCGGTTTGGCAGAGTCAGTTCTAATTCGTGGGCATGCAAGAACATTCGCGCGGCCACTTCGCCGCCGTATAGTGTATCGCCAACGATCGGATGCTTGAGATACTTCATGTGCACACGAAGCTGATGGGTACGACCTGTTTGTGGACGCAACTCAACTAGTGTGTGAACGCCGTCCGTTTTAAGAACTTTATAAGTAGTAGTGGCTGTTTTACCGTTGGCGCCGACTCTAAACGTTTGTGGCTTTTTAGGGTCACGCTCAATTGGCAGATCAATAACCGCTTCAGGGTGCTCAAAAGTGCCAGTTACAACGGCAATATAGACCTTTTTTGTGCGACGTTGCGAGAACTGCTTCTGTAACCAGGTCAGCGAGGTGGCTGTTTTAGCACATATTAGCAGCCCGCTCGTAGCCCTATCAAGTCGATGCACGATGCCCGCACGGTTATTGGGGCCAGTGTCAGCCTCAGCTAACTCAGCCTGCAAATGTGAATGTAACCATGAGGCCACTGTGGCCTCGGGATTAAATACGCCTTTACTATGGGTTAAAAGCCCGATTGGCTTCTCGACGACAACACAATCGTCATCTTCGTACAGCACCGTTAAGGAAACCTCCGGTATTAGCATAGCGGCAATTTCATCGTAGGTGATATCAACAATGTCAGTACCACGTAACTTATAACCAGCTTTGGTTTGTGGTTTACCACTAACAGCGACCTGACCTGCCTCTATTAGCTTAACTGCGTATGCACGGCTGAGGCTTGGCACCAGACGCGTAACGTATTGGTCTAATCGTTCAGCCTGACTGATTTCGACATTAGCCACTCTAACGCAACCCGACTGCTGTTTGCACGCGCAGTAATGTGGCGTTAGCTTGCTCGTTCATTAGAGCTTCAGAAGAGGCTAATTTGGCATGGATGGTATCGTCTTCAACGGCTGATAACCGACTTTGGAAGTCAGTTAAAAACTCGCAGATTTTACCGGCAACAGTAGATTTTAATGGTCCATATTGGTTTTGGCCAATAAAATCGTCTTGATTACCGCCAAACAAAATTAACAGATCCAGCAAGTTGGTAACACCCGGCTGATTTTGTAAATCACGGGCAACCATACCGACACTGTCAGTAGTAGCTGACATGATCTTTTTGCGGGCTTCATCTGGCGAATCGGACATAAATATAACACCCTTACCTGTCTCATCTGATTTGCTCATTTTTTTAGTTGGATCGGCCAAGTCTTTAATGCGCAAGCCTTGGTCTTTACCAAAGAACTCGTGTTGCTCCTTAACAGGTTTTGGTACCGTAAATAAATCACCAAATTGATTATTAAGCCGGTCGCCAATGTCACGAGTGATTTCAATATGCTGCGACTGATCTTCACCGACAGGCACATAACTCGCTCCGTACAATAGTATGTCGGCCGCCATCAGCACCGGATAATTAAATAATCCGACACTAATCCTATCATCACCAATTTGGGCCGATTTGTCCTTGAACTGGGTCATGCGGGCCATTTCTCCGAAGCCAGTAAAGCAATCCAGTATCCAGGTCAGCTCACTATGTGCTGGCACATAACTTTGACGATATATATGGACATCGGGGTTATCGAGCGGCAAACCGGCCGCCGCAAAAACACGTAAGTTGTTTATGATGCCGGCTTGCATCTGAGTGTGATCGATTGGCGTTGTAAAGCTGTGCAGGTCCGGCACAAACATATTGATCTGATACTCGCTCGCTTTTTGCCGCGCCATATCGACAATTGGCATCAAGGCGCCCAGATAATTACCAATATGCAGGTCATTGTTGGCACGAATGCCGGTCAGTATTACAGGTTTTATCATTCTACTCTCCATTATAGCTGACCTTTTAATATATTGCGCGCCCGTCTGATCCGCCGATCACCGTGTAGCATCAGGCAAGCTGCCAGTTCAGAGCCATTGCCGACACCGTAAGTCACTACTTCCGGGTTCATGAATCGCTGGGCTGCAATCGGCAGTAATTCCATGGGCCTCAGCGGGCCAAAAGCCCCTGGGTAGGCGCGGCTGGAAGCTGCCAGTGCCATTCCGACAGCGCCGGCGTGGGCGATGGTTCGTTCTAATATTTGTGGTTCGTGGCTGAGTCCGGACATGTATTCCGGAACCCCGGCCACTTCTTCAATTCGTACATTCATGGTTATTCTGCTTGCCGAGATAGTAAATGCTCTGTTATAAGCGTTAATGGGTCAATGGTGTATGGCAAGTCTTTTCCTGCTATCGATAGTTCGGTGCAACCAAGCAGTACCGCCTGGGCGCCGGCCTGTATCATAGCTGATACATTGGCCAGCACAATGAACCGCGCCGTGGCAGTGTCACCGGCTATAACTGATCGGATAGCTGTTTCAATAGCCACTTGTTCGGTGGCACTTGGTTTTAAGATTTCCATGCTCAACGCTTCTAACGGGTTTGAGTACAGACCGCTGACAATGGTCGTCGGTGAGGCCAGTAGGCCAATCCGCAGTAGCCCACGACTAGCAATATAATCCAATGTCACTTCCGTTAAAGAGATGATTTGAGAACGTAAGTGTGGTTTGAGTTTTGGCAGTAGTAAGTGAGCTGTATTACAAGCAATTACTACTAACTGACCATCGCCAAATATAAAATTGGCTCATGGCTGCATTAACTAGATCTGCAGCCGGTTGCAGGCGCGAGGTATCACTAATAAAGTCCGCTATTGGTAAGCTGGCATGCACAATCTCCGGGAAATCTTCCCCATGGTGTGCGCCGGCACTGCTAGCGGCTGAGATAATGCGGCTATGGAGCTCCAGGCTTGCCTGAGGGCCCATGCCGCCGATGATTAAAATTCGTTTCACAGTATTTCTCCTTAATGAGTAATCATTGTAGTGCCAATGTGCCGAGTTCGACAGTAGCTCGCTGTTCACGGAGCAGAGGTCTGACGATGGCTTCGGTGGCTTGTTTAGTTTCTTCCGGTAGTCGACAGATGCGGTGCTTTTGGCCGTTTAACGGGCCTGCACAGACCATCTTGAGGCCGTCGAGTGCGCATTCTTGGACGAAAGCTTGGCGTTCATCTTCGGTTTCTAGATGATGCATGCTATTTCATTTATATTTTCTCCTTAGTAATTATTAAAAAACCGCCCTCGTGGCGGTTTTTTCAATATCTTCGAGATTTCAATTACACAGAACAGACCGCCACGGAAGTGTCGGTAAACCAATAGTTGTTGTTCATTTGTAAAGCGGACATGCAGGTAATTATATACTGATCAGCGTAATCTGCCAAGTCAACAAGCGACAGAAAGCTTGGATCCCCACCTAAAAAGATGGTACTAGTGCTTTGTTCTTGATTATAATAAGACAATACATATGAAATCACATATATGAAGGGTATACGCTAAAGTGTACTCTTTAGCCTATACCCCGTCACAAAACCAACGGGTTGGCCGGCGAGAAACTTAAACAGCCTCATAACTGAGGCTGTTTAATGTACAAAAGACAAATTTACGATTGTGCTGTGTGAAATGAACTGCGAGCACCGAAGTGCCGTTGGAAACTTGTCGTTAACGCTTGGTAAATTGGCGTTGTTTGCGAGCACCCTTGAGACCGAACTTTTTGCGTTCGCGCTCACGAGGGTCACGGCTGATTAAGTCAGCGCGCTTGAGCGTGCTCTTGAGATCAGGCGTCATGACGACTAAGGCCTTAGCAATGCCAAGACGAATTGCTTCCATCTGACCTTCGTGACCACCACCATTTACCATAACGGTGACGTCATATTTACCTTCAAGATCAAGTACCGCAAATGGTTGCTTGAGCTTGTAAAGCAAGTAAGCGCTGTCAGCGAAGTAATCAGCAGCTGCTTTGCCATTGATTGTGATGCTGCCCTTGCCGGACATTACACGGACACGTGCGGTCGCGCTCTTGCGGCGGCCGAGTGCGTAAAAGTATGAGTTTGATGCAGCCATTATTTGACATCCTTTATAGAAATTGAAAGCGGTTTCTGTGCGGCGTGATTGTGTTCGGCACCAGCATAAATTTTAAGGCGAAGTAATCGTCCATCACGGAGTTTGTTGACCGGTAACATACCACGGATCGCGTGAGTTAAGGCATGTGTAGGGTCTTTATCCATTTTGGATTTCAGAGATTCTTCTTTCAGTCCGCCAGGGAAATGGCTGTGATGGTAGTACATCTTCTGCTCAAGCTTATCACCGGTCACCTTGAGATTCTGCGCGTTAATGATGATGACAAAATCACCGCAATCAATATGTTTAGTAAATTGGGTTTTGCCTTTGCCAAGTAATAGTGTCGCAGCGCGGGTGGCGACGCGGCCCATAGGGGCTTCCGCGGCGTCAATGACATACCACTGGCGAACAACATCAGTTGGCTTAGCGCTAAAAGTTTTCATCATAGTTATTTCTCCTCTTTCGCGGCAACTGGCTTAGCCTTAACGGCTGCAGGCTTCTTTGCTACTGGCTTAGCGGTTACCACTTTAGTCGCCTTAACGGCTGGCGAAGCGACATTAGATGCTAGCGCGGCAGCCGATTGCGCCACGGGCGCATTTTTGAGGTCGTCTACAAAGCTAACCTTGGCAAGCTGGGCGTTATCACCACGACGCGTACGAGTCTTGGTGATACGCAAATGACCACTGTTACGACCAGTGAGCTTTGGTGCGATTTCATCTACAAGCTTGTGAGCGCTTGCTATAGTTTGCAGACCAGAAAGAACTTGGCGTCGATTGTGCAAATCACCCTTTTTGGCTTTGGTAATCAGTTTTTCAACATAGGGCGCGACTTCTTTGGCTTTTTCTAAGGTAGTCTCGATTGTCTCGTACTTGACGAGAGAGTCGGCTAGACCTTTGATAAGCGCTCGGCGCTGGTCTGTTTCACGGCCGAATTTGCGGCCTTTGTATCCGTGACGGTGCATACTATAACTCCAACTCCGCTAACTTTTCCTTAACTTCATCAAGTGCTTTGCTACCAAAACCTTTGAGGTCACGAAGCTCTGCGTCATTGAGCGCAAATAGGTCGCGGATAGTGTGAATATCATTGTTGATCAATGCATTTGTGGTGCGGGCTGACAGGTTCAAATCTTCAATAGAAGTATTGAGCGCGGTAGCTTCATCGCCCATCATGTCACCAGGTGAAAATTCACTATTCTGACTATCACCTGAAGCGGAGGTTGCTTCTGCAACCGCGACGCGAGTTTTGCCGGCTAGCGCGGTGTACTGATTTACTAAAATTGCTGAGGCCTCTTCAAAGGCATCTTGAGGCGTGATAGAACCGTCAGTATCGATAGTTAGCAGTAATTTATCCAGGTCTGTAGCTTGACCAACACGAGTGTTCTCTACCTTGTAACGACAACGCAGTACTGGACTAAATATAGCGTCGACAGCGATCATATCGCTAGCCTTGCGTGCGGTACCTTCTTCGATAGTCCGATAACCGCGGCCAACTTCGACTGTTAAATCAACTGTGAACGTAGCTTTGGCGTCATCAATAGTCGCAATGATGTGCTCAGGGTTAACAATTTCGACATCAGCGTTAGTTTGAATGTCTTTAGCCGTAACAGGGCCTTTGCCTGTTTTGACAATACGCAGGTGCTGAACATCTTCGCCGTAAACGCGGAAGCGGATACCTTTGAGGGCTAGCATGATGTCAACGACATCCTCTTTTATGCCTTCAACGGAGCTAAATTCGTGTGTTGTGCCTTCAATCTTGAAAGCAGTAACTGCGGCGCCAGCGATACTGGAGAGCAGTACGCGGCGCATAGAATTACCGAGCGTCATACCGTAACCACTGTGAAGTGGCTCAATAACGAACGTGCTACTTACTGAGCTGTGATCATCGACTTTGACGAGTCCTGGGGTGTGAATCATGTTTGACATATCTTGCGTTTCCTTTCTAATGGCAACTAGCGTGAGTAATATTCTACGATTAACTGTTCTTTGATTTCAGGTTCAGCATCAGCGCGGGCAGGAATGCCAGTAACGCTAAGCGTAACTTTTTTACGGTTAACTTTGATCCAACTTGGGATTTCACTTGGGGCAGGGCTGACATCATCGATTTGCTTGAAGTACTCAGTTTGAGTACTACGAGGACGGAGTTCTAGGACATCACCGGCTTTCATACGAATCGATGGAATATCAACACGTGTGCCATTGAGCAGAAAATGACCATGGCTCATCAGCTGACGAGCAGCGCGACGACTTGGAGCAAATCCAGCGCGGTAAACAGTGTTGTCAGCGCGTTGCTCAAGTAACTGCAGTAGGTTCTCACCAGACTGGCCGTCACGACGTGTCGCTTCTTTCATGAGGTTACTAAACTGCTTTTCGAGCAGTCCATATAGGCGCTTCACCTTCTGCTTTTCGCGGAGTTGCTGGGAGTACTGACTGTTCTTAAGTCGAGCGTTTCGACCATGCTGGCCGGGAGGTGTTGCGCGCTTAGCTAAAGCTTTGTGAGCCTTAGGGTGCAAGGCATAACCTTCACGGCGAGACATCTTGACGATAGAGCGTGTATCACGTGCCATGCTTAGATCCTCCGCGCTTTCTTAGGACGGACGCCACCATGCGGCACGCCCGTAACATCTTTGATACCTTCAACGCCTATGTCGAGACCGGCTAGGGCGCGGACAGCTGCATCACGTCCAAGGCCTATGCCCTTGACGATGACGTCAGCACGGCCAAAACCATAGTGTTGCTTGGCAGCCTGGCCAGCTCGCTCAGCGGCCACCTGGGCTGCGTACGCAGTCCCTTTTTTGCTACCACGGAAGCCGCACGCACCAGCACTAGACTGGGTAAGTACGTTACCGCTACTATCAGAAAAGGTAATGATTGTGTTATTAAACGTAGCAAGTACGTGAACTTGGCCACTGGCGACGTTACGCTTTGCTTTTTTCTTCTTGGTTGGCGCAGCTTTCGCTGCTGAGTTCTTAGTAGATTCAGCCATAGGTTAAGTCTTTGACGCTACCTTCTTAGCGGTGCCACCAACGGTAGTCTTCTTACCACGACGAGTGCGAGCATTCGTCTTAGTTCGTTGGCCACGTGATGGCAAATTAGCAGCGTGACGTAAGCCACGGTACGCTTTAATGTCCTTAAGGCGCTTAATGTTACCACTGACAATACGCTGTAATTCACCTTCTACGAGGTAGTCAGCGTTAATAACTTCTTGGATACGACCAATTTCTGCATCAGTCAAATCCTTAACACGAGTGGTAACCTCAACATCAGCCCGAGTTAAAATGTCCTTTGAACTCTTTGGTCCAAGGCCGTATACATAGGTTAATGAAACCCACACCTGCTTTTCAGCTGGTACAGTTACACCAGAAATACGAGCCATATTAGTTACCTGCTTTCAGCATGGAATTAGCCCTGCCTTTGCTTGTGCTTAGGTTTAAGCTTATTAATAACATAAATCCGACCTTTACGGCGGACGATCTTGTCATCTGGACTGATCTTTTTGACGCTAGCACGCACTTTCATGCGGATCATCTCCTTTCAGAGGTAACTCACTGCTTAAATTAATAAATAAATGTGCGAGCACCTAAGGTGCTCCCTAGCCTTTGCGATACGTTATCCGACCCTTAGTTAGATCGTAAGGTGTCAATTCTACCGTAACACTATCCCCCGGTACTATTCGTATGAAGTGCTTGCGCATCTTCCCGGCGACATGGGCTATAATTTTATGGCCGTTCTCGAGCTCTACACGAAATTGCGTACCTGGTAAGGTTTCGACAATTGTTCCGGTTAACTCGATTACTTCCTTGTTGGCTGCCATAAATATAACCTTATAATTATAGCAGCTTCCACAACAGTTTGTAAAGAGGTTAAAATCTTAGAAACAGAGCTCGCTGCTAGCGGGCGAATGATAGTGTCATTATAACAGATCTTAAAGTATTAATTCGATAATTTAGATTATTTTTTACGGCCGAGGCGTGGCAAGAACCTAAGTCGGCGGCCTGTGACTACGTCTGCTCCACCATCAGAATATGTAAAGAAGTCTGGCGATGAGTATTGATCATAGGTAACCATCAGCGCACGTGACTCAATTGAGCGAAGCGTCTGTAAGGCTACAGATACAAGTATGAGGATACTGGTGCCGCCAATAGTGATGCTGGTATTAACGAACAGCTGGCCAACAATCGGTAATAGCGCTAATATGCCGAGGCTCAAGGCTCCAAACAGTGTTAAACGATTAACAATACGACCAAGATACTTCTCTGTCCGCTCACCACCACGAATGCCTTCGATAAAGCCGCCTTGCTTATGCAGGTTCTCAGAAATCTCTTTGGCATTGAAAGTTATACTGGTATAGAAGAATGTAAAGACAAACACTAACAAGAAATATGTTACAGGATAGATGAAGGCGACTAAGCCTTTGGTAGCAAACGTCCTTGCTGAAGGGGTTTGGAACCAACCGGTCAAATTAGAGCCGAATTGCGAGATGAGAATGCCGTGTGGATGACCAAAGAAGCTACCCAAGAAGCCCAGATGTAACGTACCATGAGTACTACTAAGTAATTGCCCGACGAAACTTGGCACACTTAGGAAGGCTACGGCGAAGATAATCGGCACTACTCCGGCTGTAATGAGCTTGACGGGAAGCATAGTAGTAACGCCGCCGTATGCCCGGTTACCCTGAACACGCTTAGCATAATTGACGGTAAGATTTCTGGAAGCCTCGTTGAGCATTACGACCAGATACGTCACTAGTAATACTGACACCAGTATGATCAAACTGACCAGTAGGGCGCCTTTATTAATTGGCAGGTTATGCCCAAAAACAGTCCAGTGCTTGCCTTTGCTATAAACTGAACCGACTATGTCAGCAATGTTGGAGGGTAGACGGCTGACAATGCCGACAGTAATTATAAGTGAGATTCCGTTACCAATACTTTGCTCAGTCACAAGTTCACCCAGCCACATAAGTAACATCGATCCACCAGTTAAGGCCGATATCATCAGAATCCACTGCCCGGCTGAGGTGTGCGCAGTAATGTCACCAATGCCTCCAATGCTTTGGGCTGCTTGACGAATGAGATAAATAGAGCCTATTGACTGGACTATTGCCAGCGGAAACGTGAGCATTCGGGTGTACTGATTTATCTTCTTTTGGCCAAATTCACCTTCTTTATGAAGGGCTTCTAACTGCGGAATTGCCTTAGTCAGCAACTGCATAATGATAGAGGCGTTAATATATGGCCCAAGACCGGCAATCATAATAGAGAAGTTCGCTAAAGCTCCACCAGACAAGACGTTAATGAAGCTCAGTAGCTGCGGAGTGTTGTTCGAACTAAATAGGTTCTGGAGGACTTGGTGAAGTGTTTCGGGGTTAGCCAGTGGCACCGGTATATGCGCCAAGATACGAAAAATTAGCATGATTCCAAGGACGGCAAACACACGCTTACGCATGTCCCCATGACTGAGCGATCGTCCAATAATTTTCCAATTCATACGTTAATGGTCCCTATCTGTCTCTCTGATGTAATTAGCTTTGATTATAACCTAAATAATGGCTGACGCCTAGCGATGACAGTTGTATTTTTGATGTGCTCGCCACCGTAAGCTGTGTTGTCCTCAGAAATCGCATTCCTGTAATGGGCAGAGAGTGCGTTTATTGTGTAAACATGGTGATGTCAGACGATTGCGCTTGATGGATACGGACATTATTCTATGCAAGTCTATCTCGTGGTATACGCTAAAGTGAACACTTTAGCGTATACCACTCTTTATAGTATGAGCCCGCAGGCCGCAACCTTGGTTGATAGCTCCACAGCCAGTGGTTTGAAACGTAAAAAGACTGGGCAGAAAGCAATCGGACTCGTTCAGAGACTATCCCATTACAGGAATGCGATTACAACAAAAAACTAGGCTTTTTTGGCAGCTTGTTTTTCGGCCTTAGCAGTATTGGTTACTGGACGACTCTGACGAGTAGTCTTGGCGAATGTCCCGCCGGCTGCTTCGATAGCAGCAACCGCGCTTGCGCTAGCTGCTTGTAGGTTTACCGTCAATTTCGTGCTTAGCTCGCCTTTGGCGATCAGCTTAACGCGGGTAAAGCTATTGGCGACCAGGCCAGCTTCAGCCAAAACAGCGTTATCAACAGTACCCTTAAAGGCATTGAGTTGGCCGGTGTAGACGTTGCAAGCTGGGATGCGTTTGCTCTTGAAGCCAGGGAGCTTTGGTAGCTGAATCATCAAAGGTGTTGAGCCACCAATAAAACCAGGCTTAGCGCTAGAGCCAGTACGAGCGCCTTGACCCTTAGTACCACGACCAGCGGTTTTACCCTGTCCGGCAGCAATACCACGACCGACACGTTTGCCGGCCTTAGGCTTTACAACTTGTAATTCGTGATATTTCATATTATTTAGCCTCCACTTTTTCAGTTACGACGTCTTTTGGAGCTACTTTCTTTTCAGTAGCAGGCTTGGCCGAAACCTTCTTAGGTTTCGGGACGTATGTAACCCATTCGCTGGCCGGAACGACTAATTCTAAAGCTTTGATAGTAGCGTAAGCTGTGTTGGCTTTGTTACTTGAACCAAGTGACTTAGAAAGCGCGTTGTGGACACCAGCAACTTCGAGAATGGTGCGAATAACACCACCGGCAATGAGGCCAGTACCCGCTGAGGCTGGTTTGAGCAATATGTGGGCACCAGAAACTTTGGTCTCGACTTCATGTGGCAAGGTGCCCTTATACAGTGAGACTGAAATCATATGCTTCTTAGCAACTTCAGTGGCTTTGGTAATCGCTGCGGTAACGTCAGCACCTTTAGCCATGCCAATCCCAACTTTATGCTTACGATCACCGACGACAACGAGTGCGCGGAAACGGAAACGACGGCCCCCTTTAACGACGCGGGCAACGCGGTCAATGTGCAAGGTACGCTCATCAAACTGTTTTTCTTCGACAGGACGATCATCACGGCGTTGTGAGCGACGGTTGTCACCGCCACGGCCGCCTTGACTACCTTGGTTGTTGCCAGGTCCTTGCTGTGATCCCTGTGGTGGGCTTTGTACTTGTGGTTGATCAGCCATATTAGAACTCCAATCCATTCTCGCGGGCAGCGTTAGCTAATGCAGCGACACGGCCGTGGTAGAGTTTGCCACCACGATCGAATACTACTTTGGTGATTTTGCCAGCTTTGGCTTGCTTAGCGATTTCTGTACCGATGGCGCTAGCCTTATCGGTCATTGTGCCAGTTGTTGCTTTTTGACCGACAGTGGAAACGTAAACTAAAGTTTTGTGAGAACTGTCATCAATAACCTGCGCAGTAATGTGCTGGTTACTAATGAACACCGACAAACGAGGACGTTCAGCAGTTCCAACAACTACGGCGCGGATACGGCCCTTGCGTTGGGCTCGGTTACGAAGTTTGCGGGCGAGATTATTATTACTCATGACTATTTCTCCTTCCCGCTCTTGCCTGATTTGCGGATAATGCGTTCACCTTCATATTTGATACCCTTGCCCTTGTAGGGTTCAGGCTTTTTAAGCGCACGGATTTCAGCTGCCACCTGTCCGACTTGTTGCTTACTAATGCCGGTTACCGTAATGTTTGTGCCCTCGATAGCTGTAGTAATACCGGTTGGAATCTTAAAAATCACATCGTGTGAAAATCCAAGATTTAATTTGAGATTAGCCCCTTGGGCCGCGACACGGTAACCAACGCCGTTGATCTCGAGCTTTTTACTAAAACCAGTGCTGACACCAACAACCATGTTGTTGACTAGGGCACGCATCAGGCCGTGCTTGGCACGGATCTTTGGTTCGTCATTGATACGGGTAACGATAACTTCGTTATCTTGCTGCTTGACGGTAATACCGGGCATGGTGAACTGCGATAGCGAGCCTTTGCTACCATTAACGGTAATCGTTGACTCGTCGACAGTGATTGTCACACCCGATGGTATTGGGATCGGTAGTTTTCCTATACGACTCATATATTATTCCTTACTTAACTTTCTAGTAGACTCTACAAATTAATTCGCCACCAACTTTGGCCTTTTTGGCGTCATCGCCAGTCATCAACCCTTGCGATGTGGAGATAATGACCAGACCGCGACCACGCTTAACGACTGGTATTTCGGTGGCGTTGACATAGTAGCGGCGACCAGGCTTACTTAAACGGACAATTTCGGTAATGCGAGCGTTAGTGCTGTCGCTGCTGAGGGTTAAGGTCAACGTTTTGCCGGGTTTTTTGTCGACTGCATCTTTGACATATACACCCTCGATAAACTTGCTGTCTTTAAGCATTGTGGCGACAGCTTCTTTGATCTTACTGTGCGGTAAATTGATCTCATGCTTATTAACCGCAATCGCGTTGCGGATTCGAGTTAGCATGTCAGAGATTGGATCGGTAGTGGTGGTGCTCATAGACTTACCAGCTCGCTTTCGTTATGCCCGGGATTTCGCCCTTGCTAGCGTGTTCACGGAAGCTCATACGACTCAAGCCAAACTGACGCATAAAAGCTCGTGATCGACCAGTCTCGACACAACGGTTGGTAAGACGGGTTGGTGACGAGTTGCGAGGTAACTTAGCCAAACCTTCGAGGTCACCTAATTCTTTGAGTTCAGCGCGCTTGGCGGCGTACTGAGCGATCATGTTCTTGCGCTTTAAATCACGGGCGATGATAGATTTCTTTGCCATGTTATTTGGCCTCCTTCTCAAATGGCATGCCGAACTTTTCTAGAAGTGCGCGGGCATGCGCTGATTGTTCACATTTAATTACGAATACAACTTGTAGGCCATGCGGCGTGGTAGTTTCTTCAAATGGCAATTCTGGGAATACTGACTGGTCTATCATGCCAAGAGAATAGTTACCCTGCTTATCAAAAGCATTTACGCTGACGCCGTGAAAGTCACGCAGACGAGGTAGCACTACGGTGATCAAACGATCAGCGAATTCGTACATCTTGTCGCCACGAAGCGTTACTTTGAGGCCAACTTTGTTGCCTTCACGAAGCTTGAATCCAGCGATAGAATTCTTGGCAATTGTTTCGACAGGCTGCTGACCGGTAATCTTGCGGAGCGTGTTAGTAGCTATTTCCATAAGCTTCTTGTCGTCTTTAGCTCTACCAAGACCACAGTTAACAATGATCTTTTCGAGCTTTGGTGCCTGATGAGCGTTACCAAGTTCGAGCTCTTTGAGAAGCTCCTTAGCAATCGTAGCCTTGTAAGCTACACGGAGACGAGCACCCGTATCAACAGCAGCGCTAGGCTTGGTAGTCTTAGCATCAGACTTCTTCGCAGTACTAGCTGTTTTGCCAGCGGGCGAAGTTGCTGCAGTTTTAACATTTGCCATTATTTGATCTCCTTCCCAGTAGTCTTAAAGACGCGTGTTTTAGTGCCATCAGCGTTAACAGTTAGTCCAATACGACTAGCTTTTTTGGTCGTAGGTTCGACAATGGCGACCTTGCTGACCCAGATAGGCTTGGTTAGCTCAACAATTGCGCCTTGAGGGTGCTGTTGGTTTGGCTTCATGTGCTTTTTAACGATGTTAATGCCGTCGACGGTAACTTTGTTATCTCTGGGGTGAATGGTGCTAATTTTGCCAGTCTGACCTTTGTATTTACCAGCGAGAACGATAACAGTATCGCCCTTTTTAAGACGAATCTTAAAAATCTTATCGGCAACTTGTGTTCGGCTGTTAGTTCGTGAAATAGACATTATAGTACCTCCGGTGCGAGTGAGATGATCTTGGAGTAGCCCATGTCACGGAGCTCACGAGGTACAGGTCCAAAAATACGAGTGGCGCGTGGGTTCTTATCTTCGCCAATAACTACTGCAGCGTTGTCATCAAATTTAATCGTTGAACCATCTTTACGGGTAATTTGGCTTCGAGTACGGACTACGACAGCGCGGATTACAGACTTCTTTTTGACAGTACCATTTGGTGCGGCTTGCTTGACGGTTGCTACAATAACGTCACCGACACGTGCGTAGCGACGACGAGTGCCACCAAGGACACGGATACAAAGAATCTCTTTAGCACCGCTGTTATCACAGACGGTTAGGCGGGTTTCTTGTTGAATCATTAGTTTGCCCCTTGTTCAGTCTTGTCAGTTTTGACTTTCTTGACAGGCTCAGCAGCTTTGAGCGCAGCAAGTGTGTCTTCACGAAGTGCTGGTTTCTCTAAAATTGTGTCGAGCATAAAGTGCTTACGTGCACTGATTGGACGGCATTCAGTGATACTGACCTTGTCACCAACTTGAGCTTCATTTTTTTCGTCATGTGCCATAAAGCGCTTGCCGACGGTGTATTGTTTGCGGTAGAGCGGGTGCGTCTTGCGAGTTTGAACATTGACGATAATCGTCTTGTCGCCCTTGTCGGAGACCACGGTACCGATAATAGTTTTTGCCATTATTTAGCCTCCTGCATTAGAGCTTCGCTTAAGACGGTTAGTAATCGAGCCAGATCCTTGCGCTTCGTACGAATAATACGAACGTTATGGATCTCACCCAGGTGTAAACGACGCTTGAGTTCGGTAATTTCTTCGCGAACTTTGGTAGTCTCTTTGGTGAGGTCGGTGGTGGATAGTTTACGGATTTCGGTGACTTTCATGATTATGACTCCTCCCGTGCCAAGAACTTAGTCTTGACTGGCAGTTTGTGAGCCGCAAGGCGCATTGCTTCGCGGGCGATCTCTTCGGTTACACCTTGCATTTCAAAAAGGATGGTTCCAGGACGAACCTTGGCGACAAAAAATTCTGGTGAACCTTTACCGCTGCCCATCTTAACGTCCTGTGGCTTGCGAGTAACTGGAGTGTGTGGGAAAATGCGTATCCAGATTTTGCCGCCGCGCTTGATGTAACGAGTCATGGCCTGACGTGAGGCTTCAATCTGACGAGAAGTAATACGTTGTTGGCCTTGTGCCTGAAGCGCGTAATCACCAAAGGCAATGTAGTTTCCGGATGTAGCGACACCACGGATTTTGCCCTTGCGCACCTTGCGGTGCTTAGTTCGGTTTGGCATCAACATGGTTATAGTACCTCACCCTTGTAGATCCAGACTTTGACACCGATAATTCCGGCGACTGTTTTGGCGTTAACTTGGGCATAATCAATATCAGCGCGTAGCGTATGTAATGGTACGGAACCAGCAACTTCTTTTTCGGTGCGTGACATTTCCGCGCCGTTCAAACGACCAGCCACCTGAATTCGGATACCCTTGGCGCCGGCACGCATGGTTGCGGCGGAAGCAGACTTGATAGCACGGCGGAAACTCATGCGTCGTTCCAGCTGATGAGCGATGTTCTCGGCGACTAGCTTGGCGAACAAATCAGATTTTTTAACTTCTTCGATGTTGACGCGAACAGGGATACCATAGATCTTCTCGATGGCGCTTTTGAGCTCAGCCGCACCAGAGCCCCCACGGCCGATAACAACACCGGCTTTGGCGGTAGCTATAGTGACCGTAACTAAGTTCTGAGTACGAGAAATCTCAACCTTGTTAATGGCAGCGCGGCTACCGAGCTTATCTTTGATAAGCTTACGAACCTGTAAGTCAGAAGCTAGGAATCCTGCGAAACCGCGCTTGCCAACAAACCATTTGCTAGTCCAGTTCTTGTTGAGCTGAAGACGCATTGAAATTGGATTTACTTTTTGTCCCATTATTTTGTCTCCTTCTCTGCAGTTACTGGCTTGGCTGCTTTAGCGTCTTTATTAATTACTTTCTTGATCTCACGGAGCTCACCGTCTACAACAACGCGGATATGGCTGCTACGCTTGACGAAAGGCAGTGCGCGACCATGTGCTGCGGGGCGGAATCGTTTGATACGAGTGCCGTGTGTAACGCTGATTTCTGTAATGCGTAGAGTTGCAGGCTTGTAGCCGTGATTGTGGTCAGCGTTAGCTTTGGCACTAGCGATAACCTTGCTGACAGCGATAGCGCTGCGGCGAGGTGTATGTTCGAGAATAGTCAGGGCTTCTTCAACAGTTCGGCCACGAACCAGAGCTGCGACAACAGCAACTTTACGTGGACTGTGCTGAACACCCTTAGCGATTGCTTGGACAGACATCTTACTTACCCTTCGCTAACTTACCGCCGTGGTTGCGGAACTTACGGGTCGGGCTAAATTCACCAAGTTTGTGGCCAACCATGTTTTCGGTGACAAAAACAGGTACGTGCACTTTACCGTTGTGAACGGCGATTGTGCGACCAACCATATCAGGTGTAATGGTGCTGGCTCGAGCCCAGGTCTTAATTATTGTGCGGTCATCGTCACCAAGAGCAGTAACCTTCTTGGCAAGTTTGAAATCGATGTATGGTCCTTTTTTGAGTGATCGAGACATAAACTTCCCTTACTTTCTCTTAGCCGAGTGACGGCTTCTTACAATCATGTTATTAGTGCTCTTGCGACGGCGAGTCTTGAATCCAAGCGTCTTTTGACCCCAAGGAGTCTTTGGAGCTGAACCATGGTTCTTGCCACCACCAATACCGTGACGACCACCATCACCACCACCATGTGGGTGATCAACGGCGTTCATAACGACACCACGCACAGATGGACGCTTGCCGAGGTGACGGTTACGACCAGCTTTACCAATCTTGACGTTCTGGTGCTGTTCGTTACCAATAACACCTAGGCTAGCCGTACAGTTTTCGTTAATCAGCCGGACTTCGCCTGATGGCAAACGTACCTGAGCGTAGCCATTGTCACGACCCATAAGTTGAGCGCTGTTGCCAGCCGAACGTACTAACTGCGCGCCACCACCAACTTTGAGCTCAATCGCGTGAATCGTAGAACCAAGTGGTATGTTCTTGATTGGCAGTCGGTTACCCATTTCGATAGGTGCTTCCGCGCCACTAGTGATAACTTGGCCTTGCTTCATACCCTGGGCACACAAAATGTAATGATAGATACCATTAGGCTCTTTGATACGGGCAATGCGGGCACTACGGTTTGGATCGTATTCGATGTGCTCAATAGTGGCAGTAATCCCGGGTGTCATTTTGAAGTCAACCAAACGGTAGAACTTCTTGGTGCCACCACCCTTGTGACGAGTAGTGATACGGCCTTGATTATTACGACCGTTACCACGGCGCTGTGCAACAAGTAATGAGCGAACTGGCTTTTTGGTGGTAATACTATCGAAGTCTTGGCTGGTCATGCCACGGCGGCCAGGAGTGGTTGGGTTATACAGTTTAATAGCCATGGTTATTTATCCCCAGTCTTTTCTTGCTTAGACCTACGACCAAGACTTAATTTACGTCCAGGCTTATTTGAATTGTCAGCCTTTTCGGATTTTTCAGCATGCTTGGCTGCTGCTTTGTCGATCTTTTCTTGTAGTTTAATTTCTTTTTCATCAGCTTCTTCAACTGCATCAAAGAACGGCAGACTGTGGCCTTCGGCTAACGTCACATAGGCTTTTTTGATGTCGTTACGAACACCTTCTTGATTGCGCATGCGCTTACCCATAATGCTGACCGTACGCTTAGCTTTGCCGGAGATGTTCGTAATATTAACACTAACAACTTTGACGTCGAATTGTGCTTCTACAGCGCGAGCAACTGAGTGCTTGTTAACATCTTTGTCGATATCTACCACGTATACACGCTTCTGGCTAAGACCATGGGTCTTTTCAGTTAGACGAGGCTTGAGGGTTATTGACTTACTCATTATTTGTCTCCACCTAAGCGTTCTGTAAGTGCATTCAATGATTTCTGGCTGATAATGACCGTATCGGCGTTCATAACGTCATAAGTATTAACGTAATCAGCTGAAACGACTTTAACCTTTTGTAGGTTATTAGTAGCGCGTTCGACTAAATTGTCTTTTACGCTTACAACTAATAGGATATTACCGGTAGCTTCAATTTTGGCCAAGAAAGCAGCTGCAGGAGCAACTTTGCCATCAGGACATACAAAAGTTTCGATAACTTTGATACGGCCCTCGGACGCGGTCATGCTGAGTGCTTGCTTGACGGCCAAGCGCTTAGCCTTGGTGTTCAGTGCTTTGGAATAATTTTCGTTTCCAGATGGTCCAAAAACGACACCACCACCACGCCAGATCGGGTTGTACTTAGAACCAAAACGAGCACGTCCAGTACCCTTTTGTTTCCAAGGCTTGATGGTCGAACCGTTTACTTCTCCACGCTTCTTGGTCTTGGCTAAGTTTTCACGGCCGTTAGCCATGTAAGTAACATAAGCTTGCTTGAGTAATTCGTGGCTAGTGACTTCGAGACCGAAAACATTTGCGTCGAGCTTGGCGGCGGTCGTAGCCTTAATGCCAGTTTTGGTATAAGTAGCAGTTGCCATTATTTAGTCCTCTTAACTGCTTCTTTGACGATAACAATGCCTTTGTTTGGCCCAGGGACAGCACCGCGTACACCAATGATGCCACGTTCTGTATCAACGAGACTAACAACGAGGTTACGCTGGGTAACTTGCTCGTGACCCATTTGGCCGGCCATGCGAGTGCCTTTGAAAATGTGCTGTGGGTACATCGAGCCAATAGAACCTGGCTGACGAGTGTTGCCCTTACCACCGTGAGTTTTGCGCTGACGGTGAAAGTTGTGGCGCTTGATAGTACCAGCCCAACCCTTACCTTTGCTAGTGCCAGTAACATTGACGATATCACCAACACTAAAAACGTCGGCTGCAAGTTTTGCGCCGACGCTGTGTTCTTCTGAAATTGTAATAGCTGTTTTGTCACGGAATTCACGAATAATCTTGGGTGCCACTTCTAATGCCTTGACGTGACCTGCCATTGGCTTGGACATTTTCTTTGCGACTTCTGTTCCAACCTGAATAGCGACGTAGCCGTCTTTTTCAACAGTTTTGTGGCTGAGAATAGTGTGTTCGGCAACAGAAAGAATAGTGACAGCTGCAACAATGCCGTCTTCGGCGATGGTGCTGGTCATACCGAGTTTGCGGGTAATCAGTGCTTTCATTTCATTCCTTATTATTGTTATGGATGCCGTTAGTGGTCAGGGTCTCTGACATAAAAATTCTTGGTAATGAGTGGTTTCACCCCTGCTAGCTTATTAGCATGGAGGACCTATCTGCACACACCAAGCACACAATATTTTTTGCGATACCATAACAGATTAACACAACGAGCTTACTCCTGTCAATGTGTTGCAAATTATACTATTATTAACATCGACTTAAGCTAATGAGATGTGGTGCTACCCTTATTACCCCTTAATTATCTTATCCCTTATCATCAGATATTTTCAGCGACCAATGTTACTGAGCTTATTAACGCTACGCCTGTAGAGCATCCTGTTCGTTCCAAAACTAGTTCAGCCGCTCGTTCAGATGTTAGTCGACCGAGATCGACTACCCAACCTAGTTGGTCGACCTGATTTTCAGCAAATCGGCAACCGCGGCATTCCTCCGGAAGATTTTCGCGAATTGATTTATATATATCCAGACCTTTTAATTCTTGTGTAATCGTTTCCACACTCATCGCGAATCCTTCTTGTTATAAAAAACAGCCCCGGAATGGGGCTGTTTCATGTGGCGCTAGATTTCTGTAGCTTTGACATTCTTTCAAGCGTAAGCTTTATGCTTAGAACTGTCAACTACATTTTGATTTCAACGTCACAACCGGCAGGCAACGACAGGTTCATCAATGAGTCAATCGTTTTGGGAGTTGGCTCGAACACATCAATCAAACGTTTGTGGACTCGCATCTCAAACTGCTCGCGTCCTTTCTTGAAAACGTGAGGGCTTTTGACAACCGTATAGGTAGTGCGACGAGTAGGCAACGGGATTGGACCAGCAAGACTGGCGCCAGTCCGCAGAGCGGTGTCGACAATTTGCTTTGCAGCCTGGTCAATGACCTTGTGGTCATAGGCTTTGAGGCGGATACGAATCCGCTGCTTTGCATCAGGTTTAGGGGCTTCAGCCATAATAGTGTCCTTCTACCGAACGTTACTTCGGCGCGGCGCTGTAACATTGTTATGAACTGTATAAGACGTAACAACTTTTAGTCAGCACAATTAATTTATAAATAGATCTTATAACAAAACTGCCGATCGTACAACTAAGAGCAACTTGTAATGCTACAAACCTTAAATCTATTTAATTATTCAGTTGGCAAATTAAAAGACTCCGATTATTCGGAGTCTTTTAACAATCTACGCAATTAGATTATTTGATGCTTTTGGTTATTTAATGATTTTAGTTACGACACCAGCACCAACGGTACGGCCACCTTCGCGAATAGCGAAGCGCAGACCTTGTTCCATGGCGATTGGAGCTAGTAGCTTAACCTTGAAGGTTATAGTATCACCAGGCATGACCATTTCTTTGTCAGCTGGGAGTTCAACTTCACCAGTTACGTCCGTAGTACGGAAATAGAACTGAGGTTTGTAACCCTTGAAGAAAGGAGTGTGGCGACCACCCTCTTCCTTACTCAGGATGTACACTTCTGAGTCAAACTCAGTGTGTGGTGTGACTGAACCTGGCTTAGCCAAGACTTGGCCGCGCTCAATATCATCACGCTCGATACCACGGAGCAAGAGACCAGCGTTATCGCCAGCTTGACCCTGATCAAGGTTCTTTTTGAAGGCTTCGATGCCTGTAACGACCGTTTTACGGGTGGTACGGATACCAACAATTTCGACTTCATCGTTGATTTTGACAATACCAGTCTCAATACGGCCAGTAGCGACAGTACCACGACCCTTGATTGAGAAAACATCTTCGATAGGCATCAAGAATGGCTTGTCAAGCTCGCGCTTTGGCTCTGGAACGTAATCGTCCATAGCTCTAACTAATTCCATAATCGCATCTTCGGCAGCTGCGTCACCAGCAAGCGCCTGTGTAGCAGAACCCTTGATGATTGGTGCGTCATGGTCGAAACCGTTCTTCTCAAGCAGTTCACGAATTTCATCTTCGACAAGCTCTACCAGGTCAGCATCAGCTAAGTCCATCTTGTTCATAAAGACCAAAATCTTAGGAACGCCCACTTGGCGAGCCAATAGAACGTGCTCACGCGTTTGTGGCAATGGGCCATCGTTAGCACCAACAACTAGGATGGCACCATCAATCTGAGCGGCACCGGTAATCATGTTTTTGACGTAGTCGGCGTGACCAGGCATGTCGACGTGAGCATAGTGACGCTTCTCTGATTCGTACTCCTGATGAGAAGTAGCGATGGTAATACCACGAGCGCGCTCTTCTGGAGCGTTATCGATCATGTCGTAAGCAACAGGCTTGTTAACAGGTGATGGTAGCTTCTTGGCTAGGACAGCTGTAATAGCTGCGGTTAGTGTAGTTTTACCGTGGTCAACGTGACCCATAGTACCGACGTTTACATGCGGCTTGGTTCGGTCGAAATTCTCAGCCATAAAGCATTACTCCTTGGAAGTTAATATATTAGTTTAATAACGTGGTGTGTTGCTGCCAGTTACTTACATGCGGTTCTAGTACATAGATACAGAAGCCCACATGAGTTACCGAACTATCTTACCCTATCCCCACGCTGTTTGTAAAGTGTTAAGCCACCAATCCAGTAGCTTTCTGTTTGAGTGTAGTTTGGGATGAACTGAGAGCACCGGAATGTAGTCGTGCTAACAGTACAGCGGAATGAGGAGCGGAACATGTTCGCCCAAAGTACGCCAAACAGAAAGCTACTTAGCGTTTTTGGCGATTATAGCTTCCGCTACGTGGTTCGGTACATCAGCATAGTGGTCCAATTCCATACTAGAGCTAGCCCGCCCCTTAGTCTGTGAACGGATTTCGGTAGTGTAGCCAAACATCTCACCAAGTGGTACGAAGGCAGTGATTTCTTTAACACCACCGCTCAAGTCTTCCATTGATTCGATACGACCACGCTTGGCGTTTAGTCCTCCAATAACGTCACCCATCGATTCTTCGGGAGTAACAACAACGACTTTCATAACCGGCTCAAGCAAGACTGGCTTGGCTTTGCGCACACCTTCTTTAAGCGCCATTGAACCAGCAATCTTGAAGGCGTTTTCGTTGGAGTCCACTTCGTGGTACGAGCCATCATATAACTCGGCAATAACATCTACGACTGGGTAGCCAGCAAGCACGCCAGAAGCCATAGCCTCTTCAATACCTTGCTGAACTGGCTTGATGTATTCACCAGGAACAACACCGCCCTTGATAGAATTAATGAACTCAAAGCCCTTGCCTTCTTCGTTTTCAGAAACACGGATCCAGACGTCACCGTACTGACCACGTCCACCAGACTGGCGAACGAACTTACCTTGGACTTCGATACCCTTATCGCGAATGGTCTCGCGGTAGGCAACCTGGGGCTGTCCGATATTGGCTTCAACACTAAATTCACGCTTCATACGGTCAACAAGAATTTCGAGGTGTAGTTCACCCATTCCAGAGATTATGGTCTGACCAGTTTCGTCATCAACCTTTACACGGAATGTTGGGTCCTCTTCTGCTAAGCGCTGTAAAGCAACACTCATTTTTTCTTGGTCGGCCTTAGTCTTTGGCTCGATGGCGATCGACACTGGAGGATCTGGGAACGTAATGTTCTCTAGTACAATTGGATTAGCCGGGTCACAGAGGGTGTGACCCGTGGTTGTACCCTTGAGTCCGACGATGGCAGCAATATCGCCAGCACTGACTTCTTCGACATCTTCGCGCTTATCAGCTTGCAAACGAACAATGCGTCCAATGCGCTCTTTTTCACCGGTAGAACTGTTTAAGACGTATGATCCGGCAGTGATTTTACCAGAATACACACGGAAGTAAGCCAGTTTACCGACAAAAGGATCAGAAGTGATCTTAAATGCGAGTGAAGCGAATGGCTCAGTGTCTTCGTGTTTACGCTCGATTTCGTCACCGGTCTTAGGGTGAACACCCCAAACATTGGAACGATCGCCAGGTGCTGGTAAGTAGTCATTGACAAGGTCAAGAACTTTTTCGACCATGACACCGCGGCCATCACCACCTGTAACTACAAAGAATTTACCGGTCAGGGTAGCGGTTCGAATAGCCTGCTTAATTTCGGCTTCAGTTAGTCCCTCTTCACCAACTTCAAAGAACTTCTCGAGCATAGCTTCGTCTTCTGAAACGGCATTCTCGATAAGTAAGCTGCGGTACTTCTTAACCTGATCCATCATTTCGGCTGGGATTTCAGCGTCAACCATTTCATGGTCAGAAAAGTCTTTGTAGCTATAAGCCTTCATGGCAACGAGGTCAACAATACCGTTAATAGTCTGCTCAAAACCAATAGGAAGGTGCACGGGGAATGCACGCTTGCTTAAACGAGCATGGATTGAATCGAGTGATTTGTAGAAGTCACCACCTGTTTGGTTGATCTTGTTAATAAAACAGATACGCGGTGTACCATACTTGTCAGCTTGACGCCAGACCGTCTCGGACTGTGATTCAACACCCATCTTGCCATCAAACACAACGCAAGCACCATCAAGCACACGCAGTGAACGCTCGACTTCAGCAGTAAAGTCAATGTGACCTGGCGTATCAATGATGTTGATCTGGTGATCTTTCCAGAAGCATGTTACTGATGCGGCGACAATAGTGATACCGCGCTCTCGCTCTTGCGCCATCCAGTCAGTTGTAGTCTCGCCATCATGGACAGCACCAATTTTGTGATTGAGTCCTGTGCGATACAAAATACCTTCAGTTGTAGTAGTTTTACCAGCGTCAATGTGGGCGATAATACCGAGGTTACGTATTCGGTTCATGGGTGTTTTCTTGTCTGCCATATGTCTATGCTACCTATTCAAATTAGATGTACTGATATAAACCGAGGACAACTTTAACAAAAGTGCTCTCTGCGTTATCTGTTATTGTGACTGATTTCTGACCAAAAAGCAACTAGTCAACGTTGTAGCTATCATCCAATTCAGTCCTACCGTGAGCTAATGGAGCGACAGTAGAAAAGGCGTGAAATATCTCGCCCACCCTTACACCAGGAATACTCGACTCGTCTTGATTGGTGTCACGAACTAGTGGATCAATCTCGACCAATAATTTAAGTAGATACTCTTCTGGGAATACATCATGGGCAGCAGTATCTACATAGCTGATAGCAGTACGTTCTGGATAATTACGATGTTCACTTTTTGTCCGAGGTCCTATTTTTCCAAGACTACGCTCAATTGCATCATCAAACGACTCAGGCGCGTAGTTCCCAAAGTTATACGATTGATGCCGACCATCACGACCGAAAAGCACGACACCAACACCAAAGCTGATAGCTTCGCGGTGCAGTCGATTACGTTGCTCGACTACAGGTAGCCATTTGATTTCTACAACCTCTTCATGCAGTAATGGAGGTTGGGCAGCTTCCTTACAGAATAAAAGCATTATTGTATCTCCTGGACAATTAAAACGGCTATTCAAATTTAGAATAGCCGTTAACATTATTTAGCTCGTTAAGTGCGGGCGAAGTGAGCAAACGCACGGTTGGCATCTGCCATCTTGTGTGTGTCTTCACGCTTCTTGACCGAAGTACCTTGACCGTTATATGCGTCCTGAAGTTCAATTGCGATGCGATCCATCATGCTCATGCCCTTTTTGCTGCGACAAGCAGCTACAAACCACATAATGGTCAGGTGTTGTTGACGCTGACCCTTGACTTCGAATGGAATCTGATAGTTAGCACCACCGACACGTCGGGAACGAGTCTCCATGTGAGGCGTAATGTTCTTCATAGCCTGTTCAAAAACATCGTGAGGATTATCAACCTTGAGGCGATCAGCTGCTTTTTGCATACCACCATATACTAGGCGTTCAGCAATCTGCTTTTTACCATCATTCATGACACGGTTAATAAGCTTTTGTACTTGAATAGAGTTGTAAAGGCGATCTGGAGCGACTTCGCGTACCAGTGAGGCGGTCTTTTTACGTGGCATTACTTGCTCTCTTTCTTAGTACCATATTTGCTACGGCCCTGTTTGCGGTTGTTGACACCCTGAAGGTCTAGGCTACCACGAACAATGTGGTAGCGCACACCAGGAAGATCCTTGACGCGACCACCACGGACTAAGACGACAGCGTCTTCCTGCAAGTTGTGACCTTCGCCACCAATGTAAGCCCAGACTTCGTAGCCGTTGCTTAGGCGCACCCGGGCAACCTTACGAAGAGCACTGTTAGGCTTCTTTGGTGTTTTAGTCGTAACCTTAACGCAAACGCCGCGCTTAAACGGCGCTGGCTTTTCGTAGTTACGAGTTTTAAGGTTATTAGTAACGCGTTGCATGGCGGGAGACTTCGATTTCGAAGTAACCTTGGTGCGTGGCTTGCGCACTAACTGATTGATTGTTGGCATTCATGCTCCCTTTACGGTCTGTGGTCTGCTGCTGCAACCAGTATGCCAACTGGAGGGCTCGGATCACTTAATTACTATGCTAATACATTAACAGATATATGTGCTCTGATCAAGAGGCTTGCTAGTTGGGCTTATGCGAAAAGGCGGTATCCGCTAAAGAGTACACTAAAAGGTACACTAAAAAGTACACTTTGGCATAGACCACTCTAATAGATATGTACAAAATTATGTACTTTTTTTATATATCTGTAAAAAGCATAGAGATAAACGACACTATCAGGAGCAAACTGCCTTTTTCCCATTACAGCGATGCGATTCATATCAACAACACGCTTATTTATAAAAACCCGCTCGATGAGGAGCGGGTTTTTGAGGCCGATAGAAGTTATTTAGACTTCTGCAGTAGCTTCGGCGCCAATCAGCGTCTCAGCTTCGGCATCGAGATCGTCTTCAGTCTCATCGTCATCATATTTGGCGCCAGTTCCGACGGGGATCTTGCGGCCCAAAATAACGTTTTCTTTGAGACCGTACAGGCGGTCAATCTTACCTGATGTAGCTGCGCCGATCAAGACTCGAGTAGTGTCCTGGAAGGATGCGGCGCTCAAGAATGAATCAGTCGACAGCGATGCTTTGGTAATACCAAGCAACAGCTGGGTGTACTGAGCAGGCGACTTACCATCGGTTGTCAGCGCTTCGTTGGCTTCAACGACAGCTAATTTGCTACTAACATCACCAGTTACGAAGTCACTATCACCAACGTCTTCGATTTGAACGCGGCTAAACATCTGGCGCACGATGATTTCAAGGTGCTTGTCAGCGATGTTCTGGCCTTGGCCGGCGAAGATGCTAAGGATCTCGTTCATGACGTAGCGCTGTGTTGATTCCACGCCTTGCAGACGCATGAGGTCTTGCAGGTTTATCGAACCATTAGTCAAACGTTGACCAGGGATGACGGTATCACCGTCAAGCACTGTTAGCTGCTTGAATCCAGGGATTTCGTACTTGACTACGCTGTGTTTGGTAGGGCTGATGATCACCTGTTTTTTTGTGAATTCAACCGTACCAGCCATTGGCGCGATCAGTGGTTCAGACTTGTCATCAAGTGAAGCCACGACGTCGCCAACGTTAACATCAGTGCCGGACTTGAGGTTAGCTTTACGCTCACCAAGCTCTAGCGTGACGTTCTTAGTAGCGTCAGCGGTGACCTGAACAACGTAGTGATCACCCTCTTCCCAAACGTTGGCTAGGCCAGCAATTTCTGTCAGGTAGGCTTGACCCTTCGGAGTACGTACTTCAAAGAGCTCTTCAATACGTGACAGACCTTGGGCTGAATCATCAGCCAAAACGCCACCACCACGGTGCTTAGAGTCCAAACTTAGCTGTGTGCCTGGCTCACCAATTGACTGAGCAGCGATGACACCAATAGGGTGACGGTCAGCAACAATCAAGCCGGTAGCTGGGTCAACACCGTAAGATTTCTGAGAAACACCACGGACATTAGTACAACTGAGGGCGCTCATGATTTTGATGCCATCGAGTGACTCGTCGGCCATGATAGCTTCGGCGACAGCGGCCGTGAACATTTCACCAGACTTGATGTGGCCCTTAACATTTTCGGCGGCGAAGCGACCGAGTAAACGTGAAGCATATGGCACACCAATCGTCGCGGCGTCGATTCGAAGCATTGCGAAACCTGGGTCGATAGTATCGTCATTGAGCGTAAAGACATCTTGGGACACATCGACTAGACGACGGGTAAGGTACCCGGCGTCGGCAGTCTTAAGAGCAATGTCGATCAAAGCCTTACGAGTACCACGGGTACCGGTAAAGTATTCGAGTGGGTTGAGTCCTTGGACATAGCCAGACTTGATTGGAAGTTCGATAGCACCACCAGTAGCATCAGATTGGACACCGAGCATACCAACGGCGTTTTTCATCTGGCCGATATTACCACGAGCACCAGAGGTTATGGCAATAGCCATGGATGAGTCTCGACCAACCATTTGCTTGGTCAACATGTCCTGTACGTGTGCATCAACTTTAGTCCAGTTATCTACAGTTAAGCGGTAACGCTCTTCTTCGGTGATGAAACCTTGCTCAAATTGGCCAGCAATGGCTGCGGCGCGTTCTTCGCCGCCATCAACAACTTTATCCATACCAACAATGGATTCAAAGTCACCCATGCCCATGCTAATGCCTGACAGTGTGGCATAGTAAAAGCCAACGTCTTTAAGGTCATCGGCGATTTCGGCGGTCTTTTCTTGACCATACTGCGCGTAGACCTGACCCATCACCTTCTGTAGGCGTTTCTTGGTCATGGCCTCATCTTGGAATGGGAAATCATCAGGGAAGGTTTCGTTAAACAAGACTCGTCCTAACGTGGTAGTACGAATTTCGCCGCGGAATGGCATACGAACGTAACTCTGTAAGTTTACACTTCCAGCGTCTAGAGCCATTTGGGCTTCAGCAATGCTCGAGAAGCCCTTGGGCTTAGAAGCATCGTTAATAGCGCGCTCATATGTTAAGTAGTAACAACCGAGGACAATATCTTGCTCAATGTGCAAAATAGGTGAACCATCAGCTGGCTTTAGCAAGTTGCGGTTAGCAGCCATGATGTCCCGAGCCTCAGCCTGAGCTTTGTCAGAAAGTGGTAAGTGAACGGCCATTTGGTCACCATCAAAGTCGGCATTAAAGCCTTTACAGACGAGGGGGTGCAACTGAATCGCACGACCTTCGATCAGTACTGGCTGGAAAGCCTGGATGGACAAACGGTGCAATGATGGAGCACGGTTGAGGAGCACGTACTTGCCTTTAATGACTTCGTCAAGCGCATCCCAAACCATAGTCTCACCCATTTCAATCAAGCGACTAGCGCTACGAATGTTGTGAGCTTGTTCGCGGAAAATGAGCTCACCAATAACGAATGGCTTAAACAGCTCAAGGGCCATCATTTTTGGCAGTCCACACTGATGGATTTTGAGCTCAGGACCAGCAACAATAACTGATCGTCCTGAGTAATCAACACGCTTACCAAGTAAGTTCTGGCGGAAGCGACCCTGCTTGCCCTTGAGCATGTCACTTAGTGACTTGAGGCGGCGGCGCTGGCCAGTAGCGGCAACCGCGCGACCACTGCGAGCATTGTTGTTATCAATCAGAGCATCAACAGCCTCTTGCAGCATGCGTTGCTCGTTACGTCGTATAACTTCGGGAGCGTTCAAATCCATTAGCTTCTTGAGCCGGTTGTTGCGGTTGATGACGCGGCGGTAAAGGTCATTTAGGTCAGAGGTTGCGAAACGACCACCAGTAAGCTGCACCATTGGGCGAAGATCCGGAGGGATGACCGGCAAAACGGAAACACACATGGAGCCTGGCAATATTCCAGCACGGTGCATACTCTCGAGCAAACGCAGGCGCTTCATCAGCTTCTTCTTGCGTTGACCCTTGGCGTCTTCAGCTTCAGCGCTTAACTCAGCAATGAGTTCTTTCAAGTTGATGGCGGTCAGCAGGTCTTTGAGCGCTGCGCCGCCCATACCAACCGTGACAATTGCACGGAGGTCATCAGGCAAGGCACGGAAGTCAGTTTCGTTGATCAGGCTAAGCTTGTTAAGCGCAACCAGCTGAGCTTTGTAGGCTTCGAAGTCAACGGTAACTTCTTCAATTTCTTTAGTTTGTAGTTCGGCCAGAGCTTTGACGTTAGCGTCTTCAGCTTCGGCTTCCTTTTCGTAACGGTGCTTAATAGCTTCTTTGGCAGCTGAGAATTCAGCCTCTTTGTCATGCAACAACGTATCGCGCTTTTCCATGTTGACAGTCTTAATGACGTAACTGGCAAAATAAGCGACACGCTCTAAGTTCTTGACAGTCATACCAAGCAATAAGCCCATTGCAGACGGCGTACCACGGAGGAACCAAATGTGGGCAACAGGTACAGCTAAATTAATGTGACCCATGCGTTCACGACGAACGATAGAGCGTGTTACTAGCTCGCCGTTCTTGTCGACAGCAGCTTCGCGTGAGCGGACACCCTTATATTTTGCGTCGTGCGGATTGATGTCTTTAACTGGACCGAAAATTCGCTCGCAGAACAGACCATCGCGTTCAGGTTTTTGAGTACGGTAGTTGATGGTTTCCGGTTTGGTAACCTCGCCGTAACTCCAGTCAGTAATATCTTGAGGGCTGGCAACCGCTAGACGGACAGCGTCAAAATCGGCAATATCAGTACCGGTTGGTGCATTGGCGTATCGTGGACCCATAATTACGCTTCCTCACTTTCATCATTATCAGCAGCTACTAAGGCGACGTCATCGTCGTTGGCAGCAGCTGTGTCATCATTGTTAGTAACCATATCATCATCAACATCTACGATCGCGAATTCGTCACTTACCGCAGCTTCTTCTGTAACATCAATTTCTGAGATAGCAGCCTGTGGCACGTCTATTTCAGCCGGGTGTGTAGCCTCTTCGTGAATGTTAGTTGCTAGTACTTCTTCAGCATCAACGAGGGTGTTGGAGTGAACTAAGTCAACTTTCAGGCCGAGGCCTTGCAGCTCTTTGACAAGCACGTTAAAGCTTTCAGGAACCTTTGGCCCGACAATCTCAGTCTTTTTGATGATCGACTCATAGGCCTTTGAACGTCCGTAGACATCATCCGACTTAATAGTAAGCATCTCTTGGAGGGTACTGGCAGCGCCGTAAGCTTCGAGCGCCCAGACTTCCATTTCACCAAAGCGCTGTCCACCGTTTTGAGCCTTACCACCCAGTGGTTGTTGTGTAACCATAGTGTATGGACCGGTTGAACGAGCG
This sequence comes from Saccharimonadales bacterium (SeqCode), assembly GCA_038230395.1. Lineage (GTDB taxonomy): Bacteria > Patescibacteriota > Saccharimonadia > Saccharimonadales > UBA4665 > JBDSWU01. The sequence goes on along the minus strand of JBBRNI010000001.1, from coordinate 189,436 downwards.
TGAATCTTGTCAGCGACCATGTGATTAAGCTTAATCATGTACATGCTACCAACTGTGGTACGTTCCATGAAACGTTCACCTGTTCGACCATCAAATAGATATTGCTTACCATCTTCTGGGAAGCCTGCTTCTTTGAGTAATTCCTGAATTTTGGTAACTGGTACGCCGTTAAATGATGGACTGGCAACTTTAAGTCCAAGCGCACGGGCAGCCATACCAAGGTGGGTCTCAAACAACTGGCCGATGTTCATACGAGATGGGACACCAAGCGGGTTCAAAACGATGTCAGTTGGAGTACCATCTTCCATGAATGGCATATCTTCTACAGGTAAAATACGGGCGATAACACCCTTGTTACCGTGACGACCACCGAGTTTATCACCAACAGCTATCTTTCGCATTTGCGCTACGAAAACCTGGATTTGCATGATGACACCAGCCTTGAGCTCATGGCCGTTCTCACGGGAGAAGACCTTGACACCCACGACTTTACCATGCTTACCGTTACTCATGCGCTGTGAGGTATCGCGGACTTCCTTGGCTTTTTCACCGAAGATAGCACGGAGTAAACGCTCCTCAGAGCTGAGCTCTTGCTCGCCCTTAGGGGTAATCTTGCCTACCAAAATGTCACCAGGGTGAACTTCGGCACCGATGCGGACAATACCGTCATCATCGAGGTGTCTTAATGTCTCTTCGGAGACATTTGGAATGTCTCTAGTGACAACTTCAGGTCCAAGCTTGGTTTCGCGGACTTCAATCATAAAGTCAACAATGTGCACTGATGTTAAAGTGTCATCTTCGACTAATTTGCGACTGATGATGATAGCGTCCTCAAAGTTGTAACCTGCCCATGGCATGAAGGCCACAATGAGGTCCTTACCAAGGGCTAGTTCACCACCATCAATTGACATACCCTCAATCAAAACGTCACCTGTCTTAACAGTGTCGCCAGTCGTTACAACCACTTTTTGGTTGACGCTGGTACCTTCGTTAGAACGGACGAAACGCAGTGGTTCATATGTCACAGGTCCGTTTTTGTACTTAACAATCACCTGTCCGGCAGTAGCTTTGGTGACTTCACCATCTGCTTCAGCTAACACAACTTGACCAGTGTTACGGGCAGCTGATGTTTCAAGACCGGTGCCAACGATTGGGCTCTGAGGAACAATTAGTGGTACTGCCTGGCGCTGCTGGTTACTACCCATCAGTGAGCGGTAGACATAGTTCTTTTCGATGAATGGAATCAAACCAGCGCTAGAACCAATAATTTGGTTACGGGCGGCATCGATGTGCGTGACATCATTGGCGTCAACTTCAGATGATTTGAGGCGGGAACGACCACTGACACGATCTTCGACAAACTTCATAGTTTTGGGGTCAATCAAGCTGCCACCACCGGCTACGACGGCGGTTTCTTCTTCGTAGGCGTCCATGTAGACAATTTCGTTGGTAACTTTGCCTTTAACAACCTTACGATACGGTGTTTCAATGAAACCGTAGTCGTTGACACGAGCATAGTTAGCTAAGTTAAGCACTAAACCAATGTTGGCGCCTTCTGGTGTTTCGACGGCGCAGATACGGCCATAGTGTGTGGCATGGGCGTCACGGACTTCGAAGCCAGCGCGCTCACGAGACAAACCACCTGGGCCCATTGAACTCAAGCGGCGCTTATGAGCCAATTCAGATAGTGGATTAATTTGGTCCATAAACTGTGACAGTTGTGAGCTAGCAAAGAATTCACGGACAGCGGCAACAACTGGGCGAGCGTTGATGAGCTGGCCTGGTGTGACTGTTTCGATTTCACTCATGCTCATACGGTCCTTGGTGTTGCGCTCCATACGTAGTAAGCCAATGCGGAATTGGCGCTGAACCAGCTCACCAACTAATTTGACACGGCGGTTTGCCAAACTATCGATGTCGTCAGCTGGTTCCTGGCTGTTATTGAGGCGAATAATTTCTGCGATAATGGCCTGAATATCCTCTAGGCGCATAATCCTGTTTTCTAATGTATTAGGCACATCTAGGTTCAAACGTTTGTTGATCTTGTAGCGACCAACTCGGCTAAAGTCAAAACGCTTGTAGTTGTAGAACATATTCTCGATCAAGCCCTTGGCGTTGTCGACAGTCGCCAAATCACCAGGACGCAATCGGCGATAGACTTCAATTAGGGCGTCATTCTGACCTTTACTAGGGTCTTTCTCGAGGGTGATATCCAAGTGACTAGTTTTGCCTGTATCAACGTGCTTAAAGGTTTCTTTCATTTTAGCTTCGTTCATACCCAAAGCACGCATCAGTGTAGTAACTGGGATTTTGCGCTTGCGATCAATCTTTACGTACAAAGCACCGTTAGCGGCAGTTTCAAATTCGAGCCATGCGCCACGGCCGGGGATAACTTTGGCTCCGTACAATGCCGTCGCGCCATGAGGATCAGCCGTGAAGAACACACCAGCTGAACGAATCAGTTGTGACACAACCACACGCTCAGCGCCGTTGATCACAAATGTACCCCTAGTGGTCATCCATGGGTAATCCCCCAGGTAGATCTCTTGCTCTTTAACTTCACCAGTTATTTTGTTAACTAGTTCGACGTTAGCCATTAGCGGCGCTTCGTAGCTAACGTTATTCTCGCGAGCTTCTGCTTCGGATAGCTTTGGGTCACCGAAGTGGTAATCTTTAAAACTTAATGATAATTTGCCACCTGTGTAATCATCGATTGGGCTTATCTCGGCGAGGAGTTCGCTGAGTCCTTCTTCGACAAACCATTGGAATGACTTGTTTTGGTGATCTACTAGGCTTGGTAGTTCAAGCGCATCGTCAAGCTGTGTGTAATACACTCGCTTTGGTGATGCTGATAGTGATGTCTTTGCCATGTGCGCGCTGTGCCCCCGTTGTTATGTAAATGATCGTTCTATCTGTTGACTAACTTCGACTACAGCCAAGTCGAGTGTATGAAGGCGTTGCAACATTCAAAAAACCCAAGGCTACCGGTCTTAGTTATTTTTACGATAAATTTTTGTGTCTTATGTTAGTGATTCGCGCGAAGGTTAACTAAGTGGGGATGTTTGGCTGATGCAATTACCACACAAGCTTCCCAGCTTATACTACTTCTTAGATATTAGTATGCACCAGCGTAACGGTGCTGTCAAGCTATAGGATTGCACTCTCGGGATTGCTAGCTCGAGCTATGTATAAAAGACTAGTGGGCGGTGATACCCGTACTGATTCACCGTCATCAAAATAGCCTTTTTCATAACCCTTCTCCGGATCCGCATCCTGAACACTCGGACGTATGGCGCTATGCACCCAACTCTGCGTTTCAAGCGGCTCTATTGTCCAGGCTTTTACGCTATCAAGCTTACTAACACCATGGATCTTGGCGTGCTGTTCATAGAATTTTTGAGCTGGTCCATTGGGTTGCATGAGTAGTTTGTACGCTTGAGTTAGGACCTTACCACCTTCTAACCCTTCACCTGGAGCTACCCAGGCGCATACTTCTGGGCCAAGATTGGCGACATCACTTCTATCCTCTTGCCACATTTTAGGAACTAACCGAGGAGGTAAAACTGAAACCTTTTGCTTACGAAGCCGGGGCGTAGGGTCAACAGTAGCCATACCAAGGGTGTTCCCGTCGTAGCCAGACAGCACAAAGACACCGAGTTCACGATTGTTATGCTTTTTATAAGCCGCAAAAACTGCCGACTGTGACTTTTGCTCGCCCTTATTTGACTTGTCGCCATGGCGTTTTAGGACACCTAGTAAGTGACGTTTATGCAAGTGCTCAGCGACATGCTGCTGAAGAGCGAGCTCGCGTAGATCCGTACCGAGTTTCTTTTGGGCGGGTGTTCCTAGTAGTTGATTGATTTCAGTTATAAATTCTGACATTGCACTATGATACCAAGGTTTGGAGCTTTAGCCATGTGCGTTATGCGATTACCGTGCTTTTTGGCGCAATGACTGGACGACGACTTCGGCGCTTGGCGCTGACCATTGCTGGACTGGCTCCATAGCAACATCATCAGGAGGTCCGAAGGCGGTAGTACTAGATCGGATGGCCGTGTCTTGCTCAAAACCGCTGCCAGCCAAATATTGCTGCAACCAACCCTCACGTACAAACGGAAAACATTGCACTGGCTGAGCTGGTTTGCGCTGATCAAGCGCTTGTACGAACATCTGGTCGAGGTATGTTAGCCCTGGCTGTTGTTCGCCTAGTATATCCCTGCCAATACTAGAGACTGCAACATGGCCAACCACAGCAACACGCTGACCTATGTCAACCTTAGTTGGCAAATGCATTTGTAAGTATCGATCAACAACACCAGCACCAAGCCGCTTATTACTAGATACTCTGTCAGCAACCGACAAATGAGCGATGAACATGCCGTGTTGCGCAGCGATAATATGAAACTGGCGAGCGTATCGACCTGGACTTTTTGTGTGTCGAGCGGCTTCGTTAACCCGCTTGATGGGCCGCTGGACATTAGCAATAAAGTGGTACATTTCTTGCTCGGTTCGTTCGGGCATGTCAACGAGTAACGAATCTATCTGGACGTGTGTAAGACCGAACCGCTGTGTTCGGGTCAAACTTTCAAATGATTGTATGGTGATGTCATCAGTAGTCATAGCGTAGTGCAATTATGCGGGTCATGGTAGCACAGGCTGCGGGATTAGCCATGAGCTTATTTAGTTTTGAGCGGGCTAGTAACTATGGAGTCGATAATCCCGTATTTCTTAGCCTCTTCAGCGGTCAGCCACTTATCGCGCTCCATGTCTAGGTGGATCTTTTCTGGCTTTTGGCCAGTATTTTTAGCCATAATGCTTTCTAGCAATGACTTGATTCGAAGTGACTCACGCAAATCAATTTCCTGGTCGGTAACCTTGCCACGAGTTCCTGATGATGGCTGGTGAATCATAACAGTCGCGTTGGGTAATGCTAAACGCTTGCCTTTAGTGCCTGAGCTTAACAAAAAGGCCGCAGCCGAAGCCTGGACGCCAATACCAACAGTTTGCACGTCGTTAGTAATAAATTGCATTGTGTCATAGATGGCCAAGGCGTCATAGACACTACCGCCTGGGCTATTGATGTAAAAGAAGATGTCTTTTTTGGGGTCTTCGGACTGCAAAAATAATAACTGGGCCACAACTACGTTAGCGGAGGCCTCATTAACATCTGAGCCTAAGAATATAATCCGGTCTTTAAGTAAGCGTGAATAAATATCATAGGCACGCTCATAACGGCCATCACTCTCGACAACGGTTGGGACTAATACTGACATTTTGCCTCCTTATAAGCTCACTCAATAGCTAGAGTAGATAACTGCAAATATTGTAGGAAATTAGCACTCGCATGTCAAGAGTGCTAACACTGCCAAATATACTGTATTGGCAGACACCTTATAACGCGGTATACGCTAAAGTGTACACTTTAGCGTATACCCTAGAACATACTTTGATGTACACTGACGCTATTTAAGCATTTGAGGCCAATAACATTATTTGATTGCGGCGTACTCTGCAAGTTTCTTGATGGTTTTTTCGCTCAAAATGCGACTAGCAATATCACGGCGATTTTCGGGTTTATCAAGTTCAGCCTGCATCGCCACATCTGTATACTGGCCTTTGAGTAGCTGCACACGCATCTCTAACTCTTCTGGTGTCACATCAATCTGTTCAATATCAGCGATCTCACCAAGCACTAAGCCGGCTTTAACGCGCAGCGTAGCTGGCTCACGGTTTTTTTCACGGTGCGTCTCGTCAGTTTCGCCTTCTGCATCGAGATGTTCCTGCCAAGTTTGGCCACGATAGACTAGGTTACGCTTTTCTTCTTCTTCTAATCGAGTGATCTCTTCCTCAATTAAGCTATCTGGTATAGCCACGGTGCTCTTATTGGCTATCGTTTCGAGCAGCTCATTCTCGAAGTTGCGGCGGTTTTGGTCAGTTGCTTCGTGTGTTAGTTGTTTTTTGATGTCAGCTATCAGTTCATTCATGGTTGTGAATGGACCGACTTTGGCAGCAAAGGCATTATCCAATTTGGGTTCTTTAATTGCCTGAACGCTCTTAACAATTACTGTAAAAACGACTTTGCGCTTTTGTAGTGTAGCTACTCCGTAATCAGCCGGAAAGATAATCTCGAAATCTTTGGTCTCGTCGGCCTTCATGCCAATGACATTCTGTTCAAAGCCAGGGATAAAACTATTACTACCAATCAGTAATGGGTAGTCCTTGCCATCACCGCCGCTTATTGGTTCACGCGTTTTGGCGTCGATGCCAGCAAAATCAATTGTTGCCTGGTCACCAGACTTAACCGCCCGCTTAACATCTTCCTTATCAGCGATACGGCCTTTGAGGTCAGCCATGACAGCGTCGATCTGTTCTTTAGTAACTTTTACTGGCTTAGGCGCTAGTTTAATTTTCTTATAATCAGCTAGCTTAATATCGCCTACAGCATCAAATTCGGCGGTGAATTCTAACGTATCAAAGGGCACAAATTTGCTAATATTAATGGCCGGTTGTCCAGTTGGGCGAATCTTTTCGGACTGCAATGCGTCTACATAAGCACGGTTAACAGCCTGCTCCATAAATTCGCTTTGCAGCACGCTTTGGTCAATCTGCTTTTCAATCAGGTGCTTTGGAGCTTTGCCGGCCCGGAAACCTTGGATTTTGACGTTTTGACCCATGAGCGCCACAACTTCAGCTTTAACGCTGTCCAGCAGCGCTTTGTCAGCAATAATGGTCAGTTTAATTTTAGTAGGGGTGGTTGATTTACGAGTTATTTGCATAGTTAATAACTCTACCAGATTGGAAGCGGTTATGCCAAGCGATTACCTAACCATTAAATGCAGATCTGCAGGTTAATTACCTATAAGTGGGCTTATAAGCATTAACATTCCGATTGCCCAGGCAACTTCTACCACCGCTCCTATTGGACGCTGAAACCATTGAATTCCATCTGACCCCAACAAGCGCTCGAATTTTGTCTGTTTTTGCGATCGATGATTACGCAAGCCATACACGAATTTTCGTATCCACAAAAGATCGGGTGAAGTTGCCAATAATGCACAAAATGACGCGAGTAACCAGTGCGTTGGTTGATGATATGCCAAAACTGCGACCAGTAAAACACACAGACTGGCATCAACTACCAACATGTTTTTAAAGTTATTAGACCAAAGCTTAACAGCATCATTGCCATAATGCGGGATCGCATCACATACAAAATGAGATAAAAGAGCTACGGGCAGTGCGATTAATGGCTGACCAATTATTAAGCCTAGTAGCGCACCGGTCAGGGCGTGGTTAGTCGCGGTCATGAAGGATTTTGGCTATATCGCTTACAGACGATATCTGCTCTTTGCCACTGGCTAAGTTTTTCAGTTTGAACTGGCCAGATTGTAGCTCGGCTTCGCCAATAATCAGCACATCTGTAATACCTTTCTTTTCGGCAGCCTTGAACTGATCACCGAGCTTGCGACCCGGCATACCAACCGCAACATTTATATCCATAGCTCTGAGCTGGGAAATAACTGTATATGCCATCGGACGGGTGGGTATCAAGATTGCCGCGAATAGCTGAGTTTCCGCCTCAAGCTTTGGCATCAGGCGATGACTTTGTAAAAAATTCTGCAGTGGCACATCGCCCCAAGCAAAACCAACTGCGGAGACAGGTGCAACACCAAATAAGGCAACAAGTCCGTCATAGCGACCGCCACCCAAAACAGCTCTATTATTTTCCGGATCGGTATCAGTTACTTCAAAAACAATACCAGTATAATAATCAAAGCCTCGCATGAGTGTACTGTCAAATGTAGCATTACCAATACCAGCATCTTTGAGCATTGAGATTAACTGTTTTAGCTCCTGAACCGCTGGTTGTTTTTGAGCCAGTTCGGGCAATTCGTTGATGGTTTTAGCATCAAGAATTGCCAATAATTGTTCAGTAACGTTGGATTCCCTCTGAGATGCCGTTAAGGCGTCGTCAACCGCCGTAATAAATTTTCTGCGTTCCATTTTGTGCATTCGGTCGATTAAGCCAGCAACCGTGCGTTGGGTTGCTATCTCTAAGTGTAGATAATCTTGTAATAAGAAATTGATTAGGCCTCGGTGATTTAAGCTAATTTCATACATGTGTGTGCTTGCCCCAAAAGCACCAAACATATCGCTAATGACTTGTAGCATTTCAAACTCCGCTGAGATGTCATCAACACCGAATACGTCAACATTTAATTGCCAAAATTCACGTAGGCGCCCTCGTTGCGGACGCTCATAACGCCACAAGTTTGGAATGCTATACCAGCGAAGGGGATACGACAACTCCTGACGTCTACCCGCCACCATGCGACTGACTGTTGGTGTCATCTCAGTACGAATAGTAATGGCGCGTTGACCACGGTCTTGAAAGCTATAAGTCTGCGTATCAATAATCTCCTGATTGCCTTTTGCTAAATAAAGATCAGTTGGCTCCAAAATTGGAGCATCGTATTCTTCATAGCCGTAGCGCTCGGCAATTTTGCGCCAGATGCCAAACATGTATTTTTGGACGCGTTTGTCTTCTGGGTAGAAGTCTCTGGCTCCTTTGTAGGGTTGTGTTGATAGTGCCATTAGCTTAATTGTAGCAGAGTGCTAAGCGGCGTGAGGCTCAAGTTCTTGTTAATTTTTGGCTTGGTTGCGTAGGCGGCGAATAAACATTGCGGCAGCGAAGAACATCTGGCTGGCAATGGTGAAGGCATGACCCATGGTAGGTTGGACGCAGTTACAAGCGCCCGGTACATGAATATCTGCGGCAGGTACTATCGGATCAAACAGGTTGTAGCGCGACATGATTCGGGCCCGTTCGCCCTTCGATAACTTAGCTAAAGCGGCAGAGGCGCGTTGGGCAGCAGGCCCAAAGGCTACGTTTTTTTGAGTCAATGACCGGGAAATGGTTTCTGGATGATTAATCTTACCAGCGATCAGGACCACGCCTACTATGCTACTCTTGCGTGCATGAAAGGCATTAATTATTACTATTGCAACTAATGCTAATTATAGTATAATATACTTTAAATGAACTATTACCCTGGAAGTGACAATCAAGAGAGACAATCTGAAGAAACTCAGTTCCAGATTTTACGGTACTTAGGAACGATTGTAACCGATAATCCTCGCTCTACCGGTAGTATAGAAGTCGTAGACACTCCTGTCGGCCAACACGATGATCGCTATGTCTCAGGCCTCAGATCAATGGGCTCGACCATTCAATTAAGTTCCAGGGCGATTATCTCCACTGCAGAAGACTACAAATGGTCAGTGCTATACGCTTATGACCCAGATGACGTTCTGCCGAAGCACATTGTTGTAGCCAGTTTGCCTGATGATACCTTTTACAAAATTATTAAGCGGAAATATTTTATTGATCCAATAACCGGCGATGTCTGCCACGAAACGCTACCGCGTGAATCACGACTCCGGAGCATTACTAATTGCATAAAATCAGTCGGTTACGTAGCACAGAACATAGCTCTAAGCCATTTAGAGCAGACTGTAATTGAAGCAAAGCGCTCGCCGCAGCTAGTCGCTACTTCACCCCAGAGCAAAAGAACGCTAGTTAACTTTTTGCACAGTATATCGCGCTTATAATGATTGACCTCGAGCTATTGAGCTATCAAGTTCTGCTAGAATCCAACGAACCAAAGTGATATCGTCAGCATCTGGTTCGTATGGGGCAATTAGTAACGTGCGTATTATGCGGGCATAATCACCTTTAGGCCCATCTAGCTTCAGCCAGTGGTTGCCACGCAGAATATCATCTGAAATTATATTTTTATTTGCATCAGTTATAGCAATCTCAGGCCTAGGGGCTGCTTCTAAGTCAGCGGTGATATCTAGGAATGCACTCACCCGATCTGACAATTCATCTTTCTCAAAAGTAATTATTTTGGTAACTCCACTATCTTCATGAATATGTACCCATGCTCTTGCTTCCCAGATACTATCTCCCATCACAGTTCTCGAAAAGCTGCCGATAGTGAGCTGGTCTATGCCCATAATGCGAATAGCTGGAGGAAGATTTTCTGGTGTAATTATATAATCAAACCCAATTGCAGGCTCGCCATTCGGCATCAGAGATCCATCTCTACCTGGGTCAAGTACTGGATCTAACGGTCCGTGGTTCTTTTCGCCGTACAGCGCTGCAATACCGGCAAAACCAGCAAACAATTCATTATTGAATGGATTCTGTGCGCCTTGTTCACTGCTGTACATGCTTTATCCTAAATTAACTATTTTATATTTTATAATTTACTTAGTGAATAATCAATTTCGTTTCGTACTATGTAATGCTTAGCTTCACATGATCTGGTACAAACACTACAACTGTTTAGGTAGTTGGAGAAGAAATGACACACAAACTAACTGTGTGGTTGTGTAACCTTCTTTGGTGCGGATGAGAGGAACTAGCGGACTTCGTCCTTCGCCACTGCGGCGTGCTCGGAGCAAGCTCCTGCGCGCGTCCTCGTTCTACGACCTCAGCTCACTTCGTTCGCGAGTTTCTGAAATCCACTGATCAACACCAACCAAAAAGCCCCAAAAATGGGGCTTTTTGGTTGGTGCACTTGAAGCACTTTCTTTCGAACACCTTCTGGCTTGGCTTAACCGATTAGATGCGTGTATCGATTTTAGTTAATGTTTATTCGCTCGAAACACTGTCCTGTGTTGGAAAATCTTATTTTGATGAATGAATAAGTCCCTCGATCACGCCAACAGTTTCTAGAACAGATTGTTCAGATGAGTCTATGATTGAAAAGTTTTTGTAAAATTCACTGTTTGAGAAATAGTGATGATGGACTTGGGTAGCTTCGTTGCCCATTATCACGTCTTCGGCTCGGTTGTTATCTCGCTCGTGCACTTTTGTAAGGCTGGGAAGAAGCAAAAATTTATTTGTGAAAATTATATGACTGCCGATGCTATTCCACGCTTGCTCATTCAAGTAACCGTTAACAATTACGTTATATCCAGCACCTAGGTAATTTTTAGCCAACTGCTTAATGTTTTCACCAAGTAGATCCCATTGTGCAATACCTTCACGGCTATCATCATATATAAAACCGCCCGCAATAAAATGTTTAATATGATCAACCTCAATATTGACGCACCTGGCTGTTTGCTTAGCTAGTGCCGCAGCAACCGTACTTTTGCCTGCTCCTGCCGGGCCAGTGATAACAATAATGAATGGCTCTTTCATATCGACGTAAGTTTACTCAGTAGCTCTGCATACGTCTCGTCTATCTCACCTTGAATAGGCGTAAGCCGTATGATGTGTGGTCGAGTTTTGGCCACGGCGGTCATATTGTCGTACATCTCGCTGAGCTTTTCTTCACGGCCGCCAGTAGCTATCAGTCCGCCTTCTCGAAAACCGGTCGGATGGCCCTGGCTTTTACTTCGATCAGTAAAACGACGAATGGCTTCATCCTTATCAACGATTAGTAAAATCTCAAAATAATCAGCATCACAATCGCTAGCCAATTGCTGGAACCTATCCGCCAACTCAATAGATTGTAATATTTGCGGGACAATTACGTCATTCCCTGCTTGCAAACTGACACGACCCATCTCAATAGCCATGCTTTTAGAAATAGCTGCCGATTCCTCTTTTTGTTCTCGCCAGTGACTTAATGTCTTACGTACTTCATCAATATCTAGCATCAAGGTCGAAGGGTGATCTTCAGCATAGCGTTTAGCTAATGTCGATTTACCAATACCTAGTGGACCATTCAGCATTATTAACTTAGGTTTCATAGACTAATCATAGCTCAAGAGGCTAAAATAGCTATTCCAAACGGTAAAGAAATCAAAATGTATGGGATTTAATGGGAGTGAACGAGCTTTTCAGGATAAAAAAATACCCATCTATGTTTGATGAGTCTCTTTTAGTGCACTTGAAGCAGTTTCTTTCGAACACCTTTTGTGCTGGCTATATCACTTGCGAGGGCTATTAACAGACTAAGGGTTGCGAATCAGGATAGAAAACTTTAGCATGGGACACGAAAAAGTTATGAATGATACGGAGCCTAGCTTCAACATCATCGCTGTACTCAGGAGAGATGGTTTGCGCCACAAAGAGATCAATGTCTTTTACGTCTTCGCCTCCGGACATAAATGCTTTGAACTCAAAAGGCTCTTTTCGATCCTGATCCACCTTGTCAGAAGATGCTTTAAGCCAGATTACCTGTTCCTGATCTGTATCAATGCAAAGATGGTGGCTATCTGCTGCTTTTGCTCGCTCATAAAAAGTATGCGGGAAGAATGTTGCATCAGCATCATTTGATGGGTAGTAGGTACGCTCTGATCTTTGACTGGCAAAACCAACCAGGGCTACTGCAGCCTCATGCAATTCAAGCTTCGTCGACCACTCCAACACATACCAAGGTTCATCATCTGAATTTCCTGTTTCTTGGATGGTGAGACCCATACCTCGATAGCTCCTATCTGGCCCACCATCCTCTACGACTCTGGTTTGAAACGGGCGAGTGTCTTCAGGCCTTTCATAGTAAGTGAAAATGTGTAAGCCGTCTACGGCTGGGGTTTCCGGACGAACAGGATTCGACACAGGCATCTCCTTATATTATGTTGCCTATTATCAACCAAAATGATTATTTAGCAAGTTTGGACGCGAAAACTCGATCACCGATCTTTAGGAGTAAATACAAAAGAAAAACCATCACTTTTATCAAATGATGGTTTCACATATCTGTCGTCTAGTTTGGTGCCCTTGACGCAGTTTCTTTCGAACACCTCCTAGCTTGGATGGATTGTATTATGCGATCGTTTTTAAGCAACCAATAGGTTAAAAACCGTCTTTATAGCGTTCTTTAGCTCAGCACCATCTACATCCAAACCGATTCTCTTCGCCTGTTCATACGCGGATTCAAGGTAAAGTTCAGGGTCGTTTCCGTAGATAGACGGCTCATCATTAAACCAGCTTGGTTCGGTCAAGTCAGCCTGCTGGAGCCAAGATATGGGTGCAACCTTGCTGAGTAATAAATGTGCGGCCTTAGCGCCAACTTCTTTGCGATACTGTTCAGTCCAAAGCTCAACTAACCCCATAGATTCGCAGACTATATCAATTTGGTCAGCGAGCTGTGGATCTTCTCCTCTTACAAGCCACATGCCGTAACCAAGGCTTGATAGTCGGTGGTTCGTGCCAGCATATACGCTTTCAGTGAATACTTGATTAGATAAATATTCGGCAATGGATTCACGGCCGAAGGTCAATACCGGAGCAGGCTTTTGTGTAACGCTAGGCCTGGAGCCAGTTCGTATTTCGTTAAAAGTCGGTGCGAACCATTGGTATCCACCACGCCGGCCCGACTCATGACGATCACTTGACTCAACGTGTCGACTCAACTTCCCACCGTGCTGGCGCAAACCTGACTGAAGTGGTGCTTCAATTGATAGAAGCGCATGATGCGAAGAATTCGGGATGTAGTAAGGAGCCATCTTCATCTCGGCAAACTTATAAAGTATTAGATGGTTTTCGCCAATATAGAGGCCAACATCATCCGGTTTTTCCTGGGCAAAGGCCTGCAGGTCTCGAACTTTGTTGGCGGTATCTAGTGCATTCTGGATATTCGGGCCAAAATCATAGGGGCTACTTTCCACCTGACCATCTCGGGCACTAACCAGTGCAGCTGCAACTAAACTTTGACCAACGTGCTGTCTTGACAACTCGATTAGCGCATCGAATGCATGGGTATTTTCGGAATCATATCGATCAACCTCAGCAAGATTGCCCCATGATGCCACTTCGGTAGCGATTCGTTCGGTAACTTCACAATCTTCAACAATTGGTATACGTTCAGCCATTGATTTTTATTATCCTCCGAAGTAAAGTTAACGCAACCTAAAGCGAAATAAAAAGAACACCATGAAAGGTGTTCGATTTAATGTAAATTTAGTGCGGATGAAATAGTTTCTTTCGAACACCTGTTGGCCTGGCTATTCTTCCTCAGTTACCAGATTGCAAATATGCCAATGCCTGAGTGTTTTGGAAAAAATGTGAAGCAAACTGGCGATGAGGAGCTCCTATCTTTTCAGGGCGATTAAAGCCGTACAACAGTAGTCCCAGTGAGTCAGAACCAGCACTTTAAGGTACAGTACTGGCCATCATTATTGACAGTGATTCAAGTAGCAGAGACTGTTGAGCACATTGTAGCTACAGCTGGGCTACGGTTGCTGCTTCCTGAAGGGCGCTAAGCCGCTGTGCTGTGGTTAAGTCTTCGTAGTCGGGTTTGAGTGCCCTGGCAACAACCTCAATCAATAGCTCAACATCCAGGGCACGCTCCTGGACTAACAGCTTAACGTGTTTCGAGAAGAGCTTATTACCGCCAACAATCCGGATATCACTTAATGTCTTAGCGGTCTCAGCAGGTTTGCTTAAACCGGAAAGCCTAACCTGCTCAAGTGCAAGGCCACGCATCTCTGTAATTTGAGGTAATTTGAGCTTCAGCGGTGCGAGTTTGGCGAGTCCATCTAGTATATGATCAAGCTGATATTGACCTGTTTGGCCACGACCAGATATAGAGTGTTCACTGGCCCAGATCGTGGCTATGGTTTCGACCTCTTCTTTGCCGATGGCTATGCGGTGACTCCATGAATCGGTATAGGTTGTGCCGTCTTTAAACGTTAGGTCAAGCTGAGGATCGAGATACCAGTAGCTTGAATTCTTAGGTAAGCGAACCAATGGTTTTGCCGCCAATATGCCGGCTTGGCCGAGATGAACACCGCGTATATTAGTTGGCCGAGATCCAAACGTATCATTGTAAGCGCAATTGAGATATGGCGCACCCGGTGTCATCTGCTTAAATTTAGTGAGTTGCTCGGCAGCATAGTCGAAGTCAATTGTCTTCTTAACGTAGCCTGGATAACCACCGCCAACAAAGAGGCTATCGGTATAAATTAACTCTTCGTCGCTCAGTGTATGATTCCTAAATCCCTTGAGCGCAGCACGGCCAATACGCTCCTCAGCAGTATGGATTTTCTCTTGTGCAAGTTTGGCTTTGACGTCATGAGCTATGAGTTGCGGTGCCCATTTTTCGTTTATGGCTACTACCTCCGCGTCACGAGAAGCAACAACAGCTGCTAATTCATTGCTGGTAGACGATTGGTTTTCTGTAAGTACCGCAAGGTCTTTTAGGCCTTGGACCATGGGATTGTCTGATTCAGCAATAAGATTTGCTAATAATGACTGTGGGTCATATTCGTGTGTCACTCTAACTCCTTAGACTTTAGAAACATTATCTACCAAATCAGCAGAGATGCAAACATGAGTGTTTTTCTAGTGTATTTTAATCTTCACAAGTTGCATTTCTGCTAAAAGTCTCATATGCCCATCTGATTATGTAAATAGACCCCTCTGCAGGGGTCTATTTTGGTGGAGATGAGAGGACTATCGGCCTTTGGCCTCCGCCACTGTGGCGTGCTCGGAATGAATTCCTGCGCTCGTCCTCGTTCTGCGAACCTCTTAAACTCGCCTTGCTCTAAAGTCCTACTCGTCTGACCAAATAAAAAGAGCCAGTTTTGCTGACTCGTTTTATTTGGTGCGGATGAGAGGACTTGAACCTCCACGCCTTGCGGCACCAGCTCCTAAAACTAGCGTGTCTACCATTTCACCACATCCGCATGTGATTTTAGCTGCCTATTTCTAGGACTTGCCCTATTTTACGAGATTCTCTGGTAAAAGACTAGCTGGATATCACCGTAGTTACGGTTTTGGATCATTTGGAGGCCGGGAAAGGCTGGCCAATCGGCTTTGCCGGGCCAGGATAATATCAGAAAACCGGTACTGTTGACGTGCCGTTGCAGTATCTTCATGTCGCGCCACGGGATGATGTCATATGGTGGATCAGCAATAACTAAGTCAAATAATTGGTCTTGGTGGCGAGTTGACCAAGCGTTAGCATACGCACGTATGGTTTTGATCTGGTCACCAATGCCTAGGGATTCGATGTTTTTGTCGATGATGGCGTGAGCACCTTTGTCGACTTCTATACAGACGGCGGAAGCCGCGCCTCGGCTAATAGCTTCGATAGCGATAGCTCCAGAGCCAGCAAAAATATCCAATAATGTAAGGCCATCAATATCACCTAAAATACCGAATATCGCACCACGCACCTTTTCACTCATTGGGTGCGTGCGGTGGCCGTGAGGACTTTCAAACGGTCGCCCGCCTAATGAACCTGCTATAACTCTCATAAATGACTGTTCTCGCGGTTATCACTGCGGAATCTGTCGGGGTAATCAGTGACAACTCCATACAAACCGGCGGCTTCTAGCCTACGGCATCGCTTGACATTATTGTCTGGAAAAATTGTTAACCTGTAACCATTTTTAGTGACTATACGTACGAATACTGACCAGACTATAGGACTGTATAAATCGATGTCACGTGTGCCCAATCGCTTCGCTCGGCTGCATGCCCGTACGCCCGACCACAATTCATTTACTACTATCGGAATTTCGGGTAATAGCAAATGCAAATCTTGTAAAAGTTTATAGTCAAATGATAAGAATTTGAAGCTTGATGGCCGCCAACCTTCATGTATCAAATGCTCAATAACCGTAACTACAGGTGCTGCTGGCGTGTGCTTTTTGATTTCGATGTATAAAGGCACTCTTTGTTTAACATATCGTAGGCATTCATCTAGGGTTAACGAGTCGGGGTTTTTTGCCTTAAGAAACGAGTACTCGTATTTATTAATTTTGGGCCCCCTATTCATAAATTTAGAGCCTGCCGCTAATCGTGCACTGTGTGATAACACAACGATACCGTCTTTAGTGACTCTTGCATCGCATTCAATTCCGTCAACCTGTTGTGCTAGAGCGGCCTCAAATGATGCTAACGTGTTTTCAGTAGCTAAACCCTTAGCGCCTCGGTGGCCAATTATTTTCATTTTGATTTACCATCGTTAGCAGACAGGACAGCACTGTACCATATCACCGTTACAGACTGTATTATAAGTGGCGCTAATTGGTTGCGAACACGACGAGCTAATGGCAACGTCCAGCCTGATTTATAGTAGTCATCATACAATTTCATGCGAGCGATTGACTGGGCAGTATCGCGGTACCATTTAGTAATATTTTGATCAGTTAGCGCAGCAATTTTGTCTGGCGTTGGAGCTTTCCATTTCATGTGTGACGGAGCGATAAGCACCGCAAATCCCCACTCGAATAATCCGTGTGTTGTAAAGAGCCCGCCTGGCCCCCACATTTTCCAGTTGTTAGTGAACTGGATTCGCGGTGTGGCACCCGGCATTACCAATTTTCGATAGATGCTATTCCGAGGGGTGCTTGTTTCGCCTCCACGCAGTTCAGCTAATTCTTTTTCATAGGGGTAATGATGAGCAGGGGTAAGTCCATCGACCACGGCATGCGCTAGCCAGGCGGCTTCGTATCCAGCCCGGACTGTGTCATGCGCGCGAAGGGCTCGGACAAGCTGCTTATAGTGCCCTTCTATATATTTGAGGAGGATAGTATCGTCAGGATCGAAAGGCTGTATGAAGTGCAATGGCTCATCTTTGGCGGGGCTTTTGCGTTTGATGGCATCAGGGCCTTTAACGCCTTCAAAGTGTAATATACCGCTAATAGTCGGGAAGTAGACGTGTGGAGCTAGTTGTTTTAGGTGGCGGCGGGCAACACGGTCTATCTTTTGATGGGCGCCAAGAATGCGACCGGACATCGGTGTCATAGTTGAGCCGGAGTACATTAAGCGAACACCTTAGTTAAGGTTGGTGACGGCGCGCAGCTTAGTAACGTGTTGCATGAGATAGCTATATTCTAACAAATCTTGACCACTATCTATAATCGCTTGGGCCTCGCTGCGGGCTGCGGCTATCAATTTGGTATCACTTAGCTTGGCGATCCTTAGATCAAGCTGGCCATGTTGCATTTGGCCATAGATCGCCCCGGGGCCGCGAAGTTCTAGGTCAAGCTCGGCTAGTTTGAAGCCATCACCGGAGCTTTCCAGGGCTCGCAAACGACGGCCGGGGGGTTTGGAGTCACTCATCATCAGATAACAATAACCTTGATGATGACTCCGCCCGACTCTACCCCGCAGCTGATGCAACTGGGCTAATCCAAACCGTTCCGACGATTCGATTAGCATGATAGTGGCGTTCGGAACGTCAACACCAACTTCAATGACCGTCGTGGCTACTAATATGTCGAGCTTTTTATCAACAAAATCCTGCATAATTGCTGTCTTTTCGGCAGGTTTTAGTTTGCCATGTAGTAGGCCTATTCGACGATGTTTAAAAACCGTTTTTTGGAGTTCGTCGTAGACTGATTCAGCCGATTTAACATCGAGTGTTTCAGAATCAGTAATGACTGGGCAAACCACAAATAATTGGCGGCCCGTTTGTAATTCCTCGTCGACTTGTTTGTATAGTTGTGGCCGAGAGTTAGGCGACATAACTTGGGTGATTATGGGCAAACGTCCGACGGGCTTATCGGCGATAATCGATATGTCTAGCTCACCGTACAACGTCAGAGCTAGTGAACGTGGGATAGGTGTAGCCGTCATGCTAAGCACGTGTGGCATGTGGCCAGCTTTGGCCTGCAAAGTCTTGCGCTGATCGACGCCAAAACGATGTTGTTCATCAATCACCACCAGCGCTAGCCGCTCCATGTTGACCTTTTCTTGGATTAGGGCTTGGGTACCAATCATCAAACGTGTTTGGCCACTGCTAATCGCCGCTTGGGCTTGGCGTTTTTGGGCAGCCGGAAGGCTGCCAACAAGCAAACCCACTTGACCCGCAAGTCCAATTGGACTTAGTAAATTGTAAATTGTTTCAGCGTGCTGGCGGGCCAATAGCTCGGTCGGGGCCATAAGCGCTACCTGCCAACCTTCGTGCATCACCATCAAGGCGGCCATGGTCGCTACTACTGTTTTACCAGAGCCAACATCGCCTTCGATTAAACGGTTCATCGGTTGGGGTTTTTGCAAATCTAAGTAGATCTGCCAGATGACCTTCCGTTGCGCTCCGGTTAGGGTAAATGGCAAATTACTGACAAAATCTCGGGCTAAAGTTTCGTGAAACGGTACGGCTAAGGCCTGCTCCTTTTGGTTATCTTGCTTATTTAGCAAGCTGGCCAAGCTGAGACTAAAGACTTCTTCGAATCCTAGCCGACGGCGCGCCAGCTCAAGATCGTCGCTAGAATCTGGAAAATGAATCGCTTGTAATGCCTTTGCAAAACTGGTAAGTTTTTGATGCTTTATAACGTGCAGCGGCAGTGTCTCGGGCAGTTGTTTGAGAACCGGTATAACCTGGCTCAGCGCCTGGCGTATCTGACGAGATGTTAAACCTTTGGTTTCTCGGTAAATCGGTATGATTCGAGCGGTGTTAACACTAAAATCCCCCACGAGTTCGATGCTAGGGTTCATTATGGCGAACTTGCCACGGCTTAGTTCAAACTGCCCGGAAATATAATAATCTTGACCGGCTTTAAGTGATTGAGCCCTGTATGGTTGGTTGAACCATACTAGTCGTACGCTGCCCGTCTCGTCGGAGGCCACAGCTTCGGTTATATGCATGCCCCGCCGCACATAACGCCCGGCTGCTGACTTAATGGTTGCCTGAATCGATACCATGCCAGGATGCATGGCATTTATGAGTGTCAGCTGTGAATAGTCTTCATACCGCCGGGGGTAATTATCTATCAGATCAGCAATAGTTTTAAGTCCAAGTATGGCAAACTTGGCCGCGACCGCCGGGCCGACGCCTTTTAATTTCGAAACTGCATCAGTTAGCTCCATGCTACTAGTATACGGAAGATGGCGTTTTTGTGAGGTAGGTTAGCGATCTTTGCGAACAAGGAAGAAGATACTCGGGCCAAAGTACATGCTAGCTAGCGGGCGTTGCAAAGCTTTTTCGGCGCTCAACATGACGCCTTTTGGCAACAGTTTCTTCAGGCGAGGGCTGCGTAAATTTGAAACTGATAGCGTTGCGACAACTTTGAGATTGGCATGCTGTAGCTGGCGGATAACTGTGTTTGGGTTGTGGTTAACAAAAGAAATTTGGTCATCGCGGCGGTTTTGTTCGGAGCGAATATCGATTGGTTTTACGGGTAGACGCTTACCCTTGAAGATGTGCTTGATTCGATTACGAATGTGCGAGTAGTTGGCCACCTCGATAATGGCGTAACCACTCTTGCTGAGCACGCGGCTAATCTCGCTGAACTCGGTTGTTGGATCTGGTAGGTGGTGCATGACTCGGATCATGGTAAGTAAATCAATGCTGCCATCTTCAAATTGCAGATCATCAGCTTGCATCAGCTTGCGGCTAATCTCGGGGTGACCCTTCAAAAAGTCGGCGGCTATATCGAGTTGTTGCTGGCTCGGCTCGGCCAATGTGACTTTATCAGCGAATTTTTCGAGTAATAAACACAGGCGACCATAGCCACCACCGATGTCGACAGCATTTTTAAAGCGGCGGCCGCGGAGTAATCGGCGAATAGCGACTTCTTCGCTAGCATGTTCGTATTGTCGCTCGTCCCAGTAATGTAAGTAGTTGAACGATGGATCGTTATATTTGTCCTGGTCGGGTTTTTTAGAAGCTGCTGCTATGGTTGGTGCTTTAGCCATGATGTGTGTTGTTCTCCTAGTTATTACTCACGCTCAATGAGTGCTGAATCTTTGAATGCTTTACCGCGGCGTATAAGCGCTTTACCGTTTTGAAAATCATCATCAGTAAATATATCACGACTAACCTTCTGAGCGTTAATGCTCACGGCGTTGGCGGCCAGCAGCCGACGGGCTTCACCGTTGGAGCTAGCCAGATTGCTAGTAACTAAAGCGGCTACAATTGAGTCGCTACTAACAGCACAAGATGGAATTTCTTGGCGCAAAGCCGAAATAACTTCATGATCAACATCAGCAAGCGTTTGCTTACCAATCAGAACAGCTGTGACCTGCTTGGCGATTGCGAGCGCCTTATCACCGTGCACAAGTTTTGTTACCGCTTCAGCCAAACGAGTTTGACCGCTGCGCGCACTGGGATCTGCACGATGTTCATCGATTACGGATGAGACCTCTGCCATATCAAATAAGGTATAAGTCTTAAAATAATCTTCTAGACCATCGTCATCAAGATTAATCCAAAATTGGTAAAACTGCGTTGGTGAAGTTTTGCTTGGGTCAAGCCAAATAGCTCCATCTTCCGTCTTACCGAACTTAGCTCCAGTGGATTTATTAATAACCAGCGGTGTTGACCAGATATGGGCCTCTTTGCCGGTAACGCGGCGAATTAGATCTACCCCGGCGATTGAGTTGCCCCATTGGTCGGCGCCGCAGACTTGCAACGTCGCGCCCTTGGACTGGTGCAAATGTAGGAAGTCATAACCCTGGATTAGCGCGTAGCTAAACTCTGCGTAGCTGATACCGGAACCATCGGTGCCTAGACGACTTTGTACAAAATCACGACCCAGCATCTGGCTGATCGGAACGTGCTTACCTACAGTACGTAAGAAATCTAGGTAGTTCATATCTTTGAACCAGTCGTAATTGTCGACTGTTTCAAAGCCTTTACCGGCGAACAGCACCTGGTACTGAGCCATTATTCCGGCTTTATTAATAGAGATTTCATCCAGTGATTTAAGGTCACGCTCCTGCGCTTTACCGTCAGGATCTCCAACCATTCCAGTAGCGCCACCAACCAGCAAAATTGCCTTGTGGCCATGGTCAATAAAGTGGCGAACCATCATAGCCGCTGCCAAGTTCCCAATTGTCATTGAGCTTGCGCTGGGGTCAACTCCCCAGTAAAAAGTAATTGGGTCACCGTCAATTGCGGTTACTCGCTTGTAAGTAGTTTGATTAGCGAAGCCGCGCCATATGAGTTCTTCGGATAGCGTCATTGGTGATTAATTTCCTTGTGTCATATTTGTCGTACTTGTTCAGTAGCTATAACTTCTGATATCTATTACTACCTGACAGTATAGCCTATCTGGTGGCGCTCGCCCATATCGTCCCATGACTGAGCCAGACCTGATGAAAAGCTTAAATATATCCATAAAAACATATGCTTCTTTGGACTCGGGTTTGGTATAATGAGCTCATTACAGAGATGAGAGTAAATAACTAGCATGCAAGCACCAAAAGGGTCTGGACGCGCCCGACGTCCTAAGAATACTGTTACCACCAAAAGTGGTAACACTTTAAAGGTAAACCGCAGTATTAATGATCGTCGCAAGGCCAGCAACGCTGCTCGATCCGCCGAAAAAGCTGAATACCTAAGCACACTTCCCAAAAATCGTTTCAAAAGAATGTTAGTTCGAATGCACCCCAAGCGCGTCGCCAAATACTGGTTCAGCCGTGAGGGCGGCATTATGGCCCTCAAAGTAATTGGCGTTTCGTTTGTGCTCGGTTTCATATTAGTGATTGGACTATTTGCCTACTTCCGCAAAGATTTGCCCAAAATTAAAGATATAGCTGGTACCTCATTTGGTGGCAGCGTTAGTTACTATGACCGAACTGGTGGCACATTATTATTCCAAGATTACAATAACTACAAACGAACACCGGTTGTCTCTGGCGATATATCCCCATATCTCAAACAAGCCACCATTGCTGTGGAAGACAAAGCTTTTTATAAAGAGGGTGCTTTTAATGTGAGAGGATTGGTGCGAGCAGCATTACACGACGCCTCAGGTGGCTCCACACAAGGTGGTTCTACTATAACGCAACAACTTGTTAAGCTGAACGCCGGTTGGACAAATGACCGGACTGTTACCCGCAAGGTCAAGGAGCTGATACTTGCCGAAGAACTACAACGTGAATATACCAAAGACGACATTTTAACGGGTTATCTCAACTTAGCCCCTTACGGCGGGGTTGATTACGGCGCCGAAACCGCTGCCCAAGATTACTTTCACGTCACCGCTAAAAAATTGACATTAGAACAAGCTACGATGTTGGCCGCTATACCTAAAGCTCCCAATACCTATTCGCCCTACAGTAGCCCTAAGTTTAATCCCGGAGCTACTAGTAATTACTTTGATGCACCTGCACTTATCGCCCGGCAGCATTACATATTAGATGTCATGGTCAAACAAGGTAATATTACCAAAGCTCAGGCTGAGGCTTCGAAGAAATTTGACATCCTAGCGACTGTTCAACAACAGCCAGACTCACGTTACAACAACATAATTGCACCTTACTTCGTGCTAACAGCTAAAGAAGAACTGCGTGACAAACTTGGATCGGCAGTAATTAAGCGTGGCGGCTACAAAGTAATCACTACTCTTGATCTGAATCTACAAACCAAAGCCGAGCAACTTGTTGCTGAAAACCTGCACAATGTAGTTGCGCACAAAGGCGACGAAGAAGCCATGGTAGGCGAAGACGTTCAAACTGGACAGATGGTAATGCTGGTCGGAGGTGTTGATTTTAATGCTCCAGGCTACGGACAAAATAATTACGCCTCAGGCATCAAAATTCCACCAGGCTCAAGTTTCAAGCCATATGATTACACGACATTTATCGAAAACAATAATAACGTAGGTGCAGGTTCAGTTTTGTACGATGCCAAAACGCCCGGCCTGCCTGGTTACGAAGGTACCTGCCCTCTAACACCATCACAAATCAACTCTTGCCCACCAGGCACTCACGAAAATGCCTACGATTATGATCTGATCTTCCCTGGGCCTATAACGCTCCGCTACGCTCTTGGTGGATCACGTAACGTTCCAGCCTTCAAAGCGATGCTATCCTCTTTACCCAATGACAATAGCAAAGACCATGTTAATTCAGTCAATAAAGTAATCAGTACTGCCTCTGCTATGATGGCAAATTCGTACGATCAATCCCACAACAAAAGCAGTTACAATTGTTACGCGGACGAAAAGCAAAGCGTAACACAACAATGTTACGCTGCTTCAGCCATTGGTGACGGAGCCTATCTAAAGCTTGATGACCATGTTAACGGCCTGTCAACACTCGCTCGTCTGGGTAATGCTATTCCTCGTACATTTCTGATGTCAGTCACTGACGCTGCCAATCACAAAGTAATAGAATACAAGCAACCAGCACCTAAGCAAGTTATAAAAGCGGACACTGCCTACATTGTAAATAGTATGGCCTCAGACCCTAATGCAAGTTACTTACCTGGGCGCTGTACAGCTACAACATGTTCGCCATTGTCTCAAGGTGGTTACAAGTTTCATCGTTTTAATGGTTGGAATTTTGCAGTCAAAACTGGCACAACTAACTACGCCTTCGACGGTCTTATGACCAGTTGGTCACCCAAGTACGCAGTTGTCAGCTGGATTGGCAATCACACACGTAATGTCGCTATCAACGAAGCTGCTGAGTACCTTACAGCACCGCTAACTAGAGGCTGGATGGAATATGCTCATACCAATATCACTCCAGTCAGCTGGACTCAGCCAGCCGACATAAAGACTGCGCCTGCCTTCGTTGTTCGAAATCATATTCACAATGGTGATATTGAACCCAGTCCAACCAATGATCTATACCCATCCTGGTACGTGGGTGGCTCCAATGTTAAAGGTGGCACATCACAAACACTCGATAAAGTATCTGGCAAAGTTGCTACAAGCTGTACTCCAGCTGCCGCCAAAGACGTTCAGGCCAATAGCAACGTAGCCTTTTGGAACGCTGACATATTTAATGGCGGCAAAAACTCCATTAGTACCGGAACTGCTCAAGGCACATCTGCCCCAACAGCTCCGACTGATGATGTCCACAACTGTAATGATGCACCGCCAACAATCACTCTGACTGCGCCCACAACCTGTAACGCTACGTGCACTATTACCGCCACTATCACCCAAGGCACGCATCCGCTATCTGATGAGCAATATGCTCAGTTCCCTGGTACCGTGACGTTTACTCTTGGAACTAACCAAATCTATAGCGCGAATGTATCTGACTCACCGAGCACTATTTCATTCCCGTATACACCGACGTCTGAAGGCAATGACACACTTACCGCGACAGTCACTGACAGCGTTTTATACTCCGGGAGTGATACCGCAAATTTAACTTACGCGCCGGCTCAGACGGCGCCACAACCAACGCCGCTAGCTATAGTCTCAGCCACGGCAGGAAAAGCCAGCACTAACTTCAATTGGTCTGGCGGCATCGGAATGTTTACTGTTTACAAATCTGATGGTACCAAGTTCTGTAGTTCTGCTGCAACCAGCTGTTCCTGGCCATCTGTTGGTCTGAATAGTGCGCCAGCCGGAACTGTAATATATGTCAAAGATGACCACAGCCAGCAGAGTAGCAATTACACTGTTACAAAAGGTGCTTAAGAGTCACTTAATCTTTTTCGAGGAATTGGTTGAGAGCGGCGCGGATGTCGGCGACACCGTGCATACCAGCCAGTTTTTTGCCAGTTTTTTGTTGTGGCCCAATAGCTCCATCAAAACCAAGTTTGCTAGCTTCGGCTAGACGCCTTTCGGCTTGTGGTACATGCCTAACTTCACCGGATAGGCCAACTTCTCCAAAGACCACAGCATTTTGTTTCAGCTGCAAACCTTTGGCTGCCGAGCCTATGGCCATACAAATGGCTAAATCAGCGGCTGGTTCACGGATCTGCATACCCCCAACAATATTAATATAAATGTCATACTCAGCTAGGTTTAGCTTGGTACGACGTTCGAGCATAGCTACCAGTAGGTTAAGCCGGTTCAGATCGAAACCGCTAGCGGCTCGTTTGGGGTAACCATAGCTACTTTTATTGACTAGTGCTTGCACTTCTACTAGTAGCGGCCTAGTGCCTTCCATGGTAGCTAAAACGACTGAGCCATCGCTTATCTGGCGTTCTGCTAGTAGCGCTGCCGATGGATTTTCGACGGGTTGTAGGCCCTGCTCAACCATTTCGAATATGCCAGTTTCATTAGTTGATCCAAAACGGTTTTTGACCGCCCGCAGAATCTTAAAGCCGCCGTATCTATCGCCCTCCAGTTGTAAGACGACGTCAACAACGTGTTCCAGCACTTTCGGACCAGCTATTGAGCCCTCTTTGGTAACGTGTCCAACTAGAATAACCGCCGTATCAGACTGCTTAGCTGCAGCAGTGATAAGCTGTGTGCTATTAGTAATTTGCGAAACGTTACCGGCCGCCGAGGCGATAGCCCCGCAGCTGACAGTTTGGATTGAATCAACAATAACCAGTTTATAGTCGCTAGCGCCGATTGTGGCTGCAATATCATCAGCTGAGGTGCTGGTGGCCAGCTTAAGTGTCTCGCGCAGCGTACCCAGTCGCTCAGCACGCAAGCCTATCTGGTGCGCCGACTCCTCAGCGCTGACATATAACACGGGGACATGCTCAGCGGCGGCGTAGGCCAGCTGTAATAGCAAAGTGCTCTTGCCTATACCAGGTTGGCCGGCAATCAAGTTAACACTCCCCGCCACTATACCCCCGCCGAATACCGCATCTACTTCGCCAATGCCGGTTAGGAGCCGCTGGTGGTCATGGGCAACCGAAGCCGAAACAGATTGCGTAGCCAAGCGATTGCCACTCGTAATGGTGCCGGCTACGGCTGCCGGCGTCAACTGCTCTTGAAGGGTATTCCATTCACCGCAAGTGTTACAGCGACCAGCATAACTGCTGTGCTGAGCTCCACAGCTACTACACACGTATCTAATCGCTGGTTTTTTGGCCATAATATATGTAACATTCCCTCTGTTATTAATAGCAGTGTACTATGTTTAGCTACCTAATTGTACTTATTTTAAGCTAAAACTAATGACTCATTTGCTGGATTGTTCGTGTATCAAGAGCTTTATCAAGTGTGGTCAATTGCCCAGCAATCGCATTGCGAGCGGCCACCAAGTCGTTAAAACTAGTAATCAAACTCTGCAAAGTGCCAATACCAGCGTTATAGCGATCAATCTTGGCGTTAAAGCCCGGTACTGCTGCGTTATAAGCCGCGACATTATTGGAACTAGCATAGCCGTTAATTCGAGCCCTGTCGGCCGTTATAGAAGCAAGCTGACTGTCTAGTATTGGCTGCTGGGCATTGATTTGAGCCTTAAGTTCATTGAGTTGCTTGTCGTCAGCAGCAATCGCGTCCTGGCGCTGAGTGAACTGAGTTTGGTAGCGAGCCTGATAAGCAACAATTTTGGAACGATCAGTAAAGTATTTTTTGTAGTAATTCTCAAGGCCCTGAGGTAAATTCGTGATTTCGGTACCAAATAAGGAATGCATCTCGTCTGGCAGTGAATCTGGTTCGGTTACTTTGTATATTTTGAGCTCAGCCAAAACCTGCGGGTCAGACAGGCCGTGTTTATAAAAATCCTTCAGCTGGGTATTGATTACCGACTTGTCGTGCCGGCTCAGTCTAGAATAGGCCGCATGGAGCATTTCGTGAGCTGCAGTAACCTGCTGCACGCCAGCCAGTGTTGGATCAGGCACATCGTAAACAAAAATTCCATTTTCGCCTGAATGGTAACAGCCAAGAACGATCGTGTCCTGATTCTCTGGACAGTGCTGCCTAAAGCTAGCAACAGTCGGCAGTACCCCTGGTTTGTTGATGTAGAACATGTGCCTAGCGTATTCGTTCATGGTGGTATCACTCGCCAACTGAGCGACGTTGGCTGGAGGTGTGTAGCCACGTAAACGCCAGTAATCAAAAAGTCGATTTCCGTTTGCTAGCAAACCGCCAATTAATCCGAGCAATACGAGCAGTGTTACTAAGCCTGATAGCTTAGACTTACCCTGTTGTGATACTGATCTTGATTGCTTATTCACTAGTTGTGGCATATGTCAGAGCACTGTTTTTGGTTGCTATCTGAATGATATCACCTTTGGTGTATTTTTCATCGAGCATTTCAAAGGCTACATGGTCTTCAATTGTGTCCTGAATAAGACGGCGGAGTGGTCGCACTCCGTTCTTGGCATCATAACCATGCTCTAGTAAATACTGCTTGGCACCAGGCGTTAGCTGCAAGCTTAGGGCTTTCTTTTGCAGACGAGTTTTGAGCTCGTCGATTTGTAGGTCAATGATCTTAAAGATGTCTTTTTGGGTCAGTGCCCGAAAGACAATCACTTTATCAATGCGGTTCAGCAACTCAGGGCGCATCATCTTTTTGAGTTCTTCTTCGACACGTGTTTTGTTTGTTTCATGTAGTTCGTCAAGATCTTTGAGTTCGCTAGTTTTGGTTGCACGAAAGCCAAAATTAGCTTCTTTTTGGAGCTTGTCAGCACCGATGTTACTGGTCATGATGATTATGGTATTGGTGAAGTCGATGCGACGACCCTTGGCGTCAGTTAGGTAGCCATCTTCTAACATCTGTAGCATCATATTGAAGACATCGGGGTGAGCTTTTTCGATTTCATCAAATAACACCAGGCTGTATGGCTGCCGCCGAATTTTGTCAGTTAGCTGCCCACCGTCTTCGTAACCAACATAGCCAGCTGGGGCACCAACAAGTCGTGAAACATTGTGATGCTCACCAAATTCCGACATGTCGATTTTGACCAGATTGTTTTCGCTGCCAAAGAACTCACGGGCTAATACCCGGGCAAGCTCGGTTTTGCCAACACCGGTTGGTCCTAAAAATATAAATGAGCCAATTGGGCGTTTTTCGCTACCTATACCACTTCTGTTACGGCGGACGGCTCGCGATACTGCCTCTACAGCTTCTGTCTGACCTATAACGTGCTTAGCGAGTGACTTTTCAAGGTTTAGTAAGTATTTAGCCTCAGAACGAATTACCTTTTTAACCAGTACACCCGTCATGCGCGAAACAACATCAGCTAAGTCTTCGCTAGTCACAACTAGTCGTTTGGCTTGCTTGGTGTCTGACTGTAGCTTTTTGAGCTCTTCTTGGATCTGGCTGGCCCGCGTTTTGAACTTAGCAGCTTTTTCGTAATCTTCAGCGTCAACAGCTTCTTCTGTTCTGGTGGTAATGAGCTTGATCTCTTTTTGCAATGTACGAACTTCGGGGCTAGTTTTACCCTTGTCTACGCGAAGGTGAGCTGATGTTTCGTCTATCAAGTCGATCGCTTTGTCGGGCATATATCGATCAGCGATGTAGCGCTTAGCTAGCATGACGGCGTCTTCTAGAACTTCGTCGGATAGTTTGACGCCGTGGAAGGCTTCGTAATGTTTACGGAGGCCTTTGAGGATAGCAACCGTTTCGCTAGGGCTAGTTTCGGGCACTTGAATAGGCTGAAAGCGGCGCTCCAGAGCGGCGTCCTTTTCTATATGATTAGTGTATTCGGTGGTAGTTGTAGCACCGATAACTTGGATCTTACCTCGAGCCAAAGCTGGCTTTAAGATGTTTCCGGCGTCCATAGCACCTTCAGCAGCTCCAGCACCGACAATCAGGTGTAGCTCATCGATAAACACGATTGTGCGGGTGTCTTTTTCGAGTTCTGACATGACCTTTTTGAGTCGTTCTTCAAACTCACCACGGTATTTGGTGCCAGCGATCATACCAGCCAAGTCAAGCATAACTATCCGCTTATCCAGCAAACTGTCTGGCACATCTTCGGTTACAATCCGCTGCGCTAAACCTTCCACAATAGCCGTCTTGCCTACGCCCGGCTCACCAATAAGAACTGGATTGTTCTTGGTCCGACGGTTCAGTATTGTAATAACGCGGCGTATCTGGGCTTCCCGTCCAACTACAGGGTCAAGTTTGCCGGCTTCAGCCAGTGCCGTCAAGTCAGTGCCGTAAAAATCAAGAGCTGTTTTTTTAGCTTTTTTAGCACCTCGGTTGCGGTTACCAGTACTTGCTTCACCCTCTTCGTATTGTTGTCGATTAAGGAATTGCTCCAGCTCATTAGATAGGCCATCCACGTCGACATTCATGTCGCGTAGCAATATGGTAGCCCGAGCGTTTTTTTGGCTTAGAATACTGTACAAAATATGTTCCGTACCACAGTATTCTTGGCCGTAATCCTGAGACACGTCGTAGGCCATTTTGAGTGTTAATTTGGCTGTCTCGCTAAGGCCTTTGGCGCCCATGTTGATAACTAAGGTTTTAGGGGTAAGATTTAAGGCTAGCCGGGCACGGTCTAAAGTGATACCAGCGCCTTCTAGTAGCTTGTTGCCCATGCTCCCGTCTTGGGCCAGAACACCTAAAAGTAAGTGCTCCGTACCAATATAAGCACTACCGAACGAACGAGCGATTGCATCGGCATGCTTTAGGCTCTGTAAAGCATTGTTCGTTAGGTGATTCAGAAATTCTTGGAAGTCAGGTGAATTAGGCATCATTATTTTTATACCCCTTTCTATTAGTCATTATCTCGTACTAGATTGAGAAATAGCTTACTTCCATAATACCACTTGGCACTCTCACGTCAAGAGTGCTAGATAATGGTTATTCTACTAAGTAGCTGACATATTCTGTTAGCATCTCACGAGCCGTAGTAGCAATCCAATAACGATACTCCGCGGTTGGACGATGCTTCAGAAACATCGGTGGCCGATCCCTAAACCGTTTCCCAGCTTCGACTAATGCAACAACCGTATCATAACCTAGATCTCTATCTAAGACAGCCGCATTAGAGTTTTTGTCATAACTAGCTTCAACAGTTACCCCAAGAACGCAGTCGCCTTGCCAATGATGCGCTTGGGCCGCGACGTCCACTTCATCTTCACCAAACAAAAATAATGTCTCACCGTGACCTGGTCGCATAGCTAGGTCCGCACTTTCAGTATGTTGTTGGCCTCACGTGTTACCAAACGTACCTGAGCATACCTATAACCATATATTAGACTTATACCGCCGAGGGCTAAGCCCAAATACTGATCTGTGGCTTGAGGTAATTCTTGTCTACTTATAGCAACATGGGCCGCACGAAACTGCGCGCAGCCAGGCTCTTCACCTGGTTCAACCTGGGTGTAATTACATCCTGAGACTGGCATTGGTGTTTCAGTCTGCTCGTGATGATGTTGTGCCGCGTACACGCTCACACCAGCCAATAATGCGGCAGCGGTGCCACTTAGTGAGGATATTAACAGATCAGGATTGATGGCTAGATGCTCTCTCATGTCTTGTAGGTTTCCTCTGGTATTTACTCACCGAATTGCTCGATAGATTCGAGGAGGCTGTTTTCGAGCTCGCTTTTCTTCTTGAGCTTTGGTTGCTTTGGCAACTCGGTGGTTTCGACAACGCCTTCTGAGACTGGGGCTTCGATAGTAGTGGCTTTTTCAGCAACTGGAGCTTCAACGACTGCTTGGGCTTCGGCTATAGGCGCAGCAGAGGCTGGGGCTGGCACAGCAACTTCTGGAACAACTGCCACGTGGTCAGCTTCCATATCAAGTTCATAGCCAGTTAGTTTGCTAGCAAGGCGAACATTTTGACCGCTTTTGCCGATGGCTATACTGAGCTGATCTTCGGGCACGATAACCTTGGCCTTGTGGCTGTTTTCGTCAAGAATGACTCGAGTTACCTTAGTAGGGCTTAAGGCATTTGTTATGTATTCGGTGATGTTATCGCTATACACGACTATATCAATTTTTTCTTGCTCACCGACTTCAGAAACAACCGCGTTAACACGCGTACCGTGGCCACCAACAAAAGTACCAACAGGGTCAACACCAGGGACATTACTAAAGACCGCAATCTTAGAGCGCACACCGGCCTCACGGGCAATACCCTTTATTTCGACAGCGCCAGATTCCATTTCGGGTACTTCGCCGCGGAACAACCATTCCATAAATTCTTTATTACCTCGAGATACCACTAATTGAGGGCCGCGGAAACCACGCTCAACATCTTTGAGAAAAACTTTAAGACGTTGGCCTGGGTAATAGCGCTCGCCCTGAATTTGCTCGGAACGAGGCATGATACCTTGGGCTTTACCAAGATCAATACGGGTAATGTTGCCTTCGACGCGGGCAACTGTAGCATTAATAACGGTACCAATTTTGTCTTCATATTCATTCATGATGATTTCGCGCTCTGCTTCACGTAGACGCTGCAAAATAACTTGCTTGGCAGTCTGAGCAGCAACACGTCCAAAAGTTTTAACTGCTTCATGTAGCTCTATCATGTCGCCCTTCTTGGCGTCCTTTTTCATGACCTGGGCATCTTCGACGCTGATTTCGTAAGCGGGGTCGCCGACACGAACGACGACTTCTTTTGTTATGTAAGCGTCGACGTCACCAGTGTTCAAGTTCATGGTGACGCGGATTTCTTGCTCACGATCACCATAGTCACGGCGGTAAGCAGCAGCTAGTGCTTGCTCAACCACTTCTTGGACAGTTTCTTCTGGTAAGTTTTTTTCTTCGGCGATGGTGCGAATAGCAACACCTAATTGTTTAAAATCTAAATCCATTGTGTGGATCCTTTCTTGTTATTTCCATAATGTAATGCGCGTATGAATCAACTAGTTGTAGGTCTCTGTACGAAAAAATCCGACCTGCCGGCCGGATGTAACCCTATAAATATACCTTTACTCAAGCGGATTGTCAAACCCGTGGTATGCGCCAGTGTGTACACTTTAGCGTATACCACTATTGCAACATTGAATTATAGGGAACAATCAGTTACTTTGACACTTTGCTTATATGTATGGACATTTCCTTGGTACACTGGAGGCATAGAAGTGGAGGTACTGAATGTCTAAATCTGTTAAACGTCTTTTTGAACAATTCCAACCGTCGGCCTATGGGCTGGCTTTTACTATCGACCCTGAGGCCTTGACCTTTAAGGGCACGGTGATGATTCGAGGTAAAAAAATTGGCCGACCGACTGAGCGCCTGACATTTCATCAAAACGAACTCAAGATTACCGCCGCCACCATTACTAAACATGATAAAAAAGGCGACCAGTTCCACGAGATTTCGCGCATTAACAATCAAGACTCCTTCAACGAAGTACGTTTGCATAGTGCAAGCCAACTGTACGCTGGCGAATATACGGTAACGATGGATTTTGAAGGTGCTATTACCCGTCCAATGAACGGTATTTACCCCTGTTTTTTCAAGCATGAAGGCATCGAGAAGCGCTTGATTGCCACCCAGTTCGAGAGCCATCATGCCCGTGAAGCTTTCCCTTGCATCGACGAGCCCGAAGCCAAGGCAACCTTTGATCTGACGCTTATAACGCCAGCTGTTAAAACTGTTATCGCTAATACCCCTATTAAGTCACAAGAGACCGCTGATAATAAACTAATTACAACTTTTGAAACAACACCCAAAATGTCCACTTATTTGTTAGCCTTCGTATTTGGCGAGCTTGACTGCTTAGAAGCAACCACTAAAGACGGCGTACTGGTTCGGACATTCGCAACGCCTGACAATATTGCATACACGGAGTTCGCGCTAGAAACGGCAGTCAAAACCCTCGAATTTTATAATGAGTATTTCGATATCGCCTATCCACTTCCGAAATGTGACTTCATTGCCCTGCCAGATTTTGCCAGCGGCGCTATGGAAAACTGGGGATGTATCACTTTCCGAGAGCAAGCACTGCTGGTCGACCCTAAAAACACCTCGCTAAATCTTAAACAATATGTCGTTAACGTCGTGGCGCACGAGCTGACACACCAGTGGTTTGGCAACTTGGTGACTATGCGCTGGTGGACTGACTTGTGGCTCAACGAAGGCTTTGCCAGCTGGATGAGCTACTTGGCTGTTGATCAGCTATTTCCAGAATGGGAAGTTTGGACACAATTTATCGTGGAGGAGCAAGGATTGGCCCTCAAGCAAGATGCTCTAGAAAACACCCACCCGATTCAAGTCGAAGTACGCCACCCCGATGAAATTCGCACAATTTTTGATGCTATCAGTTATGACAAAGGTGCTAGTGTTCTGCTGATGCTCCACGAATATCTCGGTGCCGATATCTTCCGTGACGGACTACGCTTGTACCTCAAGCGTCACGCCTACGGCAACACGGACACCGTCGATTTATGGGCAGCCCTCGAAGAAGTGTCCAAACAACCGGTAACCTCATTTATGGCCTCTTGGATAAGCCAACCCGGCTATCCAATTGTTTCGGCATCTATTAAAGGTAACGATGTAGAAGTTAAGCAATCACGTTTTTACCTTAACCCAGAAGCCAACAAATCTAACGACATTTGGCCAATTCCGCTGAATGCAACGTCTGGCCTCGATAAAACCACGCTAACAGACAATTCTACGACGTTGACACTGAGCGAAGTGCGTGATGACTTTATGCTTAATCACAATCGCACCGGCTTTTACCAAGTGACTTACGACGCTGATCACCTGGCTCGTTTGGCTATAGCGGTCCCAAACTTGAACGTCCTAAACCGGCTGGGGCTGTTGAGTGACGCCTTCGAAGCAGCCAAGGCTGGATATGCTCCAACGCTCAATGCACTTAAGCTTTTAGAGGCCTACCGTGATGAGGACAGTATTGTTGTTTGGGATATAATCTCAGGCAGCCTAGGCTCCATAAGAATGGTTATGGAAGACGATGAGCTGCGTGACTATATGCGACCATTTGTTCGCAAACTAGTTGCTAAACAGTACAAGCGCCTTGGTTGGGAAGAGCAAACAGGCGAAAACCACTTTGACACCTTGATGCGCCCGAGTATTTTGGGTCTAGCCTCATTTGGCGAAGAGCCCACAGTTGTTGACGAAGCAAAGCGCCGCTTCGCTGCCGCTAAAACATCAGAGGATATTCACCCCGATTTACGCGGCGTTGTTTATGGCACTGTAGCTCGCCTTGGCGGCACACCAGAGTTCGACAAGCTACTAAGGCTTCACAACGCCAGCACAAACAGCGAAGAACGAGTAACTATCGCTGCAGCCATGACTAACTTTAAACAGCCCGAATTAATTGATCGCTCACTAGCCTTAATATTGAGTGATGACGTTCGGTTGCAAGATGCGCCTTATTGGATCGCCTACAGCTTCATGAACCGCCATGCCCGAGCCGTCACCTGGGAGTGGCTCAAAACGAATTGGGAATGGCTGGTTACTAACCTTGGCACTGATCTAAGCTTTTTCCGCCTGCCTATCTACGCTGGCCGCGTCCACAGTGACCTTAGTTTCTTGCCCGAGTTCACCGCCTTCTTCGAGTCTAAGCTCAGTCCAGCATTCAAGCGGCCTATCAAACAAGCTATCGAGACTATCCATTGGCAAGCCGCCTGGAAGCAGCGAGATCTTAAGGATCTTAAGGATTATTTCAGGGTTAAACAAGCCTAGTAGGCGTTGTCAACAAAATTCATGACCATATAATCTTCACCAGCGATCTCAACGGCTGCTAGCGAATATTCACCGTGCCATTTTGATTCACTAACCCAGGTCTCGGCACCACGACGCATTTTGCGCAGCTTACTAGCAGTAATAGCTTCTAGCCCACCGCCTTGACCGTAATCTTTACGATATTTTACTTCGACGAAGTATATCACTTCGTCTTTAATAGCAACGATGTCGATTTCGGTGTGCGGACGCCGAAAGTTTTGCTCCAGAATTTTATAGCCACGCATATCCAGATAGGCAGTAGCTGCCCTCTCGGCTTTGCGTCCTGACTCAGTTGTGTTCATTGATCACCGTTCATAGACTCATATTGTAACAGAGCTGCCACAGGCTTAACTGTTTTGCGATGGTGTTCTGTGACGCCGTAGGCTTGTAAGGCCGCCAGATGTTTGGCCGTTCCATAGCCAACATGTGACTCGAAGCCATAATGAGGAAATTGCAGGCCCAGCTCGGCCATATAATTATCACGAGCTACTTTGGCGACGATACTGGCAGCGCTGACAGCGGGGATTAAATCATCGGCCTTTACAATTGTTGTTGCTTTAGGATTATCAGCCAAGAAGTTAAAATTTCCATCAATGATAATTGCGTCATACTCAACTCGTATCTGGTCTAAAGCTCGGGACATAGCCAACCGTACGGCCGCCGTTAGACCAATCGTGTCAACTTCCTCCGCGCTTACCCAGCCAATTCCGATTGCTGCGGCCTGCTCGTTAATCATAAATCCCAGCTTTTCACGCCGTTGTTTACTCAGCTTCTTAGAATCCTTTAGGCCAGAGATTGGCTGAGCCAATACTACCGCACCAGCTACAACGGGGCCTGCCCAGCAGCCGCGACCCACTTCGTCTATTCCAACTGTCACCATAGTATTAGTCTACAGTCTTTGCCAATAAAAAACTCCCACAGGTAGCGGGAGCACGATCAAAAGTAGCTTTGCTACTTAGGCTTCGGCTTCGGTGGAATCGTCAGCGCTGGCTTCGACGACTGCAGCTTCAATTTCGGGGATATAGTTTACAGACTGTTTATCAAAATCAACGCCGGTCATACGGGCAGCCTTGCCAGTGCGGTCGCGCATGTAGGTTAGGTAGTTGCGTCGGACCTTGCTACGCTTGGTGATCTCTACCTGAATAACAAGAGGGCTGTGGAGCAAGAAGCTCTTTTCGACACCAATACCACTAGCAATACGTCGCACGGTGATGCGTGAGGTATGCGAACCTTTCATGTCAGTACGAATAACCAGGCCCTGAAATATCTGAACACGCTCTTTGGCGCCTTCACGAATCTTCTGGTGTACTTTTACAGTGTCACCAGAACGAACATCAACCACGGCTGGTTTCTTGAAACTGTCACTGATCTCTTTGATCACACTTGCGTTACTCGGCATATCTGTACAATTTTACACCATTTAACGGCGTAAATCAACCCTTTCTTTTGGACCTAGCGTCATATTTCCGTCCTTGCGCCTGGGTCAAGCCATTTTGACGAATTTGGACTAATTTCATTCGTTGCAGAAAGTCTAAACCTCCCCGTATCCCATCTGTAGTTGGCATATCGAGCTCACGCTCAAGACATGGAACGCGCAATACGCAAGCCTTACATAATGCACGAGCTGCGGATTCCCATGTTTTATCTTCGAAGAGAGTATCGTCTATTGAGTAACAAGCGGCCCTAGGGTCATCCCATGGTTCGGGCTGAACATCTGGTTGCGTGGTAGCGATGGGAACAAACGGAGCTGTTTGAGGCTTTGCTGTTTCTGCAGGCGAGCGCCGCTTTGGCTTAGGGGTCTCGTTGTTGCTAACAATATTTAGTACAGGGGCCTTGGGTTCTGTTTGTGTTTGCTGAGCCGTATCTTCGGCATCTGGCAGTGACTGGGGGACTTCACCAACTCCGTCAATAGGAGCATAGCGCCCCACAATTTCTTTGGCTGTTTGGTCATCAAGCTCTTGCATGCTCATAACCATGTCTCGAAATTCTTGGGAACCAAATTGCACTGGAGTGGTTAATCTATATTCTGGGGTCATAGAAGATGTACTATAGCATCAAAGACCTGTTAGTTCAATTAGCCAACAACGCGCAAGATTTCATCGAGCGTTGTTTCACCTGCTATAACTTTGAGCATAGCGTCTTGGGTCATAGTGCGCATACCGCTGGCCACAGCGGCCTCTTCTATAGCCTGAGCTGATAGAACCGCGTTAGGGTTTTCGAGTAAGCTACGCAATTGATTAGTCATAGTGAACTGTTCACGTATAGCGATCTGCCCTCGGTAACCAAATGGATTAGCTTCTGAGGCACCAGCGCGATAAAGTTGTAGACCTTCCAGGCTTGGGCGGCGATCAGCCGGAATCGTACCAATTACCTGGTTGATTCGCTTCCACTCAGCTTCGCTCGGTTCGTAGGCTTGTTTGAGTGAATCGTCAAGTCTGCGCACCAGTCGCTGCGCCATAACTAAGCGGATGGCTGACACGAATAAGGGGTTCTGGCCAATGACATCACCCATACGAGTTAGGGCAGCCGACGCCGAGCTAGCGTGAAAGGTGCTGAGCACTAAATGACCAGTCAAGGCGGCTTGCAAGCCAGTTTTGGCGGTATCCATATCTCGAATCTCACCGACCATGACAATGTCTGGGTCAAGCCGTAATACGGCACGCAGCTTGTCGGCAAAGCTACCATCATCCCCAGCAGCTTTGCTGTGCACAGATATTTGGGTGATACCAGAGAACTGATACTCAACTGGATCTTCAATTGTGATAATTTTGCGCTCGTCGTTATTAAGTGAATTAAGCATTGAATAGAGCGTGGTAGTTTTGCCGGACCCCGTTGGCCCTACAACCAGCACCAG
The DNA here is from genome assembly GCA_038230395.1 of Saccharimonadales bacterium (SeqCode). Lineage (GTDB taxonomy): Bacteria > Patescibacteriota > Saccharimonadia > Saccharimonadales > UBA4665 > JBDSWU01. The sequence continues at coordinate 151,416 of JBBRNI010000001.1, read as the reverse complement.
GCCACTGGGCTTTGCGATAATGTCATCAACTACAGCCCGCTCGACCTCTGACAAACCCAATCGGTCGATGTTGTACATTGCCTGATCCATATTAAACAGACGCATGACAACGTCCATACTATTAATGGTTGGTACTGTTTCCAGTCGTACGTTTACGTCAACTGTCGTGTTATCAGCCATGGTTACTTTTTGAGCAATGTGGCCCTGCTGAGCTTCATCAGATGATGTTGAAACATTACCAGCGCTGGCGATCGCCGACATCAAAATACGGTACTTATCATACTTCAAATTAGCAATTGGGTGTAGAACGCCATCAATTCGGAAGCGAATACGAACATCTTCAGCGCCAGTTTCAATGTGAATATCTGAAGCATTAAGGTTATGTGCCTGACTGACGATGTAAGCCAACATGTCATCAGCACGCACTTGATCCAGTACCACTGATACTTGGCTAATCAGCTGCTTACTATCAGTTTGATCGAGGGTAATGTTGGTGTATTCAACTTTTTGTGGTGGGTCATACAGCAGCATGTAGTCACGAAAACCAGCTTCAGAAATAATGGCGAACGTCACGCGCTGATCCTGGAAACGCTGCCGAATAGCTGCCATAGACTGTTGCGATGTAGTAACCGTGATACCAAACAGAATATTACTCTTATCTACTCTGAGCGGGATCATCCGTAAACTTTTGAGTTCCTCGACAGTCAATGCTTCTTTGTATAGCTGTTTATTTTCGATAGTGGCCGTATTGGCATAATCTAGACCAAGCACGCGGGCGCGGCGCTGAGTAGCTTGTTCTTCATCAATGCGGGCGTCTTGGCTCATATGACTTTAGTATAAAGCATAAGCGACGTGAAGCGTAGGCAATGCTCAATACGTTATAATCCAAGTATGAGATCAATTATTGTTATCGCCCATAATTTGCGAAGCACTCACAACATTGGGTCGCTACTACGTACTGCCGACGGACTAGGCGTCGAACGTGTCTACTTAACTGGTTACACACCTTACCCTTCGCAAGTCGACGATATTCGCTTGCCACATTTAGTCCGCAAAATTGACAAGCATATAGCCAAGACCGCTCTTGGGGCCGAAAGTCTGGTACCGTGGGAGCAACGCGGTGACATTGTTGAGCTACTGGCAGAACTTCGTGAAGATAAATATACTATCGCCGCCTTAGAGCAAACAGCGACTGCCCGGGATATTAGCACATATAAACCACCTGAACGGATTGTAATTATACTTGGTCGTGAAGTCGAGGGTGTAGAACAAGAAGTTTTAGCTCTCACGGATTTACAGCTTGTTATTCCAATGCTCGGCCAAAAAGAATCATTCAATGTCGTGCAAGCCGCTGCAATGGCCCTATACCACCTTAGGTTTCAGCGCTAACTAAGTTAAATATTCAGGCGTCAAAACAGCTTTTATGCTATAGTAAGCATAAGTCTAAACCTAAACAAATACACCAATGGCACTTGTAACTAAACAGAAGCGTAAGCCGCCCATCGCCCACAAAAAGCGTGTCGGTCAACATCACAAACACAATCAGAACTATACCAAGCATTATTGGCCGTATTTGCCGATGCTATTAATAGTTGGCATGGGGCTATTTGTTAATAGCGTTTGGTCCAACCATGACGTGCTAGGTGCTCATAGTGATTACAGCGCGGTTGCTCTGCTGAGCGCAACAAACAGCAACCGCGCAGATGCCAAAGAACAGGCCCTGACGATCGACCACCAACTTGCCAACGCCGCGCAGGCCAAAGCCAATGACCTAGTGAGCAAAGACTACTGGGCTCACAACGCCCCAGACGGCAAAACGCCTTGGGATTTCATCACCAGCACTGGCTACCAGTATCAAACGGCCGGCGAGAACTTAGCCTATGGCTTTACCGACGCCGGCAGCACAGAAACAGGTTGGATGAATAGCGTCGACCACAAAGCCAACATCCTAAATGCTGGCTACACCCAGGTTGGCTTTGCTACTGCCAGCTCGCCTAATTACTTGGGTAAAGGACCGGCGACAATTGTAGTCGCCGAGTATGCTGCGCCAGTAGCAGCTGCGGCCAACATAACCTTTACCGTGCCTAACCCAGTCCAGTCTGGGTCTGTTGCTGGCGTGCACGTTGCCCGATCTGATCTGCAAGCTCAAACCGTCTCACGCGTCCAATTAATAACTGGCGGTCATGCCACCTGGAGCCTATTCGCAGTATCACTTATCGCCAGCACCGCGCTGTGTTTGTTCATACTGCGTCACGGACTACGCCTCCAAAAAGTGATTGTTAAGGGTGAGCAATTTGTTGCCCACCACGCCTACCTAGACATAACAATAGTAATTATCTTCACGGCTGGCTTTGTACTAACTAGAACCTCCGGCATCATCTGTTAACTTAATGCGCAACTAGATTAGCTGATTGCCCTTTAATTTCTTTTCCTGAAGTACGCAGCTAAAGTCTAGTGCTGCTTTATAAATTTTATGTTTCTATTTTCAACTTTCCAGCCTCGCCATAAATTTAACTTCTTAGCTTTTTAGAATTCTGAATCTCGAGATATGCCACCCCCAAACGGGAACACGACTTGTAAGCGTCTCATAATAACTTTCCGATCTACCTCGATTCATAACTACCTAAGTCCTTAATACAAATGTTCCCCTTCAATCACGAAGCCTACTAACGTTCCCCTTATAGGAATGCGATTTATGAGTACCCCAACAATCAAGTAACCAATGGTTACCTAACCTTCCAACCTCATCCATATCAAAGCAAATTAACCACCCTTTACAAAGCCTGTTAGTCCCTATCCATTACAGGAACGCGATTTCTGAGTACCGAAGCAAAAGCTAATCTGCCACTGTCATAACTGCACTCCGATTCATGAGAAGCTTCTATAATTTAAATGAGAGTACAGTTTGTTTATGGCGGCTGGTGGGATTGACTGGGGGTGCTCAGAAATCGCATTCCTGTAATGATACATGAGCCAGCTTTGAAATGTGTGAAGGTTGAAGTCTAGGTAGTTATCGGTTAATTGATTGTGTGCGGTTGTCAGAAAATCGTATTCCTGTAATAGGAAATCGAAGCGTTTTGACGATTGTTGGGTAAACAGCTGTATTTATACAGTTGAAAGTTGCCACCTTGGGATCGGCGTTTAATTTATTATGAGACGTTTACAAGCCGTGTTCCCGTTTGGGAGTGGCATATCTCGAGATTCAGGTTCCTAAAACTTTAAGCTGTTAATTATTCTGGAATGTTAAAAACATAAAACTAAATTCATGATATATAAAATAATCGTCTAAACAAGAGCTTCTGAGGTTGTGTGACCGACAAATCCTGTGGTTGTCTTAATTGAGTTGTTGCAAGGCTTATTGAAGTTTCAGGTTATCGGCACCAACAAGCTCACGCAACTGTCTATAGCCTTCGCTGGCCTTATCAAAGCCACCTGGCAGCTTAATTGCCTGCTTGCTGGCAGCATCACCTAGTACTAAGATCACTTCAGTGTCACCTTGATTTTCGTCAATCGTACGTTTGAGTGACATCAGTGTTTCGGTGTCGCTGCTTGTTCGTAGACGTATGTACAATTTTTCAACTGCGGTACTATCACGAGCAGTTTTGGAGGTAGCAGCTACCACTAGAACTTTTTTCTTTGTAAGTTTGGGCACACGGGCCTTACGACCGGTCTCTTGATAGGCGGTTGCTTGGGCCGAAGTGATCTCACGGGCATCATCAACTAGTACCTTTGCCTCTTCGGCTGGCTTACCATCACGATCTTTCCCATTAACTTTACCGTGTATCAGGACCACTTTGTCACGCTCCCATAGTCCCAAAGTTTGCTGGTAAGCGCTTGGAAACAAAATAACTTCTATTTCACCTGTGTAATCTTCTAATTTGATGAAGGCCATTTTTTGGCCATTTTTGGTTGTAATCTCACGGACGTCCGTAATAGCTCCGCCGATAGTCACTGCCTTACCATCGTGGGCGCCCTTGAGCTCTTTGATGGCCACTGTTTTTTCAGTTAGGAAAGTCTCGAACATGGCAAGTGGATGCTGACTCAGATATAAACCAAGTAGTTCTCGCTCCCATATTAATTGCTCACGCATATCGATGGCCACAGGAGCTGGCTGTAATTCTAAGCTGACGTGCTGCGAACTACCGGTCTCAGTATTACCAAACAAGTCAATCTGGCCACTATTGGCTTGCTTCTGTAGGCGCTGCGCAAAAGCTAATAGCATGTCTAGATTATGTAGCAGCTCAGCGCGATCACCGTAGCGATCAAAGCCACCAGCTTTGATCAAGCTCTCCATCGCTTTCCGGTTCACCACTCGGCAATTAACTCTGGTAAGAAAATCCTCTAGGGATGTAAAGTTAGCTTCGTCACGGGCTTTGAGGATTGCTTCGACAGCACCACTGCCGACGTTTTTGATTGCCGCCATACCAAAACGAATCTGGTGCTTTTTGGGCACCACGGCAAATTCTAGGAATGATTCATTGACGTCCGGCGCCAGTACCTGGATACCCAGCTTTTTACATTCAGCAATCTCGATGGCTAAGCGGTCAATATCATCAAAATCACTGGTCATGACAGCCGCCATAAAAGCCTCGGGATAATGAGCTTTTAGGTAAGCTGTTTGGTAGGCGATTAGGCCGTAGCACGCCGCATGAGATTTATTGAAACAATAGGCCGCGAACTCTTCGAGTTGCTTCCAGAAGACTTCCATAACAGCCGGCGAAATACCCGAAACCTCTTGACCGCCCTCAATCATGCGTAGCTTCATTTTACGCATAATGTCTATCTTCTTTTTACCAATCGCTTTACGCAAGGTATCCGCCTCGCCACCGGTTAAGCCGCAAACTTCTTTGCTTATTTGCATAACTTGTTCTTGATATACCAGAACCCCATACGTCTTTTTGAGTGCATTTTCCATGCTTGAGTGTGGGTATACGATTGCTCGCTCTCCATGTTTTCGAGCTATAAATTCATCGATAAATTGCATTGGACCTGGGCGATATAGCGCCACCATAGCCACAATATCTTCGAAAACTGTTGGTTTAAGGTCTCGCAGATAGCGTTTCATGCCGGCAGACTCAAGCTGGAACACGCCTGTGGTATCGCCACGTTGCAACAGCTCGTAGGCCTCTACATCATCAAGCGCAATTGTGTTGATGTCTATGTCCACGTCGTTAACACGCTTAATAATACGCAGGGCGTTCTTGATTGTAGTAAGGTTAGACAAACCTAAAAAGTCCATCTTGAGTAGACCAAGTTCTTCGACAGGCCCCATCGGATACTGAGTGGCGACAACGCCCTTTTGGGCCATTTCGAGTGGCACATATTTAACGATGTCGTCAGGCGCAATCACTACACCCGCGGCATGTACACCATGCGATCTAATTGTCCCCTCTAGCTGTAATGCTAGGTCAAAAACCTTTCGTGACGTTTCGTTAGTTTCATACTCTTGCTTAAGATCGAAATCCTTCTTAAGCGAAGTAGCCAGCGGCACATGTATACCTTGAATTGGCGGTGGAATCATCTTGGACAAACGATCAGCTTCAGAATATGGAACTTGCAGTACTCTAGCCACATCTCGTACAGCATTACGCGCCGCCATACGGCCAAATGTTACAATATTTGCGACCCGTTCTGTACCGTACTTTTCGACGCAGTATTGTATGACTTCATTTCGTCGGGTGTCCTGAATATCAATGTCAACATCCGGCATACTTATTCGGTCAGGGTTTAGGAAACGCTCAAATAGTAAATCGTATTTGAGCGGATCGAGTTCTGTGATCTTGATAGCGTATGCAATGATCGAGCCTGCGGCGCTGCCCCGACCCGGTCCAAAGACAATTCCTTGATCCTTACCCCAGTTAATAAAATCAGCCACAATCAAGAAGTAGCCATTAAATCCCATGGAGTTAACGACTCCAAACTCAAAATCAACTCGCTCTTGCACGACTTCCGGCAGTAGCTTTTGGGCTTCTTTAATGCTCAACTTAGAAGCATCCAGCTCCGATACACCGCCATATCTCCAGGCTAGACCCTTATACACTAATTTGTCTAAAAATGATTTTTCGGTCTCACCGTCTGGCACCGGAAATTTAGGTATCAGGATTTTACCAAGCTCTATGGTTACATCGCAACGATCAGCGATAGCGCGTGTATTAGTGATGTAATCTGGGTGTGTAGCGCCCCAGCGATTAATAATCTCCGTGGGATTCGTCACGTGTAACTCAAAATCACTGAGACTCATCCGCTTTTCATCGCTTAGGAAGGCGCCCGTTTGGACGCACAGTAATATCTCATGAGCAATCTGATCTTCATGGCGCAAATAGTGAGCATCACAGGTCACAACACATGAGATATCGAGTTCAGTTGCCAGCTTAATAGTCTGATCCGTAACATCAACCTGATCATCCCACTTAGCTGGATGATCAGGGTGTCCATGATCCTGAACCTCCAAATAATAACGATCGCCAAATACTTGCTTGTACCATTTGGCTGTCTCGAGCGCTTTGTCGTATTGACCTTGGCGCAAGCTGTCACCAACTTCACCGCCAATACAACCGCTCAAAACAATTAAGCCTTCGTTGTATTGTTCAAGTAACTCGTGATCGACACGCGGCTTGTAGTACACACCTTCCAGGTTGGCGATGGTACTGAGGCGCATCAGGTTCTGATAACCTGTATTATTCATGGCTAGAATAATTAGATGATAGTAACTCTTATCTTTTTGAGGATCCCGATCATGACGCGTCCGAGCCGCGACGTAGGCCTCCATACCAATTATCGGTTTGATATCTGCAGCATGAGCCTCTTTGTAGAACTCGATCGCACCGCTCAGCGTACCGTGATCAGTCATGGCTACCGCAGCCATACCAGATTCTTTGACATACTCAATCAGTTTAGGCACCTTGGTTAAACCATCAAGCAAGCTGTACTGCGTATGGTTATGCAGATGCACATAGTCACTAGCTTGCAGCGTTTTCGCGGACGCCAAATCATACCCCCAAGGCATTATTTCTTTCCCTAATTATACCCCAACTATCCCCACTCTACGAACATTTAGACCCAAGGGCCACAGTCCCACAAGTAACAGCTTCTAACAGTACTTAGCCCCTTTTACTCAAGAACGTTTAGCTTCGGACTTTAAGAACACTCAGTACGAGTGCAGTTTGAGATGAATAACGAAGCCCGTAAAAGAGCCGTACTAGAAGTACGGTGATTGCGGACTAGAGTGATTCGCTCAAAATGTGCCGGACTGAGGAGTCTTATTTTTTGAGGTAGTCTTTGATGTGATCTACCGCTTTATTAGCGTCGGAAATAGCCTTACGCAAATCCTTATCCTCGGCGCTTCCTTCGTGAATAGCGCTAAGCATTTCGCGGGCTTTTTCTTTGGTATCTTTAGCTTTGTTCAGTAATTCGCCAAGTTCTTTTTGAGTCTTACCACCGAGGTCAGTACCTCTATCTTTGGCTTCGGATAATAAATTACCTAATTCGGTGTGTAGTTTTTTAAGATCTTTTTCGGCTTCGCTTATGCCGCGTTGTGTAGCATCAGCTATGTCAGTTCGGGTTTCTTTGCCGCTTTTTGGAGCGGTTAATACACCTGCTAGGTAACCAGCGGCTCCAGCGAATGCCGCGCCAATTGCGATTTTTTTAACGGATTTAGGCATAGTAATCTCCTTATTGTTTACTTCTTACGCTGCGTGAGGTCAATAATGTTCTTTATTAACCTAAAAACCGACACCTTACCACCAACATTTTTGAAAATATCCGCAGCCGATTCAACTGAATCAATCGCGTTTTCTGCTTTCGCTACGACTTGCTTAGCAGTAGATACAAGCTTGAATATTGCCACCACAACAGCAATACACAGAATAATAAATAAGCTAAGTAGCGATGTAACGATTATGAGGAGGACAGTTTCGGTAGTGCTCATTAATATTATTATACAGCTAGCAGCCAAAACTACTGTAATTTTTTTCGCAGATATTCAGCAAGTTCAGGACCAACATCATCCCGTTCCAATGCAAAATCAAATACCGCCTTGAGGTAGTCAAGCGGATTCCCAGTATCATAACGCTTGCTGTTCACGATCTCACAGCCGTATAGTTTTTTGCCGTCAGCGATCATCGGCTGTAACAAATGATCAGTAGCGTGAAATTCTTGATCACCTACTAAACTGGCTAGACCAGCTTCAATATAATCAAAAACGTCAGGTGTGAGTAGATAACCACCAACGCTGGCTAGATTAGAAGGAGCTTTGTCTTTACCGGGCTTTTCTATAATCGATTCAACTTGCAATATACCATCCCTGACTCGACTACCACCGACAATCCCGTAACGGGCATAGTCTTTGTCTTGGCTTACACGCACGCATGGCAAAATTGGTGCTTCAAACTCTTTGTACAACTCGATCATCTGCGAAAAGTTATTTGGGGTTGCAACTGTTAAATCGTCAGCAAATGTAAATATGAACGGTTCGTTACCTAACAAATGAGCGGCGTTCATGATTGGGGTTGCAGTGCCATATGGCCCTTTTTGGCGAACATAAGCAAAATTTGCCATATCAGCGACTTGCTTTATGTCATCAATATAATGAGCTTTGCTGACTCCCCCAGCCCGAAGATTAGCAATTAAGTCTTCGTTTGGCGTATCAAAATGATCTTCAATACTACGCTTACTGTAGCCAGTGACAATTATGATATCCTGGATGCCTGCGGCTACCAAATCCTCGACTAAGTACTGAATAATTGGCTTATCTACTAGCGGTAGCATCTCTTTGGGCATAGCCTTAGTTTGTGGCAAGAAGCGCGTACCAAAACCAGCGGCGGCGATGACTGCTTTGGTTACTTTTTGAGTGCTCATTCGGGTACCCCCAGTTGTTGCTTGATTAGCTTTTGTGCCAGAGCCGGGTTAGCTTTACCTTTCGACTGTTTCATGACTTGTCCAGTCAAGAAGCCAACGGCTTTGACTTCGCCGTTTTTAACATCCACGGCAGCCTTGGGGTTATCAGCCAAAACCTGCGTAACGATTTGATTAATCGCCGCCTCGTCTGACACTTGAATATAGCCTTTTAGTTCTGCGTAATCGGCAATATCGACTGGTAGTGTAGGTAAAGCTAACAAGTCAGTAACCAGTGCCTTGGCATTGGTAGAGCTCAGTTTTCCGGCGGCTAATAGACTGGCCAGGGCTTGATACAAGCTAACGCGGTCGATGACATTTTGTGGCGTTTGCTGCTCACGAATAAATGGAATGTCGATGTTTACTAGCCAATTGGCAACTTGCTTAGCTAGCGGCGCATCGCTGAGAACTTGTTGCAATGTGTCTAGATAATGCTCGCCCGCTAGCTCAACATGCGCGTCAAGTAAGGTTTCAGTCTGAGCTCGATCCAACCCAAGTGAACTAAGGCGCTCGCGCCACTGCTGTGGCAAAATAGGCATTTCGGCCTTAACTGAAGCGACGTAATCTTCTGAAAGCACAATTGGTGGCAAATCGGGGTCAGGCATATAGCGGTAGTCATCGGCGTTCTCCTTGGAGCGTTGGCTAAATGTGCTCTGTTTGTCGTCATCCCAGCCTCGAGTCTCTTGTACGACTTTTTCGCCGGATTCCAGGACAGCGATTTGGCGATCAATCTCGTATTCAACGGCTTTTTCGACGGAGCGGAAACTGTTGAGGTTTTTGGACTCAGAACGCGTGCCGAGCTCGTCAGTAGTACTGACGCTAACATTAACATCAAAGCGCATGTTGCCGTAGTACAAGTTGGCTTCTGAAACTTTAGCGTAGCGCATGCGTAAATACAGTTCGTGGGCATAGGCCTTTGCTTCGGCAGCCGTGTGCATATCGGGCTCACTAACTATCTCCAGAAGTGGCGTGCCGGCGCGGTTGAGATCAACAAGAGAATAATCTTTGCCCGCTGGGTGTGTACTTTTACCCGCGTCCTCTTCCATGTGCGCCCGAGTGATTCCAATAGTTTTAGTCACTCCGTCAACATCAATAGTCATACTGCCCTTACCGATAATAGGCTCGTCGAACTGAGTTATTTGATAGCCCTTAGGTAAATCAGGGTAAAAGTAATGCTTGCGATCAAATTTGCTGAACCGTTCTGGCTCGGTGCCCAGCGCGAAAGCTGCCTTTACCGCTAAGTGCACTGCCTCTTGGTTCAGGACCGGCAAGGCTCCGGGCAAGCCAAAGTCGATATGACTAACCAGCGTGTTTGGCGGCGCTTCACGGGCGTCATTGCCAACAGCCGAAAACAGCTTAGTCTTGGTTTTTAGCTGCACATGGCATTCAATACCAATAGTGGCAGTGTACTTACCACGAGTTTCTGAACTTATCATCAGTCAAGAGCTCCTAAGTCTTTGAGGGCTTGGCGGAAGCCATTTAGGGCTTCTAAAACGTCTTGTTTGCGCAGTTTACGGGCTTCTTCGTGGACAATTTTGTTACGGAGTTTGTGGCCGAACCAGACACCATCATTGGAGCTGAGGCTGTGTTGCGCAGCCACTAGTCGTTCGCCGGTTGTTTTGCCTTTATATTTGCGAGCGCGCAAGGCTTTATCGAGCAGATTGTCAGCGTCAATTATGGCTAATGGCCAGGTTTTTTTATCGGCGCAATTTTTTTGCAGCTCACGCCAGCGTTCTATGTATACAGCCTTCGGTAGTTTGCTGGGTTTGCGACGAAAAACTTCGCCCAAGCTTACAACAGCTAAAATCACGCCAGCAATTATAATGATGTAAGCTGTGGAACTCATGCCAATAACTCCTCAGCTTGAGCTGCTAATTGTAATAGTTGTCGATCTGCCCGCTGCGGCGCCATAATCTGTAAACCTACTGGTAAGCCTTCGGCAGTCCCCGCTGGGATACTTATCGATGGTACGCCTACAAGGTTAGCGGCTACCGTTAAGATATCAGCTAAGTACATCTGTAATGGATCGTTGGCATTTTCACCAATTTTGAAAGCAGTTGTAGGAGCAACTGGACCCGCTAAGAAATCAACCCTTTGGAATGCCTCTTTAAATTCATTAATGAGCAGCGTACGAACGATCTGTGCTTTTTTATAATATGCATCGTAATAGCCACTACTCAATACATAAGTGCCAATCATGATTCGACGTTTAGCTTCTTTGCCGAAGCCGGTTGAGCGACTTTTCATGTAGCTTTCGTCTAGATTTTTGGCATCTGGATAATGGTGGGCGAAACGCTGACCGTCGTAACGGCTAAGATTACTGCTGACTTCAGCGGGACAAATGATGTAATAAACGGCAAGAGCCATTGGTAGTGATGGTATGTTGACCTCCGTTACTTTTGCGCCAGCCGCTATAAGCTTGTCGAGCGCCGCATTGATTTGGGCTTTTACAATTTCATCAACCCCTTCAGCCATGTACTCTTTAATCACCCCGATCTTTTTACCCTTGAGATCGGTAGCGACGTCAGTGTAGCTGGACTCATCGCGCTCGATCGATGTCGCATCTAAGTCATCCCTGCCGGCCATAATATCTACAACCAGCGCCAAGTCCTCGACGCTAGCAGTCATAGTCCCAATAGTATCAAGACTGCTTCCCATAGCAACGACGCCCGATCGTGATATCAAACCGTATGTTGGTTTGAAGCCCACAACTCCCGAAAAACTAGCTGGCTGACGGCTAGAACCACCCGTGTCCGTACCGAGCGCGAATGGCGCCAAATGAAGGGCAACTGAGGTTGCTGATCCGCCGGATGAGCCACCTGAAACTCGAGTTTTGTCATGGGCGTTTACTGTCGTAAAGAAATCGCTGTTTTCAGTGCTGGCGCCGTGTCCAAACGCGTCAAGGTTGGCTTTGGCTACACAGATAGCGCCTTCGGCTTCGAGTTTCTCAATCGCGCTAGCTTGATACGGCGCGTCGAAGCCTTTCAAAATGTTACTGGCAGCGGTGGTATCAGCGCCGAACACCAAGAAGTTATCCTTGGCGATGAATGGCACACCTGCTAAGCGGCCTCTATTGTTACCAGCGTCCACTGCGATAGCCCGAGCGCGAGCGCGCTCAGCAGTAGTGACAATAATTGCTTTAAACTCTGATTTTTCTTCGATAGTTTTCAGCGCTGTCTCCACCAGGTCAACCGCTTTGAGCTCACCAGTTTGAACCTTGGCGGCGATCTCAGCTATCGGCAACCACTGCGAAGCCATTAACCAAGCATCCGTTTAACTTTTATGTGATAGTTTTCGACTGATGGAACATTTTTTAATAAGTCAGAAACTTGATAGCCATAATCAACAATCTCGTCAGCTCGTGTCACATTTGTCAGGCCAGTCACCTGGTTTGTCGGGGCAAGGCCCGCCACGTCGACCTGCTGCAGCATTTCGACATACTGCAGTATTTCGCTCAACTCCGAAGAATATTCAGTTATTTCTGATTCTGATAAATCCAACCGCGCCAAGCGAGCCAGTTTTAAAATATCATCCCGTGTAAGTTGTGCCATTCGCTTTAGTATAGAAGATCTGGCAGACAGAAGCTAGTTAACTAGAGGGTAATTAAAGCTAATTTGCTTGCCAATTCGCTATCAGCTCTTCGGCTGTAGTTTGATAGCCAAGTATCCCGTCGACAATACCAAGCATTGTAGATTCTTCATCGGCATATTGGGCTGGCGAAATAACTACGTCGCTCCAACAGTGGTGAGAATGTGCTTTACAAGCATTAACACTAGGACTATGATCATGATAAGACTTAAGGATCACAAAAATAACATGGTTCATCCAAACGTATTTCCACAACTACCCAACAGAGGTACTGAGGAAGTGCTGGCTGCGCAGCAGTCGTATGATGCATTCCTAGCAGCAACAGAATCTTTGCACCCCTACCCCGGCACAGTATTAAGCCGTGAATCAATGAAGGCGCCAGAAGCTCGACCGTATGCGACCTTTTACGAAGAGCTCGTAACATTTACGGACGGGGCTGTACGAACACTCACCCGCGTTGACCCAAACCTCAAGTTTTTTGGTGAAGAGCAACGTAATCCATTCCTGGTAATTGCCGGCGACGCTCTGTGCACAGGCCCGACTGGTTTTAACGCCACAGTTATTGACGCTTTGGCTCGACGCGGCTTTGCGGTTGACTGGCTCCACCATCAGGGTCGGCACACCGAACTTCCAACGAATCTACCAAAAGCGCTGCAATTCGCTCGATTTATTGTCAAAAAAAGTGTTGGACGCTCAGCCCACCACCAGCATGGCCTGCTTGATGATTTAGCGCGTAATAGTGATCATGATACTGATACAGTTCTCAGCATTGGTGACTCTCGCTCATCAATGACTGGTGAAGCTTTCGATGCGCTGGCACCAATGTATGATCGTACCACTTTGTATAGTGACTATAACGCCAGTTGCTTTGAACATCTTCCGACTGCTAGTGAAATTCCTAGACTCGCGGCCAGCTTACCTTTAGAAGGTGCCGCTCTTATACGATTGGCCCGTAAACTACGCAAAGATCCAGACTTTGATATTGCCAGTTACTTTGGTACATTCGATGTTCACCTGCTTAATCTGATCCATGAGGCAGCCTGGCTAGTACCCCTAATGCGTGGGGACGCTGGACGCTACGGAGATGCCGTGCCGTTGAACCAAAACGGCGTGCGCACCCATCTGAACGGTGACACTTGGTCTTCTGGCGGCGTTGACTGGGCAGCAAAATATACGATTCGTCCCAATATTCACTTGATTCAACGAGAATTGCCCAATGGCCACAAAGCTCGGCACTTTGATCTGGCAGATCCTGATATCCAAGCTGATCGCTACGACCGATTGGATCGTGTCACTGACGAAGTACTATCTGGACATAGCACTCCTAGTACACTAGATATGCGTTACATCGTCAAAGGTCTGCGGGCCGCTTAGACAACGCGGATTTCTTTCAGCGTGGCTTGCTCAAAAGCATGGAGTGGCACATGAACCCCTTGCTCTTGGAGCGAATTTGGGATGATCATATAACCCGCTTCCGCAGAATAAAGGCCTGCTACTACCTCGGCGGGTCCGCGACCTTCACGGCCACCTACAGCCTGGCGATTGGTCCCCGCTAAGTGTCCAAAGGTAAGATCTCTGTGCGTTCCAAGTTGTATTAAATTACCATTCCGAAGCGCCACTGCTGGTTGGGCATCAACGTACTTCAAACCAATCATTTCAAGTTCAACGCTATCCATACTTAGTAGATATGCTGTCCTCCATTGCCGCATAAACACGCCTGCGCCGCTATTACCGGGTAGTTCGAAAAATCTGTCTGTGTCGACAACATTCCTGTCGGCAGTTCGCCAATCGAGTTGCAAATAGGCTGGCGATTTTGAACCAGCCACCAGCCAAGTGGCGGCACGACCGATTTCAGCGGTCGTTTTTTGAAACTGTTCGCTGATTCGCAAGCTGTTAGCTGAATAATGCGGTCGGGGCTTAGACATATTACATCTCCATCTTCTGTTTGATGTCGGCTATTGTATCACGAAGGTCGGCGGCTTGCTCGAATTGCAAGTTAGCGCTAGCTAATGCCATCTGACCTTCTAAGTCTTTAACCAGTGCCTTGTACTCGTCCTTGGGGATTTTATTGAGGTTAAGTTTGCGGCCCTTGGCTTCCTTGATAGCTTTGGCGTCACCCTGCATACCGTCTGCCACAGCGCGGCCTGCCCCCTTTGGCGTAATACCATGTTCCGTGTTGTAGGCTTCTTGGATTATTCGGCGCTTGTCAGTTTCGTCGATAGTCGCCTGCATGCTGCGAGTAACATGGTCGGCGTACATAATTACATGGCCGTCGACGTGCCTAGCAGCACGACCGACGGTTTGGATTAAGGCTTGCTCGGAGCGCAAAAAGCCTTCTTTATCAGCGTCCAAAATTGCCACCAGTGAGACTTCTGGTAGGTCTAGACCCTCTCGTAACAGATTGATCCCGACTAATACATCGTATACGCCGAGCCGCAAATCACGCAAGATATCAGTCCGATCTAAAGTATCTACATCGCTATGCAAATACGCGACTTTTATGCCAAGTTCTTGCAAATATTCTGACAAATCCTCCGACATGCGCTTGGTTAAGGTTGTAACCAGCACTCTTTCATGTTTGGCAATAGTGTCGCGGATCTCCGCCAATAAATCATCAACCTGGCCATCAACCGAGCGAATCTCTATAGGTGGGTCAAGCAAACCAGTTGGACGTATAACCTGGCGGGCTGGCTCAGGTGAACGAGTCAATTCGTACTCCGCAGGAGTCGCGCTGACATAAACTACTTGGTTAATATGGCGCTCAAATTCAGTGAATGTTAATGGCCGGTTATCAAGTGCACTCGGCAAACGGAAGCCGTGCTCAACCAGCACTTCTTTGCGTGCCCGGTCGCCGTTATACATACCCCGCACTTGGGGGATAGACATGTGTGACTCATCGACCAATAGCAGGTAGTCATCAGGGAAATAGTCTAATAATGTAGCTGGTTGCTCGCCCGGTTCACGGTTGGTAAGGTAGCGGCTGTAGTTCTCTATGCCCTTCACGAAGCCAGTTTCCTCCATCATTTCCAGATCAAAACGGGTGCGCTGCTCTAGACGCTGGGCTTCTAACAGCTTGCCCTCTGATTTGAACTGCATCAACCGTTGCTGTAACTCTTGTTGTATCTGGCCGAGCGCCACCTTTAGCTTATCTTGTGGGGTAACGTAGTGCGAGCTTGGAAAGATACGTAGTTTGTCCAAGGTTTTTAGGACTTCGCCCGTCAGGTGATCAATCTTGATGATTCGCTCGACTTCGTCACCGAAGAATTCCAGGCGGTAAGCTACCTCCTCACCGGCTGGAAAGATATCAACGACGTCGCCACGGACCCGGAAGGTACCTCGGTGAAAGTCGATGTCGTTACGCTGATATTGCATGTCTGTAAGGTGACGCAGCATTTTGTCACGCTGGCGATGTTCGCCCACTGTTACATCCAGCGACATGCCGCCATAGTCTTCCTTGCTACCAATACCGTAAATGCAACTTACACTAGCCACGATTATGACATCTTTACGGCTTAACAAGGAGTCTGTAGCAGCGTGTCGCAGGCGATCAATTTCTTCGTTGATCTGGCTGTCTTTTTCGATGAAGGTATCAGACCGAGCAATATAGGCTTCTGGCTGGTAGTAATCAAAGTACGATACAAAATAGTGCACGGCGTTATCAGGAAAAAAGTTCTTAAACTCACCGTACAGCTGGGCTGCCAAGGTTTTGTTATGGCTCAAAATGAGCGTCGGACGCTGCACGTTTTGAATCAGATTAGCCATGCTAAAGGTCTTGCCAGAACCAGTCACTCCCAGTAGTGTCTGATGCTGCAAGCCATCCCTGAAACCCTGAGTCAATTGAGCAATTGCCTCCGGCTGGTCGCCCTTCGGCACATAATCACTTCGAATCTGAAACTTACTCATCCACCTATTGTAGCAAGTTCAGGGGTGGCTATCTAATTCGAGGCTTCGATAGTGCCGACGGCTTGTTTCAATAGCTGGTCGGGCTTAACTGAGGCGAAGTAGCTGGCAGCAGCAGTATTGCTAGTTTCATAACATGCAGCCTGCGCATGTACATATTGATAGTAATAGTTGCCTACCCTGAGACTGTAAACAGGGTTGGTTATATCGGATCCATTTTGTGCTTGTGATTTAACGTTGGCATCGTGGCTGGTAGTATTCTGACGTGCAACTCCCCCTACTCCAGTAGTTTCAGGCGAACAATTAGCTGATAGCTTCGTCAAGCTAACTGTGCCTAAACCTGCAAAAAGTGAATCTTCATTTGATATTGATCCCGGTGAAAAAGCATATTTGGCATCTGTAATCGCGCTGGGTAATGTCACACGCACGCCCCACTCTTTGATGACTAAATAAAACGGCGTCGTAGGATTATCTTTGCCACTGGCAACAGCTTTCTTTGTACTTTTAGGAACGCTGGCCTGAGCGGCATTACTGACAGCTTTGTAGGTAGCGCTAGCAGTTTTTTGGGTGTTGTAGATGTAGTAGCCGACGAACGTGATCATGACTACTATTATCAGGCTGAGTAACATTTCTACTGCGGTGAAACCTGTTTCTTCTTTGACTGCGGTGTGGTGTAGTTCCATATGTTTTCCCTAATTTTATTATTTTAGTTTTTCACACTATTGATAGAGGTTTTTATATTTGGCATGCTCAATATCAAGATGGTCGGTCAATTCTTTGATAAGAAGGTCGGAATCTTCGCTAAAGGTGACCATTGCTCCTGGGCGCAAAGGGTGCGCCAAGCTCATGAGCGTCTGGATCTCGTCGCTAATACCACCAGCGCCTTGCAAGAAGCCAATTGGCGTGTCAGTCTCCATAGCAATAGTAAATTCATGTAGAGTGCCTAAGCGGCCGCCAATGCTAACCACGGCGTCGCTAGAAGTGATAAGTAGTGTGTCGCGACCGACGTAGTGCAGGCCAGTGTACAAGATGCAGTCGTATGCTTTGACTGGTAAACGGTACTTCATGACGTGTTCGACTTTGCTGGCTGCGGGGCTAATGCCAATACTCATTTTGCCGCCAGCTGCTTTGTAGCCTTCGGCAGCGTAATTTGGTAAGCCAATGGTCGCACCGGTCATTAGGCTATGGCCAGCTTCAGCGATTGCAGCGCCTAACTTCATTGCTAAAGCTTTACCTTCTTCGACGCTATCGCCCTTGGCTGCTCCGGATACACAAATTTGGTACATATACATTTATCCTTTCTCGGCCTTAAGCCATTATCATTTCGGATGCGTAGGCGGGTTGTAATTGAGCAAGCACTGTTTGTTCAACTGTAGATGGTTGCAAGTAACGCATTAGCAGCTCGTGCCATAACGACTTTTGGAATTGTTGGTTTAAGCGCTGTTCAAAGGGTAACTGATTACAGTAATTAAGCGCTGCATCTACTAAATTCATCGAGACTATTTTGCCGTTGTGAAGCATGCCTAAATGGCTGCTTGACTCCCAAAAGTGAAAGCTTGGTTCTATCTGGCTTAGATGCTGTTCAACGTTGTGCCAGGACATGTCAGCCAGGTCGATGTGAGGCTCGAACAGCTCGTTACTAAACAAGTGCTGCATGCGGGCATAGAAACGCTGAATGATGTGCCATGGTACCACTTGATCAAGTTCGTGTGCGCTTAATTGCGGTTCGCTTAGGGCTACCGTTTGCACGATAATACCAAAATCGTGTCTTACCTGGCATAGTTTGAGGAACGTACTACCAGCTCTAATTTCGTTTAGCTCATGTAGTGCCAGCGCCATAGTTGCGGTGACGCTACCACTCGGGGCGTGCTCCGGTACCGGGAAAACAACTAACGCGCCGAGCTCCTTAAAGCTTAGGACTGTGTGTTTGGTATCGGCTACAGCTTGCAGGCTAATTTTAGCCCAGCGCGCAGTCCTAGGCTGCTCGATAGTTACACTGCGGTTTTCGAAATCACTAGGCCTTAGGCGCTTGTACTGCTCCATAAAGCGTTGGCGCCAGGCAACTGCTTCAACAACCCAAGCCGCTGCCAGTAGCTGGACTGCTGACTCGTGCTTGAGCATGGAGTCAAGCGATCGATAGCCAAGCTGTTTTTGAGCTTTTTTTGGTGGTTGTTTTTTGAGTAGCGTCTTGAGAACACTTGATTTAAGCCCATAGCAAGTTGTCTCGCTGGCTATTTCTTGGAGTGCCCTCAGCACACCGTCATTTATATCTGCTTCTGCCGAAACGTGTGTACCAGCCAGCATTCGTAACTTTCGCGTTAGGCGTGCATCATCAGCTTTTATACGAGCCTGCAGGGCGTGGTATAGCTCCTCGGCTGTAGTGTCATGTTTGTCGAGCCCAAGCTCGTGGAGTTTAGCCCGACTTGCTTGCAACACCTCCGACGAAAACCTGATATCAGTATTAGGGTGCCCATTGGCTTTTTCGAGATGCCTTAGACCAAGCCGGAACATCGGTTCCGGTGCTTGCAGTGATTCAGATAAAAAGCGGGTCATCGCCTACAGGTTCCTTGGGTTGTTTTTATTTTTGGTCACACATATTGTTTTACTACTAACAGATTACCATAAGCGTCACAAAAAACAACAGTTTTCTAACGCTCAAGACTTACATTGGGGTTGGTTTGTACCAGTCGGGTGAATGTTTGAGAAAATTATCTAGTTCATCTTCGGTCAGAAGCCCTGCTTGGGCGCCAACTTTTTGGACGACGTTCATTGAGTTAATTGGAGCCCACTGCAATGCGCCCTCGATAGTATTGCCTTTTATGAGTGCCGCGACAAAGGTTGAAGCAAACGAGTCACCTGCCCCGGTACGGTCAACGGGTGGGGCTGGGTCAGGGTATAGTGGCATCTGGAAGCGTTGTTCGCCATCAGAGGCATAGGCGCCATTAGGTCCATCAGTTATGACGACGATTTTTGGTCCAAGGGCGTGTAGTTTATCGAATTGATCGTGTACGTCATTATGGTTACCACCTCCAACCAATGTTGCTTCCTCACGGTTCAATACCAGCACTTCAGCGCGAGCATAAATGCGGTGCAAGCGATCAGCGCCGGCCTCCATTTGGAAGGTTCCAGGCTGGAAGGCCATTTTGACGGTAGGGTTGGCTTCTAGCCAATCGGCAACTTGGTCATGATAGGCGATGGCGTGCTCGCTAATCGAGCTAAAGTAGACCCACTTTGGTGTTTCGGCAGGAGTTAGATGTGGCCAATGATAGTCATATTCTTCGTGCTTAATTAAAATTGTGCGTTCCTCTTTGTACCACAGCACGTAATGATAGTTGCTCTTTTTACCAGCGTTAATGCGTACAAATCGGCTGTCAACGTTTTGCTCGTGCAAGGCTTTGATCATGTCGCGGCCATGGTCATCACTGCCTACATTGGTGACAAAGGCGCTTTCCAAGCCCAAACGTGAAAAACAGACGGCGGCGTTGGCGGCGTTACCAACAGCTTCGATGATCTCGGCATGGTCAAATGGCAATTTAGTACCATATTGCATAGCAATCCACTTGCCCTGCTCATTCTCGTAAGTTACCGCTTGGTCATCAATCAACTTGATAAAGGCGTCGGTTACTATGTCACCGATACTAATCACATCTGGTTGCTTGTCTGCCACTGGTCCCACCCTATAATTCTAGATTAAATGCTTATGCTACTTATAATGTTAAGTGTAGCATGTGCGCTGTTATCTTCAAATCTGCTTAACAAACTTAACTAACTCTTAAACCAGATCCAAATAGCTTTAAGCTTTGAGAGCCTTGCCGGCAGAATTGAAATCAACTAATTTAGATTCAACAACTTTTTGGACGGCCGGCAATACTGCTTCAGCGATCAATTTAGAAACAGAATACTCACCTGGGTTATCAGCGAGTACCTTTTCGAGTGTAGTACGGTAGGCATAACGCATGTCACTATTAATATTAATCTTGGTGACACCAATTTTGACGGCGTCACGGAAATAATGGCCGGGTGTGCCGCTGCCACCATGCAAGCTAATATTACAGTCTGATGCCTTGCGTAGCTCGGCCAATAATTCCAAATCTAACTTTTTAGGCACGGGATATTTACCGTGTAAATTACCAATTGCGGCCGCGAAAGTATCGATGCCCGTGGCGTCAACGAAGGCCTTCATGTGTTCTGGTGTGCTAAATGTCTTTTTGATTTCTTTATAATCAATAGTCTCGGTGTGCACATTAGAGCTACCACCAAAATAGTGCGGTTCGCTTTCCACGCTAGTACCGGTCAGGCGTGCCCATTCAACGACTTCTTTGGTAGCGTCGATAATATCTTGCTCGCTAGCGTTGTGATCAGCCTGCGAGACATCAATATGGATAAATTCAAACCCAGCTTCGATGCCAGCAATCGCAGAATCAACACTAGGGCTATGGTCCAGATTAACGTAGATTTCAACACCATAGGTATATTTGAAGTCATCAACCATATCACGAACAATATCGATACCAATATCATCAACTTCACCTTGACTGACTTCTACTAGCACTGGCGCGTTTTGAGCTTTAGCAGCTAATACAACGGCTTTGAGTGTCGCCTCATCATCTAGGTTAAAGGCGCCAAAGGCCCAGTGTTCGGCGCGGGCTTGCGCCATACGCTCTCTGGCTAAGGCACAGTTATAACGGATTTGTCGAAGTGTTAAAGGCATACCAACACTCTACCCATAAACGCTAATGCTTGCAACTATTACTTAGCTACTTTTTACGGTCAACAACGTGATGGGCTGCCATGGCGATGTGCTTTGCATCCAGACCAAAATGATCAAATAATTCAGCTGGGTCACCAGACTCACCGAAGTGATCCTGCATCCCAAGGCGCTTCAGCGGTACTGGAAATTCCTCGCCAATAAGCTCTGCTATTGCGCCGCCGAGTCCGCCATTGATCTGGGCCTCCTCGACTGTCACTACGCAGCCGGTTTTGCGAATGCTCTTGAGCAACGTTTCAGCATCAAGCGGCTTGATAGTGGGTACGTGGACGACCTCGGCCTCAATCCCGTCTTTGTATAGTTTTTCGGCGGCTAACAGAGCCTGATAAGTCATAGTACCGGTGCTGACGATGGTCACGTCAGAACCCTTTTCGAAGACATAGGCCTTGCCTATTTCAAACGGTGTTTTGTTAGTCGTGATAGTTGGAAGGGCTTCGCGGGCTAGCCGCATATAGTTTGGGCGATGATCTTTAGCCATGGCCAGCGTCATCTTTTCGGCTTCGATTGAGTCACAGGGTGCCATGACGACCATGTTCGGTAGCACGCGCATGAGAGCGATGTCTTCTAACATCTGGTGTGTAGCTCCGTCCTTGCCTGTATACAGACCTGCATGTGCACCTATAATTTTGACAGGGCGATCATTTAGGCAAATGGTGGTGCGGATCTGCTCCCAGTTGCGGCCAGGGCTAAAGGCAGCGTAGCTAGCTACAAATGGGATTTTACCCATAGCAGCTAGGCCAGCGCCAACCGTCACAAGGTTTTGCTCAGCAACCCCGACCTCAATAAAGCGCTCGGGGAATTCATCACGGAATAAACTCATTTGCGTTGAATCTGTTACATCAGCGCAAGCAGCTACGACGTTTTCATCTAATTTTCCAGCCGCTAATAAGCCCTTACCAAAACCTTTACGGTTTGGTTCCATGACAAGTTCACCCGTAATGTCAGCCAGGTGTAGATCACTCATGTTATAACCGTTCCTTTTCGTGTCGCGCGCCAGGCAGCGGTCACCAAGCTAAACGAAAAGCATGCCGATAACGCGAATAAGCCCAAAATAATAAAATCACCGAGGTCCAGCGACTGTTTGCCGCAACTGGAAACCGACAAAATACCAGTGCCGCCATTACAATTGCGAAAACTCCCAAAGTCAGACATAACCGCTCGGGCTGCCAACCATACCAACGCTAAGCTACCGACACTGGCTGCCCACATCGCGCCAATAAACAACTGCGAGTGGCCTTGAACAAATTGGCCTTTGTGGTTGCGCTTACTGTTTGTTTTGCCGGTTGTTTTGGCGGGTTTACTCATGCTCGCTCCGGATTTTACCACCAAGGGTGCGCAGCTCATGCAGGGCTTTTACAGCTTGCTCATGGTTTGGCGGCGCACCATGCCAATGAAAGTCGTATTCCATAAAGTCAACGCCCTTACCAGGTACAGTGTATGCAATGATCATAATTGGCTTTTCAGCTATGGCTTTAGCCATTGTGCAGGCATCAATAACAGCATCTATATCATTGCCATCAATCTCTAGGACATGCCAGCCAAAAGCTTGCCATTTGGCTTTGAAGTCCTCCAGTGGCATAACTGACTCGGTCGGTCCGTCAATCTGAATATTGTTGCGATCAGTAATTGCAATGATATTGTTGAGTTTGTACTTGCCAGCCAGCATGGCGGCTTCCCAGACATTACCTTCGTTTTGCTCACCGTCACCCATAACTACATAGACCCAACGATGGTTTTGCTTGTTCATGCGCAAGCCGAGTGACATTCCGCAGGCTTGGCTGAGGCCCGAACCCAGTGGGCCACTGGTATTTTCTAATCCTGGTAGCCTGAGACGTTCAGGGTGGCCTTGCAAACGCGAACCAAACTGTCGAAGTGTAAGTAATTCTTTACGTGGTAAGTAGCCAGCATGCGCCATTGCAGCGTAGCGCACCGGAACACAATGGCCGTTACTGAGCAGCAAGATGTCACGCTCATCCCAATCAGGCTTTTTAGGATCGTGCTTCATAACCTCAAAATAAAGTGCCGTAAAAATATCAGCCAGGCCAAGTGGCCCAGCGCTGTGGCCACTGCCAGCATGTTCCAACATCTTTATAATATCCTCACGGATATCGTTAGCAATTGTCTCGAGTTTTTGGAGTGGTAACTTAGGCATTGTCTCTCGTAATTTCTAATTCTAGTGTAGCATAAGCGCTTCTCGGGTCATCAGCGTTTTTGATGAAGCTACCAACGTTTAAGATGTCGACTCCTCCTACCATTCGCAGAGATGCGTTAAGTCGGTTTATACCACCATCCCAGCCTATCTCAACTTCTGGATGATGCAGTTTGATCTGTCTGGCTTTGTCCAAACATCCAAGGTCAGCAGTACTACCCCCCTGGTAACCCAAATTACCACTGAATATTAGAACGTGGTCAAATGAATGTACTATTTGGAAGGTGTAATCGGCGGGTGTGTCCCGCAAGATTGCCAAGCCAGCTTCAATACCAGCGGCGTGCAAACGAGCAGCAAAATCCATGTGGTGCACATCTGCTTCGTTATGAATGATGACCATTCTTGGCTTGAGTTTTATCAACTGGTCAATGTAATCCATGGGGTGTTGATACATTACATGAAGGTCAGCGGAAAACTCTGGAGGCCACCAAATATGGTCTATATCTGGTGACTTTGTGGGAGCAAACTGACCATCCATAAGATCAATATGAATATGTCTGGCGAAGGTCTTAAGTGTCTTAATCTGCTCGTTGTAATCATATTCGTCAAGTGCTGTGACGGTCGGACAGATAATAGCCATAAGCTTATTCTAGCACTTGTGAGCATGATTTTATTTGTTGGTGGGGTTATGGTGTCAAACAATAGGGAGTGTGCGATTTATATCATTTGTGATATAAATATATCAAACGTGATATAAATCGCACACTCCACACTATGTATACCACATGCCCATCAACTGCATAATGCGATCTGGTTATATCAATTATCCCAGCGTATTAGCGTATTAATGTTTATGTGGAGCCCTAGGTTAAATCGTCGAGTTGAGCTATTCGGCGGCTGTGACGCCCGATGCCACTGAACGGCGTGTCCAGCCAGACAGTAATGGCGGCCTGCATATCTCGCGATGATAAAAAGCGTGCCGATAGGCTCAGAACATTACTATCGTTGTGTTGTCGTGAAAGTTTAACTATTTCGTAGGGGTCATCACTCATGTGTCCTTCAGCGTCAATCGGCGCCTTGGCTAATGCTTGACCATAAAATAGCGCGCAGCGGACACCTTTGATGCGATTGGCAGCGATTGCTTCTCCAGTACCGCTGCCACCAAGAATAATACCTCGCTCATAGTCACCACTCGCAACAGCCTGGGCAGCGGCAAACATAAAGGCAGGGTAATCATCATCTGAGTTGAACTGCGTCGGTCCAAAGTTTACACATTCGTGCCCTGCCGCCACCAAGCCAGCTTCAATCTCCTTCAGGAGTTCAAATCCAGCATGGTCAGTAGTAAGGGCTATTTTCATATTTTAGCCTATTTAGGCTTCGTGTTTGTGAGCGTGACCTTTGGTGTGGAGCAAACGACCTGTATCAGCAACTACTTCAACTAAGCGATTGCTGTAGCCCCATTCGTTATCGTACCAGGCGACGACTTTGAGCATCGTGCCGCCGACCACTGCGGTTAACAACAGGTCCACGGTACAGCTGTGGCTATTACCGATGTAATCGCTACTTACCAGTGGCTCGTCCGAAACACCAAGAATGCCTTGGTAATAGGGCTCTTTAGCAGCCTTCTTGAAAGCTTCGTTTACTTCTTCAACACTAACTGCTCGTTTGGTAATAATCACGAAGTCACTTAGCGAAACAACAGGCGTTGGTACGCGGACGGACAGACCACCAAAAATCCCTTGCAGAGCTGGTAAGGCTTGGCCGGCGGAGATTGAGGCACCAGTAGTTGTTGGCACGATATTCTCGGCGGCGTTGCGCGCTTCTCGTAGGTCCTTGGAGGGGGCATCTTGCAACTTCTGGCTGGCTGTATAGCTGTGCACGGTTGTCATCATAGCTTTGTCGATACCAAAGTTTGACTCAATAACAGCGGCCACTGGGGTTATACAGTTGGTCGTGCATGAGGCGTTACTGATAATATCCTCTGCGGTTTCGAGCTTGTCTTCGTTGACACCTAGCACTATTGTCGTGGCACCGTCACCTTTAGCTGGAGCACTTAGAACAACCTTTTTGGCACCGGCGTCAATGTGAGCCCGAGCCTTAGCTGGGTCAACGAAGAAACCAGTAGATTCGATAACAACGTCAACTTTGAGCTCTGTCCATGGCAAATTAGCTGGGTCCATTTCGGCAAGTACTTTTATATGCTTACCATCAACAATAATTCCGGTTTCGTCATGGCCAACGTTGTAGTGATAGGTACCATAGTTACTATCGTGTTTGAGTAAATGAGCTAAAGTTTTGGTGTCAGTCAAATCGTTAATTGCTACGATCTCTAGATCACTACGCTCAAACGCAACCTTAAAGGCGTTACGCCCAATCCGTCCGAATCCATTAATGCCCACTCGTATCTTCATGCGTCAATTCCTTCATTAGTTTTTATGCTTTATTGGCGTATTGTACCCCATATCAAACCACTTATGCAAACCCGCCCAAAGCACTAAAGGCATTGACTTTTAAAATGTTTATGCTATAGTTTATGATATGATATGGAGTATGAAGAAGCCCGAACTTGCGGCAAGCGTTAAACGGCTTGAGGGCGCTAACAATATGCTTAAACAAACTGCCGATTACAGCGGTAAGCTAGCAAATGCTGAGGTAGTTCGTTACTTCGAGTTGCCGGCAGGAACAGATTCTCGTGGACGAATAGTCATGGCATTTGCCCACATCCTTGGTAGCGGTCACCTCGATAAAACAATGCCTAGAGTATACGGCGTCATTCACCAACCACTAACCGAAGATAATCCTCGTTTTACGAATGAGCATGCAGTTGATCTAACACAGGAACATCATGTTATCGCTGAAGATCTGGCACTACGTAATGGTATTTTTACACCTTATGGCCGCCTAACAGCTGAGATAGCCGTAATTAAGGGCGGTCTAATGCCCGGAAAACCGAGCCATGATTTTGCCGCAGCACGTATCACTCATCTCGATGGTTTAATATCAAGCATTGAGGCTGATAATAGCATGACCCAACACTCACAAGACCGCGCCGCTAGCGAACTTCATCGTGCCCAAAGCTATCTACGCGAACACTACTAGTCACTAAAACTTGCAGTAAGCAGATTGTTATCGTAGACATATTGCAACATTTGGAGCTGTCGACGATATTCAAAAAGATTGAGAGCCTCCTCTAGTGTGACCCACCGAAATTCACTATGCTCGTAGCTAAGTGTTGGTTCTGATTGTTCAACCGATGCTCGCATTACAATCCAGGTTGCGCATTCTCCATTCTCGGCAACTTCTGACATAGCATGCACTACTTTAAGGTGACCGGCTTGAACCATAAGACCAGTTTCCTCTAAAATCTCACGTGAACAGGCTTGTTTGATATCTTCTCCAGAGTCTAACCCACCACCTGGCAGATCCCACTGTAATGGTCGTCTGTCATCAGTGTCACTACGGCGCAATATCAATATTTTGTTATCAGCAACCAGCAGGGCTTTAGCACGCGTCTGAGTCTTAGGCATTGGTGTTATAGCGCTCGATGCACTCGGCGATGACTTGTTTGGCTTCGTCTAGGCCGTAAAAGCCAATGACTTTGGTGCTGCCGGGCTTTTTGAGATCCTTGTAGTGCGTAAAGTGGTGCTCAATCTGTTGGATCCACTTCTCACCCAGGTCTTCCATGGAGTTAAGCCAATCACCATCGTTTCGGTCGTCCGCGACACGGACGATGATTTTATCGTCCACTTCGCCATCATCCTCGAACTTCATTACTCCTAGAATTTTAGCCTCTAGCCAAATACCGGTTACCAATGGTTGTTCGCAAATTATTAAGGCATCAAGCTCATCACCATCCTCGTCTAGTGTTTGCGGAATAAAGCCGTAGTTAACAGGCTTAGCAAAAATATTTGGCTCAATCCGATCTAGTTTAAAGGCAGCATGCTCTCGGTCCCATTCAACCTTAAGTGTCGAGCCTTCAGGGATTTCGACGACGACGTTAACAAGACCATTTTGGTAATCACCGGGGGTAAGCACTTGGTTAAAATCGGGCATTAAGTCTCCTTATAAGATAATTTTATTGTACACTAGTTAGATGATTATTATCGGCCACCGAGGCGCCAAAGGTTTGGTACCAGAAAATACTGTCGCCAGTTTGCGCAAAGCTGCTTTGCACAACGTTGATGAAATTGAGTTTGATTTGCGGGTAACAAGCGATGACATCGTGATCCTTAACCACGACCCCTTCCTGACTGATGCCGCTGGCAGCAAATTAGTTATAGCTGACCATACCTACGAGCAGCTCAAAGCCCACAAAGATGACCTAGCCACGTTCCGTGAAGTAATTGACGAAATTGGTTCTACAACGCCATTGTATACAGAGGTAAAGCCAGGCGAAAGACTAGGTCCAATTATTGAACAGCTCAGCTACGCCTTGCGCTCAGGATTTACAGCTCACGATCTTATACTGGCGTCATTTAGTCAGTCGATCCTAGTAGAGTTACATGCCGCGTTCCCGGAACTCAGAACTGTGGTTCTAGAGCGCTGGTCCGGGGTTCGCGCCACTTACCGCGCCAAACAGCTTGGCACTAAGCGCTTATCAATGAACCAGCGCTGGTTATGGCGTCCATTCATTGAGCCAATGGCTAAGCGTGGCTGGCAACTTTGCGCCTACACGCTCAACGACGTAACTAAAGCTAAGCGCTGGGCAGGCTATGGCCTATACGGCGTTGTGACTGATTATCCGGATCTGTTCGAGTATGAGTAAACGGTAACTAAACAGGTATAATAGTAATATATGCAGATAACGCTCGACCACATTCAAAACGAAACCGAACATATTTCAACGTTTTTTTTCAAACCAGAACGGCCGGTTCAGTACACTGCTGGCCAGTTTGTTGAGCTTACTGTCCAACACGACCATGCCGACGATCGCGGCGAAAGGCGTTGGTTCACACTGTCTTCCTCCCCAACGCATGAACTAATTAGTATCACCACAAAATTCGCTGATAAAAACAGCAGCTCGTACAAGAAAGCCCTACGCAAACTAAGCCCCGGAGATCGACTAACTATCAGTGACGCAATGGGTGATTTTGTGCTTCCCAAACTTATTCAGACACCACTAATATTCGTAGCTGGCGGCATCGGCATTACTCCGTTCTATAGCATGCTGCAATACCTGGCTGAGACGAAGGAAATGCGCCCCATTAAGCTACTAATTGGTGTACGTTCTGAGTCAGAGATAGTCTTCCAGGAAACCTTTGATAAAGCTAAGCAACACGCCACTATCATCGTCAGCCAACCGTCAGCCGCCTGGGGCGGTGAGCGAGGCCAGCTATCTGCCGAGCTCATTTTAGGCCTAGAGAAACCTTCTGATGATGCCCTCATCTACGTATCTGGACCTGAACCAATGGTTGAAGCACTGCATAAAGATTTGCTAAAAGCCGGTCTCAAAAAGCACCAATTAGTCGGCGACTATTTTTCTAATTACTCCGCGGATTACTAGTAAACCCATAAACCAAAGTAACCATATGGTTACTTTGGTTTATGTAGATAGTCTACGACGATGACTTTGTGTGGCCTTCAAGGTACTCACGTATTTTGAGAGCAGCAGTAGCTCCTTCACCGGCAGCGCTGGCAATTTGCATAGTGGCTCCTGACCGAATATCACCTGCAGCGAACACACCAGGAATAGCGGTCATCAGTTCGTGATCGGTGACTACAAAGCCAACTTCGTCGAGCTCAACAGTGCTGTTTTTGACAAACTGCGAGTTGGGTGACAGTCCAACAAACACAAAGACTCCGTCAACCTTAAATTCAACAGCCTTACCGTCCTTGGTGGCTTTGACGCTAGTTACGAATTTATCGACGCCCAAAATCTCATCGGTTGTGGTATTTAGGTGGATAGTTATTTTGTTGTCTTTGACCTGCTTGTCGAGATCCCTTTTGAGAGTACCGCTAGCCTTGATTGTGGAACGTACTAACAGATCAATGTGCGTTGCAAATCGAGTCAAAAAGATCGCTTCCTGCACCGCTGAATTACCGCCGCCAACTACAACTAGTTTTTTATCACGATAAAATGCACCATCACAGGTCGCGCAGTAGTGTACGCCACGGCCATAAAAGTCTGTTTCACCGGGTGCGCCAATTTTTTTATAATCTGAGCCAGTGGTGATCAACACCGCTCGTGCCAGCATGTCTCCGCTGGTAGTTTCTAGTCGCTTGTAGTCGCCTTCGTCTTTGATAGCTGTGACCTCACCGAGTTCGATAACAGCTCCGAAGCGCTCGGCCTGCTTGCGTAAATCATCTGCCAGCGTCAGTCCCTCGACACCGTCAGGGAAACCTGGATAATTATCGATCTTCTCGGTTACCGCCGCTAAGCCGCCTACAACGGCACGCTCAAATAGCAGCGTCTCTATGTCTTCGCGAGTGGTGTAGATTGCCGCAGACAGAGCCGCTGGTCCGGCGCCGATGATAATTACATCGTGTTGGGGGGCTTTACCAGTCTCGTTTTTGACACGTAGATCGAGTTTTGTTAGAAGCTCGTCATTAGTGGGCTCTTGCAAAATGCTTCCGTCAGTAAAGACAATGGTTGGTACGACGTTGCTGCCGTCAACCAACTTTAGCATCTCGGCTTTGGCTTTGGCATCTTTGTCGATGTCTATGTATTTATAATTAACTTTATATTGATCGAATAATGCCCGCGTTCGATGGCAATCAGCACACCACTCCGCACCATAAACTAATATTGGTCGATCGTTAGTCATATTAACTCCATCTTACATTACTTCACCCCTACAGGCGAGTTAGAAACTAATTAGGTCTGAAAAACTAGGCAACTGCTGGAGCTAGTTTGGCTAGGTTATAGCCCACTATAACTTCACGCGAATCGTCTGATTTGGTAATGACTGTGACTGGCACGGTCATGGCGCCGGATAATTCCATGGCTTCAGCTTGGCGGTGGGGCTCTTCGTCGAGGTTAACCTCCTGGTAGCTATGGCCCTTGGCACCAAGGTACTTTTTGACCATTTGGCAGTAGCCGCAGCTATTGGTAGTAAAGATAGTGATGTCCTTGACCATGATGGTTTATCCCCTTTATTTTATTTTGAATTCTACTAATGACTATTATATATAGCGCCCGCACTGTTTGCAAGACGCTATATATTGTGTTTTTTAGTACGTTCTAGCTTATTTGATAGCGTGCAAAGTAATGTCGAAGACCAGATCAGCATTGGCTGGAATACCAGAACCTTGGGGCGGATTGGCTCCATAGGCAAGTGAAGCTGGTATGAGTAAACGGCGCGTGCCGCCAACCTTCATGCCAGGTACACCCTGTGTCCAGCCAGCGATAACGTTTGCCAACGGGAATGAGACCGTCTGACCAGTGTCTTTAGAGCTTTGGAAAATTGTGCCAGTTGCCGCTACGGCGCCCGTGTAGTCAACAGTGACTGTAGCACCTGATTTGACTTCGTTTCCAGTTCCAGGTGTTAGGTCCTGCTCTTGAAGCGTAGGGATGCTGGGTGTTGGGGTCCAACCGCTGAGCTGAGTGCCCTCTAATTTACCTGTAGTATTGTCCACTTTTGCTCCTGTCTGCTTAGTCGCGTTTGCTTTGATTGCTGCTTGTGCCTTGGCTAGTGCCAGGCTGTCGTTCTGCTTAGTATTATGATTCTGAACCGCCGAATAAATGATGGCGATCGTCAGTGCTGACGATGTTACCAAAAATAGTATTGCTCCAAAGAGCGCGAAAGCTCGTTCACGTTTCCGTGCCATATTGTATTTCCTCGTTCACTTTATTGCTAATAATAGTGTAGCGGTTTTAATGACTCAGGACAACCTGACTAACCATAGAGATAAACGCGGGGTGTTAACGAGCTTCCATCTCATATGTTCGCAACTTCTTCTTGTTCGCCTCTGAACCATCCTGCAGCGCCAATAATTGCGCATAGATCCCTCCGCTGCTGGCAAGTTGCTCAGGAGAGCCTATTTCGTCCACAGAGCCTTTGTTGATTGTCACGATCTGATCAACCGCCTGAATCGTACTAAGGCGGTGGGCGATGATAAGCGTGGTGCGATCTTTCATGAGACGCTCGAGCGCTTGCTGTACTAAGCGCTCGCTTTTGCTGTCAAGACTGCTCGTAGCTTCGTCAAGGATTAATATCGGAGCGTCCTTCAGCAAAGCCCTGGCAATAGCAATCCGTTGCTTCTGACCACCACTGAGCTTCAGGCCGCGCTCACCAATCTCACTATCGTAGCCTTTATCAAACTTAGAAATAAAGCTGTGAGCATTGGCGGCTTTGGCAGCAGCAATAACCTGGGCTTCAGTAGCGGCGGGGTCAGCGTAGGCGATATTTTCTTTGATAGTGCCGCTAAAGAGTGCTGGCTCCTGAAAAACTACAGCGATGGCGCTTCGCAGGGACGCTTGAGTAACTTCAGCTACATTCTGGTCGTCTATACTGATCACACCCGCTTCAAGTTCATACAAGCGAAGTAGCAAACTAGTAATTGTTGTTTTGCCTTCGCCACTTTCACCGACTAAAGCTGTTTTGCTGTGAGCTGGCAGCTCAAAACTGACATGCTTCAGCACTGGCTGACTGATGTCGTAACTAAATCGTACGTCCTTGAACAAAACAGCCCCGGACGTTACTTTGAGTGGCTCAGCCCCCTCGTGATCAGTAATCGCTGGTTCAGTATCCATAGCTTCAAAGTAATCACGTGTGTTAGATAAAGCGCGCTGCGAGGCGTCAACCAGGAAGCTGATACTAAAAATAGGTATACGAATAAGCTGGGTGTACTGAATCAGCAAAATCATAACACCAAGTGAGTAAGCGCCCCGGGCAGTTTCGACGAAAATGAAGGCATAAACTGCCAAGAATATTAGATTGAGAACTACTCTGCGCTTAACATCTTGCTTGTGCCAATACCTGCTTTGCGGATAGGTAGTTTCGACAGCCGCCGTAAAATGCTTACCAAAAATCCGGAGTTCACGCTTTTCTTGCGAAAAGCTTTTAACGACCTTAACTTGGCTTATCGACTCAGCAAAGCGCCCGCTAGCCTTGTCTTGCTCGGTATTTATAGTTTTTTGGTAGCCTTGCCATTTTTCGCTGGTCCGGGTTGTCAACCATACAAAAACTGGATACAGCAAACTCAACATCAAACCAACCGGCCATGAATAATAGAAAACGATGATCAAGGTAAAAATGGTACTAAATATAAACTGCAAAAAGTTATTGCTTACCGTTTGCATAAAGCCGCTGATCTGGGTAATACCACGTGACATCCGATTGATGATGGTACCAGTCAAGGAGCTGTCAAAATAAGCTTGCGGCAAGCTCAGCATATGTTCGTAGTACCGTTCACTCATAGCTCGTTGTACCTTAATACTTAAGATATCACCGAAGTAACCACTAATATTGCTAAAGATAGTTTGGCCCAAGTCAGTCAAAAATATCAAAAAGGCGAACAACGCCACCAGCTTAACATTGGCATGGCCACCTTGAAGTAGCTTGGTGATTTGATCGACAGCGCTTTTGGTGAATAAAGGTACTAGTTGACCGACCACTGCCAATAGAATAGTGAAGCCGCTTACGGCGGCGTAGTACGGCCACAGGTCACGAGTAAATTGTACGATGCGCCACAGTTGTTTCATATTTGAATATTGTAACTGACCGACTGACTTCTACCAACCGATGTCCATAAATCAACATGAGGTGCGGTGAGGAGGTAAATTACAAGACCATTAGCGAGTCACGAAAATGTCGTGTGGGTGGCTTTCGTGTAGCGAAGCCTGAGTGATCGGACGGAATAATGCTTTATCGTAAAGCGTTGGGATAGTATTTGCACCGACGTAGAACATGCCCGAACGCACGCTTTCGCACATGCGCTGAACCAAGTCTTCGACAGTGCCGCTGCATGGTACGAGCCCTTCGACGCCTTCAGCGACTAGCTTGGTGTTGTCAGTGTAGCTTTTGCCGTGAAATTCGTCCTCGGCGGCGATTTCTTTGCCACGCTTCATTGCGCCGATTGAACCCATACCGCGGTAGGTTTTGAACTTATAAGTATCGGCTTCGGAACCATGAATAATACTTTGGAAACGATGCGGCACATCAACGCTAGCCATGGTCACCAATTCACCGGGTGACTCTTCGGTAGCTGCAAATAAACGGCCCATCATAACAGTCGAGGCACCAGCGGCCAATGCTTTGACAACGTCACCGTCATAATTGATGCCACCGTCAGCAATAACCGGCACGCCGGCAGCCTGAGCAATTTCGGAGATTTCCATAATCGCGCTCAACTGTGGCACGCCCATTCCGGAAACGATTCGTGTGGTGCAGATGGCGCCTGGGCCCATGCCAACACGAAGGCCGTCTGCCCCAGCTTCAATCAGCGCAGTTGCGGCTTCAGCGGTTGCTATGCTACCTGCGATGACTTGTAAATCTGGATAATGTTGTTTGGAGTACGCTAAGGTGTCGAGCACGTGCTGGTTGTAACCATGGGCCGTATCGATGACGATAGCGTCAACACCAGCCGCTACTAAGTTCTCTAAGCGAGCTTCGTAGCCTGGGCTAGTACCAATAGCCGCACCAACCAAGCCTCCCGCGGCTTTGACTAGCTTTACCTCAGTGGCTTGACCATCAACAGTCATATTACGGTGAATGATCCCAATGCCGCCAAGACTGGCCAGTTTGATCGCCAATTTATGCTCTGTGACGGTATCCATAGGCGCCGAAACAAACGGTGCTGTCAGCGTAATTTTGCGAGTTAATTTAGTTTCGAGACTGATTTGACTGCGGTCAAAAGTTGTTTTGCCGGGCATAAGTAGCACGTCGTCAAAAGTAAGAGCAGGTTGACTGATTTTCATACCATATTCTAACCGTAAGCACCGGGATTTGTCAAAATTTATGTGAGTTTTATTACACTGTACTAGTCTTGGAGCCAACTAATAACTGCTTCAATCATGCCAGCGCGGCTCTGACCTGTAAAGTTATGGTCAGCGTCGTCAATTGTTTGTGCGCTAATATTGTCATCGAGCGCCAAGTCATTGTAATCAGTTTCGCCTAGTACTTCATCATGGCTTGGCAGTATCAAAGCATATGGCTGAACTGTGGCATAATTTAGTAACCGTTCCTTGGCGTCAATTGTTTCGATCTCGTCGAACATTGCTTGCGGAACAATACTGGTAGTACCGTCACTGCGCGGGATTGTCCACAAACCGTCCTTTTGTTCAACACCAAACTTTTGCATAAAGTAGTCGCTCAACCCACTAATTTGTAGCGGCGGTGCAAGCATGACGGCTTTTTTTATTTCTGGCGCCTGAGCCATTGCGGCCACGATGCAGCCTGCCGAATGGGCAACCAGTGATATATCCGTAATACTTCCCTGCTCACTCAGCCAGGCAATAATACTAAGCAGCAAGCGCTGCTGATCTTCAAAAGTTGAGATATTGATTGTCTGGCCATCACTGTCGCTGTCGTAGTCATAATAATCAAACAGCACATAGCCGTAATCCTCGGGTAGCGCTTTAACTATCTCACTGAACATGCCGCGGCTGGTACGCTCAACACCAAAACCATGGCTAAATACCACCATATGTGGGGCTAGCTCGTAGTCCGCATGGATATCTAATATTCTTCCTGTTACATCGCTCATTATTATATCCGTTCGGCGTTAAGTTGTTCATAAGCGGCTGCTGCAACCAAGTCAAGAAGCTTAGTAATCTCGGGGTCAGTCAGCGTCCGTTTATAGCTAGCAATTTGCAGCCTGAAACTGATGTTCTTGTGCTCCACATCATCCTCAGACTGGTATATATCAAGAGGTTGCAGCAATGATAATACGTAATCAGGCTGAGCAGCGTGAATGGTAATCAAGACAACATCATATAACTGTTGGTAGCTTATGTCAGATGAGACTGTTAATGTGATGTCCTGACTGACTTTAGGGAAGCGTGGTAATTGGGTGTAGCGGCTTTTGGGACTTGCTTGCACGGCCTGCCAGACATCAGTCAGACTTAAATTAAATCCGGCACTCGCAGTTGGTAATTTGAAACCTTTTTTAACGCTCGCTTTAAACTCACCGATACCACCAAGCAATGTATCAGTCCCAGCGACGTAGACCAGCGCTGCGCGCACTGGGTCAAACGGCTGTACCGTCGAGAACGTCATTGTTTCTGGAAGTGGGCGCAAGGACACCGCGAGGCCTAGCTCCTGAAGCAAACTGACCATGTAGTTTCTGGCTTGGTAAAAAGGCGCGCCAGGTGCGGCGGCTTTGTCCTGCGCGGCATAGACAGCTTCTAACATTTCGAATTCTAACGGCAATCCGTCACTATCTATGTGCTGAATATTGTGCCCTTTGCCCATTTCATAAAGCACAAACTGTTCATACCCCAGTTTAATATTTGGATGAACTTTTTCGAGCAAACTCGGCATTAGGCTCAGACGATAATATTGCAAGTCAGGACTTAATGCGTTGCTTACGCGGTAGGCCAAGCTCTTATCTTGCGTAGCTTTGTCTAGAAGCTTGCCGTGAACGAAGCTATAGTTCAGTAGCTCATTGGCACCGGCTTTCGCAAGGTATACTCGGATTCGAGCCTTAAGTTGTAGCATATCATCCCGGTGGGTTGGTATGATTTCGCGGAATGGTAAATCGATAGGTAAATAATCAAAACCATGGAGCCGGCCTATTTCTTCGACCACATCTTCACGGAGTTCAATGTCGGTTCTCCAAAACGGTGCCTCAACTAATAATCCGTCATCTGTAATGGTAACTTGGAATTCAACATTTTGTAGCAACGTTTGCATATCTTCAGCGTTGAGCGATAGGCCAAGCCGCTGATTAATAAAATCGACAGTCACTGGCACTGCTAGGGTTTCGCGGTTTGGCTGATGCTGATCAACAACACGGCCAACCGGCTTGGCTTCTGGGCATAATGATTGAATCATTTGTACGGTCTGAAATAACACGGCTGGATTTTGCCATTCTGACTGGCCTTTGGTAAAGCGCGTTACAGCGTCACTAAAGATACCGTGCTCCATGCTGGTGCGGCGAATGTTATACATATCAAAGCTAGCGCATTCGATTAATATGCGCTTGGTGTTGCTATCGATCTCAGAATTTTTGGCGCCCATAATACCACCAAGACCAATAGCTCTATCTTGGTCACAAATTAGGATAGCCTCAGACCGAGGCTTGATGGTTTTGCCATCAAGTAGTGACAGCGTTTCGTCGACGTGCGGGTTACGAACCACAATTATCGCTCGACCATCAACCGCAACCTTATCGTAGTCAAAGGCGTGCAATGGCTGGCCGGTCAACATCATAATGTAGTTTGTAACGTCGACGATGTTATTGATAGGCCGGATACCGACACGAGTTAGATAGGTTTGCAGCCAAACTGGGCTATCTTCAACCGTAATATCATCCATTGCCACTAGCATATAGCGTGGTACCAATTCGGGTATCTCATTGGTGAGGCTAACTTGCATGCTGACATCGCCAGACTTGGTGACTAGGCTGTTGGTTTGGGTATACCAACGTGGCGACGTAAACTGTTGGCCAAATATACCAGCGACTTCACGAGCAACACCTAGCTGTCCAAAACAATCAGGCCTGTGGGTGAACATCTTGTTTTCAATATCAATAATGATGTCGTTTAGTTTGTAGGTCTGTGCAAAGTCATCGCCTGGTTTGGCATCTAGTTGGTTTAGTTCCAAAATGCCATCGTGGCTATCGCCGATGCCGAGCTCTTTCGCGCTAGCCAGCATGCCATTACTAACTACTCCTCTTAGCGGTCGGGCGCTAAGCACAAACGGATCACTATCATCGACACTGCTCGGCACAACACTGCCCGGCGGCAGCCAAGCTACATACATGCCTTCACGGACATTTGGCGCGCCACAAACAACTTGCACAAAGCCACTATGCTCACGATTAACATTCTGCGTCACGCGACCATCGTCAATCATACAAATATTCAAGTGGTCAGAATCATCCATTTTGGTAACGGTGGCAACACGAACAATTACCACGCCCCGATACTTAGCACCGATGTCAGTCACTTCGTCAACGCCACCAATTTGAGCACCTACTTTAGCAACAAGCTCATCGGTCGCCGGTAATTCGAAGTCTAAATATTCGCGGATCCAGTTAACACTTACTTTCATGATCGGACTTCCTTGGCAACTTTGCAGGCCTCTAGCCATAGTGATTCTTCTTCGAACTTCTTCAGTCGCCGATAGCCTTGTTTGCTCATCGATCTTTCCTTGCCGCATAGGCATACTGAAAAAAGTATGCCTCTAAAGTTAGATCTTCCTCATCAGTTAAAATGCTTCTGGTAAATTGTTCCCGGGCTAGCAGCAACTCTTTAGTACGAGGAGACTTTTGAGCAGCCCATAATGATGCTGTGGTGTCAATTAAATCCAGACCACGAGCGAGTGCTCCGTTCATACTCACCGCGTCAGAGCGATGTTTTGCTGACAAGGCGCGGCCGACTTCTGAGCCAATATTACCCATTTGCTCAAACATCGTCATCGATGCCCATTGCCGCGTATCAAATATGTGCTTACTCATGCACAACCTCGGCAATCAGATCGATGATCCTCTGGCGGACACTAGCGTCAAGCACATCTTTTGATGGGTTTCCTTGGCTAGGCCGAATGTTTATCATTGAGTCAAACTCAATAAACTCATCGGTGCCATACTTGCTGGGATGCAAGTTTATGCCCCATACATCGCGCTGTTTAGAGCCCTGCTCAAGTAGTTCAGCTTCGCCATCAGCATGCATTCCCATATCAACTATAACTACGCGCTTAGCTATGTCGACATCGGCTTTAACTATAGATTCGAACATATTTTTTGACATCTCGGTTAGCTCTACCATCGATATTGTAGTGACTTGTGTCATGAAAACTGCCTCAAGAAATCGAGCCGTCCAGAAGCAAAATGACGGATGTCTTCAATACTGTGTTTCATCATCACTAGTCGATCGACGCCACCGCCCCAGGCGAAACCAGTGTAAATATTGGTGTCAATACCAGCGGCATGCAAGACATTAGGGTGGATCATGCCACAACCAAGTAGCTCGATCCAACCGGCCTGGCTACATATATTGCAGCCCTGTTTGTCACAAAACGGACAGCTGAGCATAAACTCGAAACTGGGTTCAGTAAAAGGAAAATAAAATGGATTGGTTTTGACCTCTAGCTGCTTGCCGTAATATTCTTCTAGGAATGCTTTGAGCGTTGCTATTAGGTGACCAGCGTTAACGCCTTTGTCAACATAGACGCCTTCCAGCTGATAAAAGGTATGCTCGTGACGGGCATCTAAGTCTTCGTTACGGAATACCCTACCTGGTATTACGACAGCAATAGGCTTGCCAGATTCTAATGCGGCTTTGTGCTCGAGTAGCACACGGTGTTGCATAGTAGACGTATGTGCCGGAGCAATAAAGGATTTGCCGTCTACGGCTGTTTGCTCGGTCATGAAGGTATCGTAATCATCACGTGCCGGGTGGCCCTCAGGGAAGTTAAGTGCCTCAAACATATGAAAGTCATCATCTATCTCACGAGACTCTAGTGCCGTGAAGCCCATACGGTAAAAAATGTCGAGCACGGCTGCCAGCTCGGCCATGAGTGGATGCTGTGTACCGGTTTGACTTGGTAATAAGCCCGGGCGTTTACTGGCTGGCACATTGCTGTCAAACGGCGCTGTGATATCAATGGGCGGTAAGGACGACTGAACTACCTGAGAGTCATCAACCAGCGCTTGCAAGGCCATGCGCAGTTCGTTAACTTCTTTACCAAAGGCGCCTCGTTCTTCTGGGGCAATGGTACGGATCTGGTCAAACAGTGACTTTAACTCAACAGCTCGCAAAATGTCAGACTTGGTTTCAAGGTCATTGCAACGCTGTGTCAACAATTCGGCCGTTTCGGCAATTTGAGAGTTTTGGTAATTCATACCGCTCAAGTATACCAGAGGTCACTAGCAACTGAACAGTGTATACTATAAGCATGGCAAATTTTTCTTTTGATGTTGTGAGCGAGTTTGATAAGGCTGAGATGAACAACGTCTACGATCAAGTTCAGCGCGAAATTAGCAGTCGCTATGACTTTAAGGGTACGCCCGCCGATGTCGAATGGCTGAGTGGTGATAAAGCCGGCATCAAAATTACTGGCAACGGTGAGTGGCAAATCGAGGCCATACTAGACATCATCCGCAAAAAGCTGGCTGCGCGCGAGCAAAGCCAAAAGTTGCTCGACACATCTGCTGACATCGTTGAAAGTAATCTCAAAACTACCCAAGAAATCGTCTTCAAGCAAGGTCTCGACCAAGAAAAGGCCAAAAAAATAAGCGCCCTGATTCGTGAACAATTCCCAAAGGTCAAACCACAAATTCAAGGCGACGCCGTGCGCGTTATGAGTACCAGCAAAGACGACTTACAGCAAGTCATGCAGCTACTTCGCTCCCACGATTTTGACTTCCCAATCAGCTTCAACAACTACCGCTAACTAGGCTTTTACTCTGTCGGGGGTATTTCACCCAAATCTTGATCATGGCTTATTTTAGGCTCACCAAATTGCAAATTAATATGCTGTTTGCTGAGTCGGTGCATCGCCAATGCGCCCGCTGCGGCGACTAATCCGCCAACCGTTGCGCTCAATGCTACCTTGTGCTCTTCCCAAAAACTATCGTCAGACTGTTCAACGCTCATGGTTTTGCTCCACGAAGGGTGTCAGATCCAACAATTTGTTGTAGCTGCATAACCTCAGTCATTTGATCGAGGTGCGGTATCAAGCCAGCTTCTAGCTGACGCATCGCGCGGCGCCCAAGCGATCGTACACCAGTATTAATCGACGTTGCGCTGGCTCCCGCTCTAATCATTCTTAAATTTTGTTCGGCGCTGTTAATGCCACCCATGCCATGAATAGCCAATCTATCTCCAGCTGCTTCATATACGTATTTAACACTATCGAGTGCCATTTGTTGATAATCTGGGTCTGCACCTGCCATGCCACCGGGCAAATCTTCAACGCCGTACTTGGACTTAATTGTGGCAAGAGCGGTGGAATTAATAAGCTCGGCTCCATCTGCTTCAGCACGTAATAATACCTCTATGATGCTGTCGTGTCGTTGCTCACCACCATCACCGTCCATCTTATAAAAGAGTGGTAATCGCCAGTTACTACCAATGGTTGCCTCTCGGGCGCTGGCAACACAGGCATATATAAACTCTGTTTGGTCCTGAGCATCACGCATCCCAAGCGTATTTGGAGACGTCAGGCCAAGACTAATGCCATCAGCGACCGGGGATAGCTTACGAATTGTAGCCGCCAGCATGTGTGGTACCAAGTGACGATTGGCTGGTTCATAAAACTCTTTGTTGGCAGTCACTTGGACAATAACAGGAATTGTAACGGTGCCTGTTTCGCGCTGAGCGGCGATGTTACGCAGCACAACGTCACTGCCGGGAGAATAAAAGCCGTAGGCATTTCGTGAGACGCTGCTGCCGTGGTCACCCCGGTAGTCATCCATGGTCCAGAGTCGTGGCCATCGGGCACCGCTTTGCGGATAGAGTGGTACACCGCCCGGGGTGATATGTCGGGCACCCATTGCTTGCCAGGCTAGTATCGAATTGCCTGTTTTATCCCAGCCTGCGGCAATACCAGTCGGGCCATCTAGTTGTAAGCCAGCTAGTGATGTAGCGAGTCTTGGGTCATCAACGACTGGGCCAGCAATGCGGCTCAGTGCTAAGCGCCCCAGCTCAGTGTTGCCAAGGGCATGCATCCCAGCCTCGACACCATGCTTTAAACCTTCGTGACGCAGCGCTTCACCAGCAGCCTCCCACTCGTGAGCTTTAGCCAATCGCATTGTCTCCCCTATGACGGTGTTTTCAGCGAATATTGGCATATTAAATTACCGTTCCACGCTGGCTGACATAGTCACCACGCCTCTGAAGAACTTGTTTTGCCGCTATAATGGGCGCGTCTCGAATAACCAGTGTTTCGAGGCGTCCAGATGCAAGCATTCCTAGGTAAGGCGTCCAGCCCGAGCCAGAAATAGCATAATTAGATTCATCGTCTATACGATAGACCTCACGACGCCAGGTACTGAAGCTACGGGGTGATATTTTGACGCCCAATATTTGTGCCGGACGTGTCGACAAAGCGTCAACCAGCCGCTCAAGACTAATAGCTCCACGCTCAACCTGATAAAACAACAGTTGTGGTATCAGCTCTATGCCAGGTACGCCAAAACAAGTAGTGTCGCCACTATGTTCTGTACCATCAGGGTTTTCATGTTCAGCTGTAGACTTGGAGTCAACAGCGTGTGGCGCATGGTCAGATTCAATGATGTCGATGTCTCCATTAGCTAGCTGGCGCATCAGTTCCTCGCTATCATTTTGGTGAGCAAGCTCAGGCATCATGCGCGCGAACCAACCTTCTGTCATAGTGGCTTGAGAGTTTTTGAGTAAATGGTGTGGTGTTACGCCGCAGGTTACCGGCAAACCCATTTTTTTGGCGTGCATAACAATTTTTACGTCCTGTGGATTACTAATATGGTGGACGTGCAATGGGTGGCGAAAATCACTAGCGACCATACCTATAAAATCAGCTAGGTTCTCTTTGCCAGCATGTAAGCCAATGGCTCGGTTTGGGTCGGCACGATGCCAGATACCAGTGGCTGCCTTAAACTCAGCTGCTTCGTGATTTTGCTTATTGCCTGTTTCACCAGCGTAAAATTTGAG
Organism: Saccharimonadales bacterium (SeqCode); assembly: GCA_038230395.1. Taxonomy (GTDB): domain Bacteria; phylum Patescibacteriota; class Saccharimonadia; order Saccharimonadales; family UBA4665; genus JBDSWU01. The sequence goes on along the minus strand of JBBRNI010000001.1, from coordinate 109,383 downwards.
TAACAATGAACGTTTCGCCATAGCGGGTAGTTCACCGAGATTGTCTGACGCGGGCTGTGATCCAGAGTGGAACGTTAAAGGAATATATCCACTACGTCGCTGACGGTCTTGTTTGTCTATGAGCGCCGCCTCAGTCCATGTTTCGGCGTCAGGGTTGTTTGGCATATCACCCAGCAGCACGTAGCCAGCGTGGGCCGCCGCCAGGGTTCCGGAGGCAATTGTTTCGGCATGGTTATTACCAGGCTCACGCAAATGTACGTGTACATCCACAAAGCCAGGCAATTGAAAATTATCCGGTAACCGATTCATTAGTGTCATCATAATTAGCTGATGCGCTATTAGCAAGCATAAGCGTGGGGCAATTTTAAGCTATACTTAAATATATATGCAGGACTTCCCCGATCTATTAGAGCAAATGACCGCTGTCCTAGCCATGAACGACAGGGGCGATTACACCCAGCCGGCGCATGGGCTATACCCACACCAATGGCTCTGGGACAGCTGCTTCGTGGCTATCGGATTGGCGCAAATAGACGTGCCCAAGGCTCAGCGCGAGTTATTAAGTTTGCTTCGTGGACAGTGGCATAATGGCATGTTGCCAAATATTATTTTTCGAGCTGAACCAAAGTATCGAACTGATCGAACTATCTGGCGAAGCTGGGTTAACCCAAATGCGCCGAGTGACGTCGCCACTACCGGTATTACCCAACCGCCCATGTTGGCTGAAGCAGTTGTCCAGATTGGTGCTAAACTCGATTGGCCAGAGCGCCGCAGCTGGTACGCCCAGATGTGGCCGGCGCTGTTGCACTACCACCAATGGCTCTACAACGAGCGTGACCCGCATAACGAAGGGCTGACACTACAAATCCATCCTTGGGAAACTGGTCTCGATAATTCACCACCTTGGATGGCTGAAATGCATGATCACCTGCTACCATTTTGGATTCGGTTGATTGAAAAAACTAAGTTTGACCGCGTAATAACCCTGTTTCGACGTGACACACAATCGGTCCCTATGGATCAGCGCTTCTCGACTATCGAAGCAATCACCTTGTTCGACGCCCAACTCCGCCTGCGCCGTAAAGGCTACGACATCAATAAGATTCTGGACAGGGGCCTATTCGCAATCGAAGATTTAGCATTTAACAGCATCCTGATTAGAGCCAATCACCACCTGCGTGACATAGCCAAGAGCCTCAAAGAAGAAATTCCAGAAGATTTGGACGAGCAGATGAAGCGCACCGAAACAGCCTGCGAACAACTATGGGACGACTATTCGAGCCAATACTATTCTCGCGATTTTGTTACCCACCGGCTGCTCAAAATCCCGACGGTTGCGACATTGTTGCCCATGTATGCCGGTCATATTACCAAAGAGCGGGCCGCCAAGCTCGTAAAGCTACTAGAGCAAGAACGTAGCTTTGGACCGGCCTACGCCGTGCCAAGCGTACCAGTTGATTCACCGTGGTTTAAGTCAAAACTCTACTGGCAAGGTCCGACATGGGTCAATATGAACTGGCTAATTATCCAGGGCTTGCGGCGCTATGATTATAATGACCACGCTGATGTATTAACTGAAAGTACACTCGAAATGGTCGGTCGTCATGGAGCTTACGAGTACTTTGACCCGCTGACTGGCGAGCCAGCTGGCGCGGCGAACTTTTCGTGGACAGCCGCGCTGACCATCGATTTGCTCAAGTCCAAATCCTAGTTAGCTATATTTGCTATACTATCCACGATGTATCGCTCACGCAAAGTCACCAAACAATACAATCCCGACAAATCAGTCGAACAGCTGCGCAGCGGTGTAAAACGCTGCCCTTTTTGTCACCCAGAAGACAGCGAAACTGTGTACGAAGCTAAGAACATGCGGGTAATCAAAAACGCTTTTCCCTATCAATTTTGGGAGTTCATGACCGTGACCAATCACCTGATGATTGTGCCCAATCGTCACGTCGAATCACTGCATGAATTAACGGAGCCAGAGCGCGCTGAATTCATAAATTTGCTGGCGGACTACCAAGAACAGGGCTATAACGTCTATGCCCGAGAACATGCTAACGCTGCCAAGTCCGTTCCCCACCAACACACCCACCTTATTAAAACTACTACCAAACTAGCCTCATTTTACTTCTATTTACGCAAACCGTACGTGCTGCTTCGCAAATAAATCAGGCTGAGTACTTTAGTTTACGGGCTTGTGGCTAGCTTGATGACGAGCGCCAAAATATTTGATTAGCGGAATTGCAAATGTTGCGAGGGCGATATAGACCGGATACAGTAACAGCCCGAACGTGTAGTGCTCAATGCTCAGGGCGCTAAATACTGCAGCCGATCCAAATAGTATCCAACTGACATAGGGCTCAGTTTCGGGATTCAGATAAGTTTTACGGAGAGTTAGGTACATCGCGGCGATGTCGGCTAGCAAGACACCTAAAATTGCCAGAACTGGTGCCTTGACGACGATCGAAATTATCAACCCTACTAGCGCCATTGCCATGGCATATTTATCATGGCGGCTAAAACCCGACACACCATATTTGAGCGACAGCAAAAACACGCCTAGGCTACCAAGTACGTCCATACCAGTAAATATTAGCGACAGGGTGCCACCCAACCGCAGCTGGCCGTAAAACGCTATAGCACTCAATAAGGTAAAAATCAAAAATGTCGTTCGCTGCGGCTTGGCTTTGCCTTTTAAAATATCAGAAACATATGACGGGCCTGATACCAGCACCAAAATAGTTGATATAACTGCAAAAGCTGGCCGCATACTTAGTCGTCGTTCTGGGTTGGACGATCAAGTAATAAGGGTTCGATGGAAGCGTCAGTGTCAGCGATCTTGACAATGTCACGATCAATTTTGCCAAGCTCTTTGTAGGTAATGTTGTAGTGCCCAACAGTAGTGCCAAGGCTACTACCAAGCTTAATCATATAGGCGTTGTGGGCCAGCAAATGCTTTTGTAACTGCTCGATATTTTTACGAATCTTCTCTGTATCACGGTGAATTTCCATGGAACGTAAACCCTGGATAATAGTCTGCAGCATAGCCGAAAGTGTCGATGGACCTACCACCGTCACCTTTTTCTCTGCGGCGTATTGCATAAGGTTGCGTCCGCTTACGCCGCCTAAACCGACTTTGTTAGCCAATAGATCGTAATATATGGCTTCTGACGGAATGAACATTAAGGCCTGGTCAAGCGTACCCTTGCCTGGCAGGATGTACTTAGAGGTCTCGTCAATACGGTTTTTAATATCAATCTTAAACAGTTTTTCTAGCCCCTCACGCTCGCCATCTTTGGCGTCAATGAGACGGTTGTAGTTCTCTAGGGAGAATTTACTATCAATCGGCAATATCTTGTCATCCAGCTTAATGGCGGCGTCAACAATCATACCTTCGGTTATCTTATACTGAAGCTCAAAGGCACCTGGAGGCAGAATATTTTTCAGAATTTGCTCAAGGTAAAACTCGCCTATCACTCCACGCTGTTTCGGATTTTGTAGCACGTTTTGTAATGTCTTCAGCTCGGAGGCAATATCGCCAACATTTTTGTTGGTTTTATCCAGTTCGGTCAAACGCTGGGTAACTTCGGTCAGAATTTTGTTACTAGAAGCCCACTGGCTCTGCATGCTTTTGTTACTGTTGCCCATTTGTTCGGTTAGCTGCTTTTGCAAACCATCCTTTAGATCCATCATACCCTTAGTTAACTCCGTCATATCGGCTTTGAGCAGCATGGCGCTGCTGGTGTCGGGCGCCGGCGCAGTAGGTTTTTTGATCACGGCAAAGGCCAGTAATAAAACTAGTAATCCCAAAACAATAACAGCGATAATCATGCTTATAGTTTAGCAGTTCCAGGAGTTTAGACGAAGCGAGTGATGCCAAACATAAACATCGTGCCAATAATTGTTAAACCGATGGTAATGCGTGATGAATGTTCTTCATGGGCCTGTGGCAATATATCGCTGGCACCAATGTACAGCAAGAAGCCTGCAAAAAAGCCCAAGTACAATACGAGATTTGCTTCAGAAAGGTGGAATAAGTAAGTTGATGCCACACCAATAACGGGCGCAAAGGCATCTACTAATAGCAATATGAATGACTTTCGGGGACTATTTTTGTTATTAAGCATTAAGGTAACCGTATTAAGGCCATCGGCAAAATCATGCCCAATAACGGCGACGGCGACGGCGATACCGACGGTGCTATTTACCTGAAAGCCAAGTCCAATACCAACGCCATCTAAAAAGCTGTGCCCTGAAAGCGCCAGAGCCGATAGCAAACCGACTTGGGGATGCTTGTGTTTGCCGTACTCAGTTTCATGGGCATGGTGAATTAGTAAGGTCTTTTCTAGGATATGAAATATTAAAAAGCCAGCAACCAAAGCTACCATCGGCTTAGTGGTATCGACGTGATATTGCTGGGCGATGCGAAAGGTTTCTGGCAAAATGTCAAAGGCAATAACGCCGAGTATGATACCGGCTGTAAAGCCTAGTATGTAGCGCAGACGTTGCTTGTTTTTGATGGCAGTGATACCGCCAGCCATGGTTGATATAAATGTGCCGAGGGCTAAAAGTAGTGGTGTCATGGAACTATCGTAGCAAACACAGGATTATTATTGCAAATTTGTTGCAATTAGTGATATATTTGCAGCATGTCACATCAATCTTCTCCTGTGTCTCAGTCTTCACCACTACGAACAATTCTGCTCCAACATAAGATGAGCTTTACTGCTGCTAGGAGCCAAGTTTTTGCAGTGCTAGCTAACAATGAGCCGTTGACGATGCCAGAGCTGGCTGAACGCTGCGTAATGAGCATTGACCGGGCCAGCGTCTATAGGACTATCGCCCTCTTCGAGAAATTAGGCATTGTGCAACGTTTACAGATTGGCTGGAAGTATAAAATTGAGTTGAGTGACGCCTTTCAAGCACATCACCATCACTTGACTTGCCTGGGATGCGGCAGCGTCACGACGCTTCCAGAAGATATAGACATAGAAGCCCAGCTCGCAAAGCTAGCTAGTCAATATGGGTACAGCGCACTTGATCATCAGCTTGAAATCAAAGGTTACTGCCCAAAATGCGAGGCAGAAAAAAAGCAATAAAAAAGATCCGAGGCGTAAACCTCGGATCGCGGAAGCCTCACACTTCCTATCATTTAGCTTATGCCTGTGCGACATGTAATGCAAGCGGTTTTGCACAACGTTTTTTAGATGTCCGTGGTGTTCATAGAGGCGAGTTAATTAGTTATTGGGGCGTTAATACGATACTCCGCAACTATTGACGAGCCTTGCGAGCCTGGCGCGAAGCTATGAACGATGCTCCGATAATACCGAGTCCGCAGAGCCCCGTTATGACATCTGGGACCTCAACAAAGATGCTCACCAGCAAGGCTGCCGCCAATGCCAAAATAGCATAATGGGCACCGTGTTCTAGGTATATATACTCGTCGAGCGTGCCCTTTTTGACCATATATACGCTCAAGCTGCGTACCCACAGCGCACCGACACCTAGGCCGAGGGCGATCAATAGAACTTTGTTAGTAATGGCGAAGGCACCGAGTACACCGTCAAAACTAAAGCTAGCATCAAGCACCTGCAAATACATAAAGGCCACAAAAGCGCTCCAGCCAATGTATTGCCCACGACTACTGCTCTGACCTGTCGCTCTGCCAAGTAAGGCTATAAAGCCGTTGATCCCGGCGTAAGCGCCAATGCCAATCAAACTAGGTACCAGCACCGCCTTAGTATCCCGATAGGCTAAGCTTACAACTGTTACCACAACTGCCGCCAACACCGGCGGTAACCACAACGAGCCTCCAATCCGTTGCAACGGGCGTTCAATACGGGCAAGCCAGAGCTCTGTGCGCTCACCATCTAGCAAGAAGTACAGTGCCAGCGTCAGCAAAAAACTACCGCCAAAGGCCGAGATACTGGTGTGGGCATCCGCCAAATGCGCGGCATACTGTTTGGGGTCGTGCAAGGCATACTGTAGCACCGTTGACCATGGCAAATGAGCCGTGACCATGACTATTACAATTGGAAACACAAAACGCATACCAACAATCGCAATGACCATACCTATTGTTAGAAACAGTCGTTGCCATAGTGGGCTGAGCCGTGCCAACACTTTGGCGTTGATGATGGCATTATCAAAACTAAAGGCTATTTCTATAGCGATAAGTATCACAGTAGTAATAGCGGCGCCAATTCCAAGTAACAGGCCGGCCGCTAGCACTGCCACAACGGTTAAAATCAAAGAAAAACTAAAATGACGCATCGACTTATGCTACCATATATACAACTAGAATGATTGATACCACCACTGTTATTGTAATCGCCGAAGTTTTCGCATTGATAATGTTGTCAGCGATTTGCTCTGGACTAAATGTCGCTGTTATGTCGCTAGATATGGCTGATTTGCGGCGCAAAGCCAAACTGGGCAACAAACAGGCGATCCGTGTAATGCCGCTTAGGAGAAACACCCACTTGGTGTTGGCCAGCATCTTGCTGACAAATGTCGCTGTAGTTTCGGCGACGACACTAGTGCTTGATCAGCGTCTCAACGGTATTTTCGCAGGCATACTTAGCACTTTGCTAATCGTAGTATTTGGTGAAGTTATACCTCAGGCCTTGTTTACCAAAAACCCACTATTATGGTCGAGCCGTTTTAGCCAAGCACTCAAACTGATGATATTTATGACCTTTATAGTCAGTAAACCGCTGCAATTACTGCTCGACAAGCTGTTTCCACGTCAACGTACCAAGTTACAAAGTCGTCAAGAATTAGGCCTAATGATTAACGAGCATTTGACTAACAATACTAGTGAGCTAGACGCTCACGAAGTTGAAATTATGCGCGGTGCTCTATCTCTGAGCGAAAAACGAGTCCGTGACATATTTACCGACATCCGCCATACCTACTGGTTAATGCCCGACACGCCGCTTGACGAAGACAGAATCGATGAAATCAAAGAGAAGGGTTTCAGCCGAATCCCCATCTTTGACAGCATGCTTACGAAATGTTACGGCGTACTGCTGATGAAAGACCTGGTTGATATTGATTTTGATGAGCATTTATACCATGTCGAAGATATGATCCTGTACCCAGCCCAACTCGTTGGTAGCATGACGGCGCTTGATACCATGTTTCGCAAGTTTATCGCAGGCGGCACGCACCTGATACCTATTGAGCGCGACGACAAAATCATTGGCGTCGTAACTATCGAAGACTTGATCGAAGAAATAGTCGGCCACGAAATCGAAGATGAAACAGACCGTATGAAACAAGCCAATGCACGTCTGCTTGCTAAATAACCAAGCTATTTAATGCAGCCCTAATGAACTTGTCGTTCTTGTGCAATTGCGAAGTTCAGAGTAGCAAGCAAGACCAGGTTGATGAGAAACCCTGGCATCGCCCCAAACTGTATTCGGGTAAATATGAAGAATTCCGTTAGAAATATGGTGACCAAAGTTGCCCGACGAAACCACTCAAAGCCAGCCATTCGGTTACGAGTTAGTTTGATAGCGCCTACAGTCGCGAATGAAGCCGCTACCAGCGAGCTGACCAGCTGAGCAACTAACAAACTTTGGCCGTAGTTTTGGGTCCCATGTACGAACTTGTCAAGCGCTGTAATATTGGTAGCCAGGGCCGCGAAAATGACAATCACAAATAGTATTGCTTCGATGATAAAAATTAAACCAATAATCTGACTAGAGCCCCGCAGCCGCCAAAACCGCTGATATCGCTCTGAGGCAGCCCGCCGTAGCTTATGAAATGTAGAATCAACAGTTGGGACAAGCTCTATCCGCTTCAACAAGGCCTTTAGGTGCTTGGTGATGTCATCAGCTTGGTCAGCGTGAGCTAATAGCTGCTCAACATGCTGTTTTTCGGTAGCGTCCATGTCGCGCAGTACAGCTTCTTGCAACTCCGACAAGGCATTGAGTTGATATTCGCGCGACGATAGATTTTGCCGACGCCCAATAAAGTTAAACACTAAGTACAGCACCATAAACAAGGCGTAAATAATACCGATTGTTGGCCTAAAAAAGTAGTTGTTGTCCTTGGTAATAAACTTGCCGAGCTCATCAATAAATATCCCAAAACCGGCGCCACCAATGATAGCTGCTACACGCTGTGCCCGTTTACCAAGGAACGAAATCTGGACAACCACTGCGGCTAGCAGCAGCAAGCCTCCATACAGCATGTGGGCAATGTGCAGCGAGCCGCCGCCTAGTTGCGGGTAGCCAGACAGATACAGCGCAAACCTTAGCAATAGTAAGCTACTAGCAGCGGACACCAGCAGCAATTCCAAATTCGCTTGAGCTTGGATATTGCGGTGAAAAACCCGCTGTAGTGACGCGCGCATAGTTAGTTACTTGCCGCGCTTGCGCTTGTTGGGGTCGAGTTCGCGCTTACGCATACGCAGGTTCTTGGGAGTAACTTCCAGTAATTCGTCGTTTTCTAAAAAGTCTAAGCACTGCTCTAGGCTAAAGATTGTTGGCGGCGTCAGCTGCACCACACCATCACTGGAGCTAGTACGCATGTTAGTCAGTTGCTTGGGGCGGCAAATGTTAATTTCCATGTCCTCAGAGCGTGTGTTGAGGCCAATAATCTGACCAGCGTAAACCTTTTCGGCTGGACCAATAAAGGTCGTGCCACGAGCCTCAGCGTTCTGTAAAGAATATGGCGTTGAGCTCCCAGTACTAAAGCTGATGAGCACACCAGCACGCAACTGCGTCAAGGCACTACCCTGCTCTTCGTAGCCAATAGTTAAGGAGTTCATAACAATCGTGCCTTTGGTGTTGGTTAGCAAGATATTACGCATACCTAGCAACGCCCGAGTTGGCATTTCGTACACCAGCTTGGTGACGCCCTTAGGGCTAGCAAACTGCTCTTTAAGCACGGCGCGGCGCTGGCCAAGCTCCATTTGTACAGAACCAACGTGCTCAGCAGGCACTTCAATCAGCACTTCTTCGACTGGCTCCATAGTTTTGCCGTTTTCTTGCTTAGTAACAACTTGCGGGCGACCAACTTCAAACTCGTAGCCTTCGCGGCGCATGGTCTCAATTAATACGCCGAGGTGCAGTTCGCCCTTACCGGCAACGGTAAAGCCAATGCCGTCTTCTTCGACTTCTAAGCCAACGTTGGTTTCCATTTCTTTCTTTAGGCGTTCAGCAATCTGGCGGGAGGTACTAAACTCACCCTCTTGACCTTTAAATGGGGAGGTATTAGGGCCCAGGTAAATACGCAGTGTTGGTGCTTCGACTTCGATGGTTGGCAGAGCGTCAGGGTTATCAACCTGGCAGACAGTCTCGCCAATCTGAGCATCAGCAATACCGGTTAACTGCACGATGTCACCAGCAATGCCGCCTTCGACTTCAAACTTGCTTACTCCACGGCTCATAAAGACATTATCAATCTTGGATTTAGTGAAGGTTCCGTCCTTTTTGCAGAGTGTGATCTGATCACCGGGCTTAATAGTGCCACGAGTAATGCGGCCAATGGCGTACTTACCCTTAAAGGTATCGTGACCAAGTGCGGTCACTAACATCTGGAATGGCTTGTCGAGCTCAACAGAAGGTGCTGGAATCTTATCTATAACGGCCTGAAAAATAGTCTCTAAATCAGCATCAGCTTCGGGGTCAGCTGGTGGCGTATCCCAAGCTTTACCAGCGCGGCCAATGGCATAGTAAACGGGATAATGCAGCTGGTCTTCGTGCACGGCTAGCTCGAGGAACAAATCAGCCAGCTCATCTTCAACTTCTTTAATGCGACTGCCAGGCTTATCGATTTTGTTGATAATAACGATTGGCTGCAGCTCAGCGGCCAGTGCCTTACCAAGTACGAACTTAGTCTGCGGCATAGGGCCTTCTTGGGCATCCACAATTAGTAAGCAGCCATCAGCAAGGTTTAGTGTGCGCTCGACCTCACCAGAAAAGTCAGCGTGCCCTGGAGTGTCAATAATATTAATACGGTAGTCGTTATGCTGCACAGCCGTCACCTTGGCGGTGATAGTAATGCCACGCTCCTTTTCTTGGTCACCACTGTCCATAATCAAATCTTGGCTCATTTCGGCCTGGTTGTCACGAAAGGTCTGCGACTGCTTGAGCAGACCATCCACCAGCGTAGTTTTGCCGTGGTCAACGTGGGCGATAATAGCAATATTGCGGATCTTGGTGGGGTCTTGAAGGCTCATTACATTAAAATAGCGCTGATTAGCTAGCGCCCGCTTTCTTATCTATAATTATAGCATAAGCAGGCCAGTTGGGCAACTATAGAGAGCTGTTCTCATTAATATATCTGAACATAGTGACATCTAAGTTAACAGGTATACTAGAGTTATGGACACAAGACCCTTAGCGGAGCGGCAGCGGCCGGAGCAACTGGCGGAGGTACTGGGGCAACAGCACTTGGTTGGGGCTGGCAAAATTATTCATGAGATTATCGCGCACAACCAGCCGACGTCGCTGATATTGTGGGGGCCACCTGGTAGTGGCAAGACTACCCTGGCTCGGATTATTGCCCGTGAAACCGGGGCTGAATTTATGGAACTGAGCGCAGTTACCAGTGGTAAAGCTGATGTCATAAAAACCGTAGAACGAGCCCAACAAAACCGCCGGCTCGGCATGCAAACAATCTTGTTTGTTGATGAGATTCACCGCTTCAACAAGGCGCAGCAGGACGCTTTTTTGCCGCATGTCGAGGACGGCACGATTATTTTGGTTGGCGCTACTACCGAAAACCCCAGTTTTGAAGTTATAAATCCATTACTGAGTCGCTCCCGAGTCTTAGTGCTAGAGCCTTTAAACAAGGAGGCTATCACTAATATTCTGAAGCGGGCAGCTAAGGCCGAAAAGCTGACCGCCAAACAACTTCCGGCCAAAAGTATCGAGTTACTTGCGGAGCTATCTGGCGGCGATGCCCGCGTGGCGCTGGGCAACTTAGAACTGGCAGCACAGTTGGCGGCTGGCAAGCCGATTACCCCGCAGATAGTAGAGACTGCCGCCCAAACGAAGCTGCCAGGCTACGACAAAAAGGGTGAGTACCATTACAACGTCATCTCGGCATTCATAAAAAGTATGCGCGGCTCGGACGCCACAGCGGCGCTGTATTATTTGGCCCGTATGCTACAAGCCGGTGAAGACCCCAAGTTCGTAGCCCGGCGCATGGTGATATTTGCTTCCGAGGACATAGGGCTGGCCGCGCCGGCGGCGCTCAACTTAGCTGTATCAACCTTTTTGGCTGTCGAGCGGATTGGTATGCCAGAATGCCAATACGCGCTGTTTCACTGCGCTAGCGTGCTGGCTAAAGCTCAGAAGTCACGGGTGGTAGCCGATGCTATGAGTAGGGCATTGGCCGCCGCCAAGGATTACCCTGACCTGCCCGTGCCGTTACACTTACGCAATGCTCCGACTAAGCTGATGAAAGATCTTGGCTACGGTAAAGGCACCGAGTGGCAGGCTAATTTTAAACATCCCCAGGGTTTCATGCCTGAGGATGTTGCTGATCTAGATTTTTTTAGTTAGCGCTGTTGTTACAGCAAATTATTGAGGTCAGTATCAAGACTAGTGGTGTCAAGACTACCGGTTAATGAGTCACTAGCTTTTTGTAGGCCGGCGGCGTTTTTGATGACTACGGGTGCTTTAGTTGAGCGAGCGATTGCTGGCGACGTGCTGGCAACCTGGGTTTTGTTGCTAATGCGGTATCCAATAACTGCGACAGCAGCTACGACAACGACTAGAAATAGTACTGGTACCAGGCCAAAACCGGATTGATTGAGTGAACGCTTCATATTAGTTAGTCCCTTCTGTTGCTGGAGTTGTAGATGTTGTGGTGCTTTCAGCAGCGACTGCGGCAGCCTTGATAGCTTGAATCAGTGCTTTGACATCGCTGCGGTAGGTTTTGAGGGCATCACGTGATGCTTCGGCACTGACTTTGAAGGTCGCTACATCAGTGGCGACGGTAGTGCTGGTGCAGTCTAATGTTGGTGCTACTAAGTTAGCAATGGCGGCCGAACTAGCTAATTTATCGCTGTTAGCTGCGGCTAATAGAGCAACGTAGTTAGCTGGTGACAAGTTTTGAGTTGTATTGAAGGCGACAGCCTTGGCAAGAACTTCGGTAATGCGATCTTGCAAGGCTTGGGCGTGCTCTTTGATAGCGCCAACACTCGTGCTGATGCCATCTTTGTGCAAGTTACAGAACTTCTGTCGCTGGTCAGCAGTGTGTTCTTTGTGGTCTTTGCGCAAGTCGGCAACCTTTTGCTCACCCTTGGTGTGCATCTCGTGTTGCTTCGCTTCATTTGGTTCTGGTTTTTGGTCATCAGCACTAGTAGCTTCGACCTCAGCTTCGCTGGCCGTAGACTGGGTGCCGCTATGTGAGGTGCCAGTTTTATCTTCAGTGGTAGTTGGTGGCGGAGTACTAGTGGTTGTGGTGCTGTGCTCCCCTGTTGGTGATTGCGTTGTAGTAGTCGTTGTTGAAGTCGTGCCACCGCCTGAGCCTGAACCTGAGCCTGAAATACCACCCTCTGCGAACACTAAAGCTGGCGCGGCGGCGCTCAATGTTAAGCCGACAACCAGACTAGCAATACTGCTTAATAAACGTTTCTTGGTATACATATAGATAATCCTTTTTATTGATATAGTCTCATCATAGTCTTTATGCTTAATTTTACAAGCCCGCGGCACGCCTACGAGCTGATTGTAACAGTAGTGAGCGCTGTACCAAGTACGGCATAGCAGCAATCCACAGGCTGCAAACCACAATAAAGACATGTTGCGAAATAGCACTCGATTTGTTGCGATAAATAAGCTCGGCAGTGCCGAGTCCAAAGCCAAACCAAATGACCAGCACTGAGTGTAGCAGCCAGCGAAGCCGGCCGGCAACGCGGCGCTCCCTTATCAACACCCACCACAGACAGACTATACTGATTGTCAGGCCGTTGACTGAACCGATGCTAGCGATGCCATGGATGACAATATATGGATCCTGAAAGACTGGCTTACAGACCTGCACCGGCAGCACACAGTCAATGGGCAGCACAGCGTCCAGCATGGTAAGCACACCAAACATTCCTAGACCAACTACAGCACCAACGATCCACCAAGACTGACGACGGCCATGCAATCGCTGATAGAGCCTGTAAGCGACAGCGGTTATCAGCAAGCCGCTGGCTATATCGAGTAACGTGAACAACCAGTTGTATGGCTGGCCAGAAGCTTCTAAATTACTGGCTAGCCCACGGTTAGCGACTGGGTTAAGGCTGTACCCAAGTGGCCAAGAACTGTACAGAATACCAGCAACTGAAGCGACAATGGTTATAGGGAGCCATGATGGACGACGAGGTAAAGCAAGGGCACGGTGAGGCATAGCCCTATTATTATACTTCTATACTTCTAATGCTACAATTTGCTCCCACGGCAGGTCGGCTTTGCCAAAGTGACCGTAGGCAGAGGTTTGGCTATAGATAGGACGGCGCAGATCTAGGCGGTCAATTATACCTTTAACCGATGTATCGATCAGCTTGTCTTTGAAAGCGTGTAAATCCGCCTGACTTACAGTTTCGGTGCCAAAGGTTTCTATGGTTTGCATCAATGGTAGTGGCTGCCCAATAACATATGCTAGGCCGACTTCGCATTTAGTAGCCAGGCCGGCAGCCACGATATTTTTGGCGATAAAACGAGCGGCGTACGCGCCTGAGCGGTCAACTTTGGATGGATCTTTGCCGCTAAAGGCGCCCCCACCAACTCGGGCATAACCACCGTATGTGTCTACAACAATCTTTCGTCCAGTCAAGCCAGCGTCAGATTCTGGGCCCGGAATATGCCATAACCCGGTGCCATTGATGACAATATTTTCGGCTGTCGGCGTTTCAAATGCATAATAGTCCAGAACTGGCGTCACAACATGCTCAATAATATCAGCTCGCACTTGCTCGGCGGTGGTGTCTTCGTCGTGAGCCACAGCGGCCACAACTTTTTCGATACCAACTGGCTTGCCGTCGGCGTAGCGCACCGTGACCTGTGCTTTACCATCCGGGCGCAACCATTTGAGTATGCCGGTTTCACGAGCTTCATCAATCTTGCGCGCCAGACTCTGGGCAATGGCAATTGGCAAGGGCATCAGCTCGGGAGTTTCGTTGATGGCAAAGCCGAACATCATGCCCTGGTCACCAGCACCGTCTTGGTCAACGCCCATAGCAATCTCTGGCGATTGTTGGTGCACATCATTACTAAATTCTGATTCTTGGCTAAAACCCCAAGCTGGTACGCTATATCCAAGCAGGCGGACTTTCTCACGGACAATATGCTCAAAATTTAAATCGGCAGTAGTTTTGATCTCTCCATATAAAGCAATTTTGTTAGCCCCTGCCACAGTCTCGATGCCTGTACGAGCATTGGGGTCTTGTGCCAACGCGGCGTCAACAATGGCGTCACTAATGGCATCACAAATCTTATCTGGGTGACCAGCGCAGACTGACTCGCTAGTAAAGAACGTGATGATGGCATCCGAGCTGTTAGTAGAATCTGACATAAAAATATCCTTCCCCCGTGTTGCCCGAGGAAGGATAAAAGAGTCTTTTATATCTTCCCCGAATTTCGGGACTAGATGGAGCACCTTATATACTTGCATATATTGGTTGCTGACCGGTCGTAGAGCTAGATCTCTCGCGGTCTCTTTATATTTAAATTGTTAACGCTTTCTACTTTAACAAGTTTTACGCCTAAATCAAAATGTAGATATTGTTGACGTTTAAACTCTTAGATGTTATTATAAGCCGTTCCTTAACAATTTCCGTTTCTTCTGATTAGGTGGTAAGACAATGCTTTTCTTCAGCTTTGGCTTTTTTGTGTTGTATTCGTTGAGTTTTCGCATGATGCAGATCAGCAACATTCGCTATTACAAAGTAAAGCCCACAAAGCGCAGAGAGCCATCGATCCGTATTGTGTTCGACTTCATAATGATGACGTTCATTTTCCTTGCTGTGTTCACACTTGGCGACCAGCCTGTGCGGCTCCTTCCGATGATCATTGGATCTTTAGTTACCGTCATTGGCTACTTTGTCGGAGACTGGGCAATGCGTTACCTCGGCAAAAACTATGTCGATGGTGTCGGATTGCATGACAAGCATGAACTGGTGACTGATGGTCCCTACCGCTATGTCAGGCATCCTCTGTACTTCAGCATCGGTCTGTCGTACATCGGCATCGCCATCTTCAGCTGGAACCTGTATCTAGCTATCGCGTTGACCAGTGCAATGTGCGTGTTCGTACTACGTGCCCTCGGCGAGGACAGCCTTCTGAGCACACGCTTGACCGCCCAGCACCGTCGCTACGTCACAAATACAGGAATGCTTATTCCCCGAATCAGGAAGCGAGGTTAAGGAGTCACGCTCTGCGTCTTGACCATCCGGTCATTTAAATTACGCAGAGCTTCTCCATGACTGTGCCACTGGTAAAATCTCGGACAATTAGCTATAATCCCAATCTGTAGTTTAATTCAAAAACTACCGCGTTGGGGATTCGCCAAGTGGTAAGGCACTGGTTTCTGGTACCAGCATTCGGGGGTTCGAATCCCTCATCCCCAGCCACGACGCTTATGCTTAAAAGACTTCTTCGGAAGTCTTTTTGTTTTGATATACTTCTCCATATGGCCGACGCAATACAATATTCAAATCACTCTTATAGAGTAGTTACGTACTCGCCCGTATGGCCGGACTGGTATGCGGAAGAAGCGCAGCGGATACGCAAAGCTCTGAATAATCAGTTACTCGATATACAGCATGTTGGTAGCACATCAATCCCAGGCGTAGCGGCAAAACCACAGCTTGATATTTTGGTCCAAGTACATAGCATTACGGAGGTTGACACGTATAACGATCGCTTAAAAGACATGGGCTACGAGGCTTATGGCGATATGTTGCACAAATGCGGGCGTCTTTTTTCCAAATGGAAAAACGGAGAGAAGACGGTAAATCTCCACTTCTACGAAATATCATCCCCAATAGTATGGGAATATACTGCTGTGCGTGATTTTCTGCGCAGTAATCCAGACGAAGCACAAAAGTATTCTGAATTAAAACTTGATCTCTACAGCAAATACCCCGAGGATTATTTAGCTTACAGAAAAATCAAAGACCCTTATATATACAATCTGCAAGAGAGAATTAAAGCGGCAGGTTAACTACTCAATCAGTAATTACGTCAACTAAGGTTAACCACGCACAGTTAGTCGGCTAGTGGGATAATCTAACATTATACTTCTAACCTGGTTCACAATGGCCAGCCATACCGTTTATGCTTAAAAGACTTCTTAGGAAGTCTGTTTTGTTTGCTATGATTTAAACATGCAGTTCGTTAGTTTTGTACTTAATATTCCATGGACGATTATACTGTTATTCGCCAGCATATTGTCTGGGCCATATAAACTAACTTTTCATCACGAGCCATTTGCGATTGTTATCCATGTTAAAGGCTTTTGGTATTACGGATGGGTGCCTTCACAGAAAGGTGTTCGTGCGATGACACTTGGCAATGTCATATTATTGGGGACCCACTTACTTAAAAATGACCTGCAGCATGAACTCGTACATATAAAGCAGCATCAACGTGAGCCCTTCATTCACCCGATATTAAATCAAATAGAGACCATTCGACGAGGCTACATAAAGAACAAATACGAAGCTGAAGCCTATGCAACCTCAGATAGTACATATATGGGACATCGACACTAATAGTTGCGAAGTACGTCAACTAGGGGCAGCCATGGCGCTTATGTTTAATTACAGGTTAGCTTTTCGCTAAATAAAAGAAGCCCCGATATGGGGCCTCTTTTATACTTTTAAGAATTGACTAGACATTTGCGACTTAGTCTTTTTTATCGGTAGCACTGCTACTGTCAGGCCCTAACTGATCACCCTGCTGATCATTGACGTTATCAGTGTCTATAGCAGATTTGTCATTGGTTTCCTTTTCGGCACCATTTTGGTCACCTGTTTGTTCGTTAACATTGTCAGTGTCAGCTGCAGATGAATCGTTAACTTCCGTGTCAGTTCCAATGGCTGTCTGAGACTGGGTAACAATGCTGGCTGTTCCCGGCGTTGCGGCAGAAGCAAAGTGAACGGCCCCAACACCCGCTAGTCCTACGACGGCTAGGCCGCTGGCTGCCAATAATTTTAATTTGTTTAATACCATAGTATTTCTCCTTTATTACTTAGTTGTTAGCCGCTTATGAAACGGTATTACCATAGTACGAAAAGCATCATGGGAGTAACGTGAGAATTGGCATTTTTATCTACCTTTGTATTTTCATCAAAATCTCATAAATTAGGCTTATCATATACGTATGAATATCCTCGTCGTAGAAGATGAACCTCGTATAGCTCGCCTAATTAAACGCGGGCTTAAAGAAGAAGGTTACGCGGTTGATATAGCCGAGGATGGCATAGAGGCATTGGATAAGTTTGAGATTAACAGTTATGATCTCATAGTCCTAGATATTATGTTACCCAAGAAAGACGGACTTAGCGTCTGCCGCGATGTTCGGAAGCAAAACTCCAACATACCTATTCTTTTGCTTACGGCTCGAGGTGATCCAAAAGACAAGGTCATGGGTCTCGACAGTGGCGCTGATGACTATCTTGCAAAGCCGTTCTCTTTCGACGAGTTGTTTGCAAGAATACGGGCCCTTATACGTCGCAGCCCGCAAGCTTTAGCCGTTATTTTACGCGCAGGAGACTTAACCCTAAATACGTCAACTCGTGAGGTTGAGCGTAGCGGCAAAGTGATTACGCTAACGGCACGGGAATATAACTTACTCGACTACTTTTTGCGTAATAAAGGCATTGCGCTGTCTAAAGCACAAATTCTTGATCACGTTTGGGATTACAACTACGACGGAATGTCTAATATTATCGAAACCTATGTGAAATATCTTCGGGGTAAGCTAAAAGTCACACCGGCCAGCGTTGAACTAATCCAAACCGTCCGCGGCCATGGCTACGTTTTAAAGGCAACCGATGTTTAGAGCTACTAGGCTGCACTTAACGCTGTTGTATTGTGCCGTATTTTTTGGCATATTTTGGATATTCAGTGGCGGTATATATGTCTGGATGAGTAATTCATTAGGTGATAGTTACGTGTCTAGAGTAACGCAAACACAGACTCAGCAGTATGGAGACCATGCAGATAGCGGCCCTGGCTCGACTACCGCTGAGACAGCATTAATCGCAGGCGACGTAACTAAAACTCAACTCGGGCAAGTATTACTAGTTCTTAACGGTGTATTATTATTGCTCGTCCCGAGTGTATCTTGGGTATTAACAGGCAGAACGCTCCGACCAATTCGGCTAGTTTATGAACGACAGCGGCGTTTTGTATCGGATGCATCGCACGAACTCCGCACCCCCTTAACTATTATGAGTGGAGAGCTTGAGCTAGCTTTAAAGCGGAAGCGAACTAAGCGAGAGTACGAATCTGCTATTGATGTCACAAAGCAGGAGGTGAATAGGTTGCATCGGTTAGTCGATAATTTGTTGGCGTTGGCTAATTCCGATCGAAATACTGTGGCCTTTGACACAGAACCTGTCAATTTAAAAAAGATTATAGCCAAAGTTCAGAATCGTCTCAAAACATCTGCAGAAAAAAAGGGCACAAAATTAAGGTTCAGCAACGACTCTCAAAAATATTTCATCAATGGATCAGGTGATATGCTCGAGCAACTATTTACGAACGTCATAGAAAACGCTTTAAAATACTCCGGCGATGGTTCTACTATTACGACTAATTTAAAACAAAGTAGAAATGTGGTTATTATTTCGGTGGCCGATCACGGTTCAGGTATGTCTCCGGAAGCTGTTGATAGAGCTTTTGACCGCTTTTACCGCGCCGATACGTCACGGAGTACTTCGGGGACGGGTTTGGGCTTAGCGATAAGTAAAGCAATAGTCGAACAACATCAAGGACAAATCACTATCAGTTCTAAGATTAACCACGGTACTATTATTACTATAGAACTGCCCTTAACCCAAAACTGACCCAATCCTCGGCTTATTTTAATCGAATGCCCAAAAGGTATTAAACCGGCATGCTCAGCTAGGTATAGAGAGCCGGCTAGTAGGGTAGGGTAAGCTAATAATGCACTCCTAGCCTGGTTCACGATGGGCAGCCGAACATATGCATTAAAGAATAACATTTCTGCCTATGCTGCTATCAGAACGTGAAACGTACTTATCAACGCCTAGTTGTAATCATGTGCAGCGGGTTGCTCGCCCTGCTAACGTGGAGTTCGATCGACTTTATTAGAACAACCGATAATGTAGCTTCTGGTTGGGGCAGTTTTGTACCAGCTATTGGACTAAGCTACTTTGCTTTCTTCACGGCAATTATTGGATTAGATTTAATTTGGGTATTTGTGGTTATAGTTTGGACAATTAGAAAATTTTTTCACATCAAAAGTGACGACCATTCTCTTTATCTACCGTGATCTCATAATTGCCTGAAAAGTTGCAAAACTCGTCTACTAGACCCAGCCAAACATAAGGGCTTTAGTAGGCTACTTAGCGTGTAGTTTTGTTTATCTGGTATTAACGCCGGGAGTAAAGGTAGTGTATTTATGTAGCGTGAGGACGACGACTTTGTAGGTGCATCGTATACGGCTACCAACTTACTCGACGTCGTCCATTTTATTGTCACCAACAGTTGACAATAGGCTTTGCAATGTGTCCGTTGATTAAGCCAGCAATTAGAACCAAGCTTCATCCCTCCAAGCCACTCGTTGCTTGGTACAAATGGTAGCTTCCTAATGGTGGCGAGGACCCTGGTGAGACTAAAGTTATGGACGAATGTCTTCACAAAGCTTTTCGTTAGCAGACCAGCGATGTCCGTCTGCTGACTCAGGCTAGGCACGGCTGCTGGTCGGTATTCTAGTAGGGTCAGGATATTTTCACTAGATTGTAGCGACGTCAATGACGAACCGGTATCGCACATCGGAGGCGATGACTCGCTCCCAGGCATTATCGATGTCATCGGCCTTGATCACTTCGATTTCGGCACCAAGTCCGTGTTCGGCGCAGAAGTTAAGCATTTCCTGGGTTTCGGCTATACCGCCGATCATTGATCCAGCAAATGATTTACGACCACCGATCAGCGAGAAGACGTTGACTGCCAGCGGTTCTGCCGGGGCTCCGACATTGACCATGGTGCCGTCCACTGCCAGTAACGCTAGGAAGTCATTCAGGTCGACGACCGCGCTTACGGTATTAATTATCAGATCAAAACTACCGGCTAATGCGGTGAAAGTTTTGGCATCACCGGTAGCGTAGTAATGGTCGGCACCCAGCTGCAAGCCTTGCTCTTTTTTATCGAGTGTCCGTGAAAGCACAGTCACTTCCGCACCCATGGCATGCGCTAACTTTACTGCCATGTGACCGAGACCACCGAGACCAACAATAGCTACTCGCTTGCCCGGTCCAGCGTTCCAGTGGTGGAGTGGCGAATAGGTTGTGATGCCAGCGCAAAGAAGTGGCGCTGCTTCATCGAGCTGTAAGCCTTTGGGTATTTTGAGCACAAAGTCTTCTGTGACAACAACATGTGTTGAGTACCCACCTTGTGTTCGCTCACCATTTCCATATTTATCTACAGAGTTATATGTTCCAGTGCTGCCTTTCAAGCAATATTGCTCAAGACCCTGCTGGCAATTTTTGCAGGTACCGCATGAGTTGACCATACAGCCCACTCCTACTCGGTCGCCGACAGCATGTATTGTAACGTCGGCGCCTACTTCGCTCACAATACCAGCTATTTCATGACCGGGTACGAATGGATACTCGATTTCACCCCACTCCTGGCGTGCGGTATGAATATCTGAATGGCAAATACCAGCGTACTTGATTTCGATTAGTACGTCTTTTGGACCGACGTCTCGGCGGTCAATTGTCGTTGCCTTAAACTGTTCGGTCGGACCAAATACGGCTCGTGCTTTGACTGTCTTCATATACTCTCCTTATAATTTGTCTAGATTTCACTTATTTATATTACTAAAATAGAAGGCAACGTACAGTTAGTTAAATCACTCGTGTAGCACAATACCATCATGAAAGGAGAATAATTATACTATTTGAGCTATTCGTATTGACTCGAGTCGATTAAGGCCAAACCGTAGCGCTTGTCGGGGTGGCAGGCTTAATAATGGCAGATGCTATGAGTGTGTTAAATACACTCATCTGGTTTGTACTTTGGTATTCATCCTTTCCGACAACGTCTCTGTTGTTGTCATACCTTTTTATATGCTTACTCAGAAACGAATACTTACTTAGAGGCCCAGCTAAGCATGGGTACGGTGCTTATTGCCCTGTTATAATTGATATTAGATCACTATTCTGCCAATTGGTTTATAATGAAGATAAATAGGAGTCATGATGTTAAGCAAAGCCATATTAGTAAAATTAGTCGCAAAAGAAGGCAAAGCGTCAGAAGTCGAAGAGTTTCTTAGAAGTGCCAAGGTAATGATAGAAAATGAGCCAGGGACGAGAACGTGGTACGCCATTAAACTTAGCCCGACAGAATACGGTATATTTGATACATTTGACGATGAATTTGGTATGCAGGTTCACCTACATGGTGATGTTGCTAAAGCTTTAGCCGCTCAAGCACCTAATTTATTTAGTGAAAACCCTGTTATCTCAAGCTATGACATATTAGCTAACACTTAGCTGAGGATAATTAGCCAAAGACACTATCGCATCATCTGAAATGTTGCGAAGTGGGTCAACTAAGAGCAGACATGATAATAGCACCTCAATTGGTGGTTTTTACGTGGCATTCCAGTAGCGAAATTTAGTTAATTTTACTAAGTTTACTTATTGTGTTATTATAGGTTAATGCCTCTCGTCGAAATACACGATAACATCTACACCGTTAATAACAGCGAGGTTCAAGTAGATTGGGCGGCATATGACTTCAGAGAAGATGTTGCGGGGATACCTAACATCAGCGTGCGCACCACATTAGAACAAACCGGAGTGATGTATGTTCCGGCCACAACACCCGCGATACGTGTT
Organism: Saccharimonadales bacterium (SeqCode); assembly: GCA_038230395.1. GTDB lineage: Bacteria > Patescibacteriota > Saccharimonadia > Saccharimonadales > UBA4665 > JBDSWU01. The sequence continues at coordinate 87,329 of JBBRNI010000001.1, read as the reverse complement.
AGTCATCTACTTTCGATTGATTTGCAGGGCCTCTCAGCCTTACACGAGGAATTATGCATGAATCAGAAGACTGCAGCCTGTCCAAGTGTTGAGGAGCAGGTTGTTGATTCAATTCTAAGTCCGCAGCTTCAAACTGATTTTATTACTACCCGCATCCGTATGTTTGGCGCCTTATGCACAATGGATGAATCAAACAAAGATTTTAAGGCAACTTTTGAAGTACTTTCGCGAAGAGTTTGATCTTAACGGGAGTCTTGTCCCATTATTAGGTGAAGTGTTAAACCTTATCAACGCTGAAGAGTGTCGTATAAGGACAGCAACAAGCTATATGGCTATATGTAAGTTAGCCCCGAATAATAGTAGTGGCCACAGCAAGATCCCGACTAGTCCTGAGAGTATATGACTGATTGAGGTAAGATCTGTTAAATAACCCCGATTAGCGGCCACTACAAAACCTATGACTATATAGATGATACCCCCGATAGAAATTCTCTGCATACTATTTCCCTTCTTATTACGACGAATCAATGGAATATTAATATGTTTTAGTTAGCTGGCTTAAACGTTAGAGCCTTAATACCAATATACACTAAATTTGGTAGAGAATGCTGTATGCAAGACAGTCTATAGTTTCTTAACAATATGACCAGAGAAATTATGGTGCCAAAAGCCAATTTGTGGCCAGTTCATAACTGTCAAAATACTTCACTCTTGACCCCTTACCGCTGGCCTGCAAGATAAGATTAGCACCGATTTTGATTATTCCACCGGATCCAACCATGGCCAACTTATCAAAATCGCGTGATTTGATGAGGTCAACAACTACGCTACGAGCGTCAACGGGTACCGAACCTTTTGATAGTAAGTTGTCTAGAATCAGCGCCGGCTTATTTTTGCGCTTATAAGCCTGCGCTAGCTCGAGTGCCTGATTACCCATTGTGGTAACCGACGCTACGGTTTGATCACCATCAACAATAATTTCGACGATTTGATCTGAATTAATGAAAACTTTATTAGCCATGGACGCATTGTATTAGTGATAAATGCCCAAGTCCAGTCGCAAATGCTTTATTTTGTTATTATAGAGCTGTGGCAGCTAAATCTAAGGCTAAACTACAAACTACCAAGCTCTCTCCATATGAGCTTGTCTTTAAAGCGACCAACGATGTGCTATATGATTTAGACGTTTTAAGTGGAGCTGTAACCTGGAATGAGGCGCTGTATTACCAATATGGCTATCAGCCTGCCGATGGCCAAAACACTCTTGAATGGTGGATACATCACATCCATCCCGATGACGCTCTGAAAGTGGAGAATCAGATCACTGATTGGCTCGAGGGTCGTAAAGACAGCTGGGAGTCAGAATATCGCTTTGCTAAAGCCAACGGACACTATACATATGTGCGAGACCGGGGTTACGTTATGCGTGCCACTGATGGCACCCCGCAACGCCTAATTGGCTCATTACTCGACATTACCAGTCAGCGCCAGCTAGACCGAGCTAAGGATGAGTTCATCTCATTAGTATCGCACCAGCTTCGGACGCCACTGACGGTTATACGAACCTACGGCGATATGTTAAACAACGACTTTTTTGGACAGCTCACTGACATCCAGAAAAATGAGGTCAAACGTATGACTGATGCCAGTATACGGTTAATTAAGCTCGTTAGTAGCATCCTCGACATCTCTAAAATCGAGTTACAACGTGTGGCCGTGACGCCGCAGTTGACTGATATTAATAGCCTGATTCAACAGCAGATTAGTGAAATTATGCCAATTGCCGATAATAAAAGCGTGCCTATAGTTTTTGTGCCGCAACCTGAGCTTGAGCCAGTATCTGTTGACCCAACAATATTTGGCCAAATTCTGCATAATTATTTAACTAACGCTATTCGCTATTCTCGGTCGAATGATGGCCTAGTGACAATCAATTTTACTATCGACGAATCAGGTTACCTTCTAACGGTAGCTGATAATGGCATAGGCATCCCGCGCTCAGCCCAAAATCGAGTATTTGAACGATTTTATCGTGCTCATAACGCGTCTAATATAGAGGACCAAGGCACTGGCTTGGGGCTGTATCTGGTTAAACTATTAGCCGAAGCTTGCGGCGGAACAGTCGGTTTTGAGAGTAAAAAATCCAAGAGGACAACTTTTCACTTTCGTTTACCGGTTGGCGGCATGACTGCAAACTAAACAGCGGTTTCCGTAATATTATCGTTATAAGCTAGCTGCAGTTTCAATAACTTTTTTTAGTTTTTTGAGAGATAGACCAAACATCAGTTTCATGAATGGCATAACCAATACTAAGCCGGCTTGTCCAACGAACCCAAAAGGGACTGGAGTGATTTCTTGCCAAATAAATTCACAATTACGCTCAGAGATTTCATTTATTTTGAAGACGCCTTTTCCGAGAATAACCCTACCAGTATGTTCAACTATGATTTTGTAAGGAGGCATCCACTCTGTCACGAGCATGGTATCTATAAACTGTAACTTACTTAATTTTGTTTCTGCAAGTAACTGTGTACCTCGCTGATTCGGTGCAGTTGAGACTTTGTGAACCGTGGTAAATAATATCCACTCTGACTGCTTTTCCCAATCCGAAAGATAATCAAAAATAGTTTGAGGTTCTGCGGCTATAGTAATTTTAAATGTAAGTGTAACTGTCTTCATTTCACCAATATACAAGATACCAACTTAAATAACGACTATGAACTCTTGATCGACTGCTAAATATTCAATACGCCACAGAATGCTAACGATGTATAATATTTTTCATGCCCAAACATTTCACGGCTCATCTCATTCTTAGCGATCAACTGCTGCGCAATCATCCAGCTTTTAGCGCTGCCTCAACGGGCGATTTATTCATCATGATCGAAGCGGATGACGATAGCAGTCGCTTGCCATATCACAAGCACAAGCTGATTTTAACTTTTGCTGCCATGCGTTCATATGCTGATTATTTGGCGTCTAAGGGTTTAAATGTACAGTACGTCAAGATACGGCGCGGCAGTACTTTTTTAGCAGAGCTGAATGCCATCATAACTACTAATGATGTAACACAATTGAGTTGGATGATGTCCAGCGACAAGCAGCCAAATGACATGCTACACAAACTTGCTGATCAAAATAACCTTTCAAAAATAATTTTCGAAAATATACAGTTCTTAACGAGTGCAGCTGATTTTGCTAGCTGGTACGAAGGCCGAAAGGCTCCTGTAATGGAGTCATTTTATAGGTGGCAACGGCAACGTCTACAGATTTTGATGGATGGTGACCAGCCGACTGGTGGACAGTGGAACTACGATCATGATAATCGCCAGCCACTTCCCAAACAAGATATATCTATTCCATCTATAACCTTACCTGCTATGGGCGCTAATGTTGCATCAGCACAACAAGACGTCCAACTCTTGTTTCCGGATAATCCAGGAGAAGTCGGCACGTTTTGGCTCGCGACTGATTTTGAAACAGCCGACGAGTGGCTAGAGAAATTTATCGCTGAGCGGTTTGAAAAATTTGGTACTTACGAAGACGCCATGCGCGCCGGCCAACCGTTCCTGTTTCATAGTGTTCTCAGTCCCCTCATAAATATCGGCCTACTGAGCCCCTGGCAAGTTATCGATCGAGCTGTTTTGGCGTATCAGCAAGGCAAGGCGCCGCTCAATAGTGTCGAAGGCTTTGTGCGGCAAGTTATTGGGTGGAGAGAATATGTTTATGGCGTCTATCATCATGGTAAATTAGAGTCGACTATGAATTACTTCGGGTTTACGAAACAACTGGAAGGTTGGTGGTATAGCGGTGATATCGCAGACGTCACGCTGCCGGTGCCCGTGCAAGCGGCTTTAAAAACAGCGCTTCAATACGGATACAACCACCACATAGAGCGCCTCATGATATTGGGTAACTGGTTCTTGCTTAATGAGTACGACCCCGTGTCAGTCCTAAAGTGGTTTAGCAGCATGTACGTAGACGCTTACGAATGGGTTATGCTACCTAACGTTACAGGCATGAGTCAATACGCTGATGGTGGCACGTTCGCGACAAAACCATATATATCTGGTGCAAATTATTTACAAAATATGGGCTCATGGTGGATGTCTATGCCCGCTGCAAAAGCTAGCGGCTGGAATCAGCTTTACTGGAATTTTTTGTATGATCATCATGACAAACTCAAGAACAACAGGCGTATGTCAATTGCACTCAAGCAAGCCCAAATATACGGTAACAAGAACTAATAGTAGTAGCTAAGGACTAACCAGCATGATCAATAGACTATCATTACCAGAGCTAGAACAATATATCAAATCGATTGACGCTAAACGTTACAGCCAGCAGCGTAATTATTTGGGTGGCTCAACGAATTTATCAGAATACATCACGCGCGGTTTTATTAGTTTGCCGAGGGTACGAGCGTTATTGCTACAAGGCAATTCCGAACAGGATGCATATAAACTCCTCAATGAGCTAGCCTGGAGGGAATATTGGCAACATACTTGGCGAATACGTAAAGAACAAATTTTTGATTACATCCGTGAGCTCAACTTCCAACCTAAGAACGGCATACCAACAGCCGTTCTAGAAGCTAAAACTGGCATCACAGCAATAGACGAAGGTATTCGGCAATTGTACGAAACGGGCTATATTCATAATCACATGCGTATGTGGATAGCAGGACTGGTTTGTAATGTAGCCAAATGTGACTGGAAGGTGGGTGCTACTTGGATGCATTCGTACTTGATCGATGGTGATTATGCCAGCAATCATCTCAGCTGGCAATGGGTCGCAGGTAGCTATACCGGTTCAGCCTATCTACCACAACAAGACAACATAAATACCTACTCTAGGACACTGCAACTAGGCAGCTACCTAGACAATTCATATGAATTTATTCGTGATATGCCAGTCCCCTCTCAGCTCAACATCATCCAGGAGTATATTCCACAGCACGACAGCCAACAGCTTTTATCAACAATTACTTTAGACGAGTTAAATACTAATGAAACGTTGCTCCTGTATAGCCCCTGGACGCTTGATCCACTATGGCGAAGCGACGAAATCGCCCAGAGAGTTTTAATTATGCCGAGTGATATATTTGCTGACCATTGTTTTAGCCAGAACGTATTAGACAGTATTAGTTACTTTCAAAGCCAAATCGCAGGACTCAAAACAATCTATTTAAACTCTGTACAAATACTAGAACTGAAAGCCCAAAATATTTATCGTAAGGATTATCCAGGTATAAACGATTGGCCAGGATCAGTTGATCCGGTAGAATTGCTTTACCCAGGTGTACCACCAAAGTTCTATCCTTCGTTTTCATCGTACTGGAAACAGGTTACAAAACTATACTAGGGTTGGGCATTATTATTTGGAAATTTAGATCAGTCTTGCTTAAACACACTTGCCAAGCTTTCGCCCTTTTGCCAATGAGACCGAGCGACTGTTTCGGGAGCTATGAGCGACAGCGCCTCGAGATCTAATTCTCTTCTAAGTTGCCAACCCTGCGCACCGGTGAGCAAGACGTCACCTCGCATGGCAACTGCCGTGTCATGGCCACTAGGAACAGCGTAATTAGGGCGAGACGGCTCAAATTCAGAGACTTCTTGGCCATGTAGCTTGGAGGTGACGCAATTTGCCACGTAAGCACCCATCTCGATAGCAGCGTGCGCCGTACCGCTGTACTCAACCGCGGCTGAATCACCAACAACATACAATGAATCGTGTTTTGTTTGCAAGAACTTATTCACTAGAACCCTGCCCTTGTGATCAACATCAAATAAATCTGGCCTTTGCCTAAAATAAGCATTCGCGCTGCTACCAGCAGTCCAAATCAAAATATCAAAAGGTAAAGCTGCACTATCAGCTATATGTAGTAATTGTTTTGTCGCCCTAATAACCTTTTGTCCGCACTGAATTTGTATATTATCAGCCAATGATTCTTGCACCTTACTTGAAAAGTCTTCGGCCAGACTACCCAGTATGCGGTTTTGAGCCTCTATCAACACAACGTCAACCCGGCTATCACCAGTTACTAGCTCGAAAAAATAAGGGATTGATGCCGCTACTTCTACGCCGGTCGGCCCGCCACCCGCCACCAATACTTTGGCTGGAGCCTGCTTGTGAAAACTCTTGGTAGCAAGTTCAGACAAAGCAGTACGGAGGGACAAAGCATCAGCCAACGAATAGAGCGTCTTAGAGAATTCGCGCATGCCGGGGATACCAAAATATTCAGGCTCATAGCCTAGGGCTAGGGTTACGCTATCGTAACGTATTTCTTCACCACTTAAGAGTTTTATATGCTTAGTGGTAGGATCAATATCAATCATAAAATCTTGTAGATACTCGATAGTTGAGTCTTGGAAGATTTCACGATATGGCACGACTGTCTCTAATGGAGAATAGCCGTTCGCACTTCTATACAGCGATCCATGGTATTCAAAATTCGCTTGAGGGTTCACAACTATAACTTGTATGTCAGTTTGTTGCGCCAATACTCGAGCAGCTCGTAAGCCACTAAAGCCACCACCCACTACAACGTGTGTATGTTTATCAACCATAACTCTAGTATAAAGCTTGTGCTTGAAATATAATAGATTCACGTATGATTGATAAAATAGCCAGAACAAATGCTCAATAAACTAATCAAAGGTGAAGTCCATAGCTCAGCAGCCGCGCGCGAAGCATATTCAAAAGACGCTAGTATATTCAAAGTGCATCCTTTGGCAGTTATGGTGCCCAAGGATATAGCTGATATCGCCCAGATCATCCGCTACACGAATGCTACTAATAAACAAGGCGGCAACCTGACACTGGCACCGCGTAATGGTGGAACTTGCATGTCAGGTGGCCCACTGACTGAGGGTATTGTTATTGATACGTCAACACACCTCAAAAGAATTGGGGCAGTCGATACCTTCCATAAAACTATTGTCGTGCAAGCTGGGGTTATGCACCGGGATGTCGAAACAGCAGCTAGTGCCCAAGGTCTGATATTCGCACCCTACACCTCATCAAAAGACTTTTGCGGTATAGGCGGCATGATTGGTAATAACGCGTCAGGTGAGCTGTCGCTTGTTTATGGACCTACCAGCAGCAATATTATGAGCTTAAAAGTACTGCTATCAGATGGTAACGAATACGAATTCAAACCGCTTACTCGCAAGCAACTCAAAAAGAAGCTTGAGCTAATGACATTTGAAGGTGATATTTACCGAAGCATGACTACACTACTCAAAAATAATCGCCAGCTGATAAAAGCTCGCCACCCTAGAGTCACCAAAAATGCTGCCGGCTACGCCCTATGGGAGCTCTGGGACCAACAAGAACAGATTTTCAATCTTGGCAGATTGTTTATAGGTGCCCAAGCAACTCTGGGAATTGTGTCTGAAGCAACTCTAAAGCTTGTTGATAAGTCACCGCATCAACAGATGATTGTCTGCGCCATTGATAGCATTAGTCAGCTGACTGACATCGTACGCACCATCGTCCACCACGGAGCCAGTATCTGCGAAACCTTTGACCATCACACCTATGAGCTAGCACGGGAGCAGTACCCCAAAGACGCTGACAACGCCCACTTTGCCAATGGCAAACATATGGTGGTGTACGGAATCTATGAGGGTGATACCAAAGAACAAGCCGAGATTCTAGCTGGACAAGCCAAAAATATTATTGAGCAGACTCTGCATGCCAGCGTCTATTGGGTTGAAACCCCTGATATCAAAAGTAGCTATCAAGCTATTCGACGCTACAGTTACAAAATGCTCAAAGACATGAATTCAGACACCAAAAAAGCAATGCCCTTCATAGAAGACACTATTGTCCCACTGGAACATTATGGGGAGTTTGTGTCCGCGCTCGAAGCTATACTCGGTGACTATGATATGACCTATACATACGCGGGCCATATTGGCGAAGGTAGTATTAGGCTAATACCACTTGTGAACCGATCCCCCGAAACTATTACTGATGTCATGGAACTTGAAAGTCGAGTCAACGACCTTGTCTTTGCTTTTAGGGGTTCGATTAGCGTTGACCACAATGATGGCATCATTCGGACTCCATATCTGGCTCAACAATACGGTGACGAGATGGTAGCCCTGTTCAAAGAAGTCAAGAATATATTTGATCCGCTTGATATTTTTAACAGGGGCAAAAAGGTTAACGGAACGCTTGAATTTGCACGGGCACATATCGACTTATAGCTTATGACCACAAACAAAATATCGATCTCTTGATTACGGGACTAAGCGACTGGCGCTGGCCAATGCTACGTCGCCTGCGTTAGCTTATGCATAAACAAGCTAAGAAAAAATAACTTCAGGCTATAATAATAGTTATGAGTAAATCAGCCCAAAAGACGGCGCGCAAAGTATCCGGTCGGATAGCCACCCACAAAAATGTGCGTTATCATAACGACGCCTATTTATTTCCAGACAGCGATACCAAAATATGCCCAACATGTAACCGCCCCTTTAGTAACCGTAAAAAATGGGCCTCGCGTGGGCTGTGGCCAAGTATTGTCTATTGCTCTAAAGCCTGCCGCAAAAATAGGCTGACTAGCTAAGTCGGTCAATCGAGCATACGGACGCGAATAGTGTCGGTTGCGCCTGATACACCTGGCTGACGACCACTGACAAGCACGATGGTCATAGGCCCGGCCAAATAATTATTGGCGCGTAACTCTTTGGCCAAATCCAGCCCAGCTCGTTCACCATCTGGACGGCAAAAACTTTTGTTGGCATACAGAAGTGATAATTGCTGAGCAACCCGCGCCGAGCTAGTTACACTGATAATCGGCAGACTTGGCCGGTGTGACGCGATGCTAAAGCTAGTGGCACCAGACCTAGTTTCGGCCACGATGGCGCCAGCTTGCAACTGACTTGCTAGTGTCACAGCGGCCGAACTAATGGCGTCCTGGGTATCAGTTCGCTCAGCTCGAAAGTATATTGGGCGAACTGGCACATGTTCTTGAGTACGCAAGATAACTCGCTTCATAGTTATAACTGCTTCGTGCGGATAGGCGCCGTTGGCAGTTTCGTCGCTCAGCATCAAACAGTCACTACCGGTGATTACAGCGTTCGCGATATCACTCACTTCAGCGCGAGTTGGCTCAGGATTATCAACCATGCTAGCCATCATCTGCGTCGCAACTATACTGATTTTGCCATATTGCTGGCAGAGGCCAATGATATCGCGCTGCACAATCGGTACATTTTCGGCCCCGGCCTCAACCGCTAAATCACCACGAGCTACCATCACCGCGTCGCTGACTTTGACAATAGATTCTAATACTCCTGGCTCAATCGCGGCCTTGGTTTCAATTTTGGCAACGACTTTAGCTGTCGAGCCTTTATGTTTTAGTAAGTCTCGTAGGTTAGTCATATCTTCAACACTTTGAACAAAACTCAGAGCCACATAATCAATGTCTTTGTCAGCACCGTAGTCGATGTCGCGCAAATCTTTAGGTGTCAAAATATCACCAGCAAAGTCAGTATCTGGTAAATTTATGCCCTTGCGGCTCATCAGTGTACCGCCATTAAGAACATGGACAATAACCGTGGCTGTTTCTGGGTCAACACCAATAACTTCAGTACGGATTTTGCCATCAAAAATATATAGTCGCTCGCCAAGCTGCACCTTTTTGGAAAGATCATATTGCACTGGTATGGTATGCCCGTCGTGGGTCGCGCCATAGCTTAAACGCAGTTCGTCGGCAGCGGCAACTGCCAAGTTCTCGGTCAATTCACCCAAGCGAATTTTTGGCCCTTGCAAGTCTTGTAACACAGCTACTGGTTTGCCAACCACCAGCGATGCTTTACGTATCCAAGCGATTTGTTCATCGCGCTCTTCGTAGCTACCATGACTAAAATTCAGTCTAAAACCGTTCACACCGTCACGAATTAATCGCTCAATAGCTTCATAAGAGTTAGTAGCAGGACCTAGGGTAACTAATATTTTGGATCGCTTAAATGGGACGTTCATATCTGTATAGTCTACCACCTATGGTGCTCTATGCGAGCCTAATTTGATAGCTTCGTATATTCTTTCAGAAGCTCCGAAGCTATTAGATATTTCAACTGATCCTTGCACCACCAGCTCCATATATCGTTATTGTCCGAAGACAGCTGCACTTGATACTCATCCCAATTGACCCATTTCCAGTCCATAACTTCTGCTGGATTAGGCTCAGGGTCAGCACTAGCGATTCCGGCGTAAATTGGACACCATTCATTTTCTATTACGCCCCTATAAGGAGGAGTTTTGTATGAATAATCAGTAATGATTTCCGTTATATTTGTTCCTGTCATACCCAGTTCAAAGGTGAGTCTTCGAGTAATGGCATTCTCCATTGACTCTGCCGGTGCCGGGTGCCCGCAACAAGAGTTAGTCCAGACACCAGGCCAAACTTTTTTGGATTCCGCCCGCTGAGTTACTAGCAACTGCCCCTCGGCGTTAAAAATATACGATGAAAATGCTAAGTGCATCGGCGTGTTGGCATGATGGCTCGCCAGTTTAGCAGCCTCGCCAATTGGCTGCCCCACATCATTAACTAGTACAATGCGCTCAGTGTCCATGCAGCTAGTATACCGTCAATCTTGCACGGTGCTAAAATGAAGATCATGAATGTATCAAATTATTTCAGTTTTCAAGACCTCAGCCTACAACTTATAGAAGAATCCGATATCGAAGCAGCTGTAACGATGATTAACAGCGCGTATTTGTACCAAGAGCTGGCCACTAGAATCCCACGTACCGATGCCGAGCGGTTACGCGAAAGAATGGAGGCTAGCGTGGTCTATGTAGTGAAACAGACTGATGGGAATGTCGTAGGCTGCATATGTATAGAGCCAATTGATGGGGGCTTTCATCTTGGCCTTTTCGCAGTATCCCATGAACGACGCGGGACTGGATTGGCCAGCGCTATACTCATTGCTATCGAGAAATTTACCAGTGCGTCAGGCATGCACCTGCTGGAGCTCGATTACATGTCAATCGCTCCATGGCTGAAGCCATACTATCAAAAACACGGCTACTTAGAAACAGGCCAATCCCGAGCCTGGAACGCTATAGAACTAATTGAGATGATTAAACGCTTTTAGGCTAATGTGGTGTGCCTAAAAGAGGTTAATTTTGACTATAACGTCCCTAACTAGCGTCTTCTAAGTTTTGGTATTAGCAGCTGGCTTGGCTAATCGCTTGTTTATAACTTTGTAACTTATGAAGCCAATAATGCCTGCAACTACCGTGATACTCAGATATAACTGATAACGTAAAAATGTCTCGATATGACTACCACCGAAGTAGCCAACAGACGACCATACGCCTACCCACAGCGCCGCGCCGATGGCATTGAAGGTAATGAATCTGAGCCACTTCATTTCACTAAGTCCTGCAATGATGCCGTTGGCCTGACGAAGCCCTTCTACAAAGCGAGCAATAACAATCACTTTCCCGCCGTTACGATTAAAGAATGCCTCAGCTTTGCTAATGCGTTCTGGTGTTAAAAAGACAAACTTCCCAAATCGCTCAACTAGGGGGTGGCCACCATACTCGCCAATCGCAAAACCTATATTATCTCCAATTACAGCTCCAACAAAGCCGACTAAAAAGACTAATAAAATGTTGAGGTGACCAAGCCCAGCGAAAAAAGCGGCGGCAATTAAAACCGTCTCTCCCGGTGCCGGTACACCAAAATCTTCTAGAGTGATCAGGGCTCCAACGCCGACATACCCATAGTGATTAACGAATGGCGCAAGAGATTGTATGGCAGCTGGGACATGGTGAGAGGCTTCGTTCATATGCCTATTGTGCTTCACAACACTGCCAATATCAACCCGCTGACAATAGTTAGCTATTAATTCAGATTATTTTTGGTGAGCGTGCTGGTGCCGTTAACCTGGCCTTCGTAGGTTGTGATCAGTGCGTAACTGGCACATGCTTGATCTGCTGGACTAGCACCATCGCAAGTTGAACCTGAGGCGTTCAAAGCAGCATACGAATATGATTTCGCGGCTGGGGCGCCAAGTAAGGTCATGCTCTGACTAGCGTTAGACGGATCGATCAGGGCGATCTGGTCTAAGCTCCTCAGATTGGCAGTAACCCAGGTTGTACTGTTTAGATCAGTCAGGTTCGGATAATAACCGTTGGTCTGGTAAAAAGCTTCGAGTTGGGTCTGAATAGCCGACATATCAGTACTACGTTTGGCATTACGAGCTTTTTGCTGGATACCTGTGTAGGTCACGATCACCAGCAGCGCCAGGATACCAATAACTACGATCACGATCAACAATTCTACAATAGTAAAACCCTTGCTGTCTTTATATTTTTTCATATAGTTGCGTCGTCTGTGATATTGGTGTTAGGTTTAAGAATATTATTTACTAGTTGATCAACTTGATCATTAGAGAGATTAGCTTTGACTGCGTAGCCTTCGATGCCTTTTAAGCGTAAGCCTTCCGGGGCGTCGGCTTCGTTGAGGTTAGAAATAATGAAGACCTTGATGTCTTTGCCCCAGTCAGTTTTGCGCATCAGTCCTAGCAACTGGTCTCCAGACACTTTCGGTATCATTAGGTCAAGTAGAACTAAACTCGGTCGCTCCTTTTCAATGAGCGCCAACGCTTCGATACCATCACTGGCCACATTGCAGATATAACCGATCAGCTCGAGACGAGTTTTATAGATATCGGCAAGAGCGGCGTTATCTTCGACTATTACAATCTTTGACCAAGAACCGAAATCATCCATTACAGTGTCTCCAGCTCCATACTCTCTTCCTGACCGACAGGCTTTAGAATATTGTCGACTAATCGGTCAAGGTCATCATTTGATAGATTAGCCTTGACGACGTAGCCTTCAATGCCAAGCTCACGCAAACCAGCCGGGGCGTCGGCTTCGTTAAGGTTAGAAATAATAAAGACCTTGATGTCTTTGCCCCAGTCGTTGGCTCGCATTGTAGCTAGTATCTGATCCCCGGCAATTTTCGGGACCATCATATCTAGTAGGACTAAATTTGGCAGTTCTGCCTGTATAATTTGCAGCGCTTCTTGCCCGTCATAGGCTGCAAAACAGTGGTAGCCAATCATTTCGAGTCGGGTTTTATAGATATCGGCAAGCGCGGCGTTATCTTCGACTATAACAATTTTGAAAGGATTTTGAATAGGATCCATATAAGTAGATTCTACTCTATAAGCATAACTTTTGTATAGTCAGCGTTATATTCGCTATAATGATAGATGATACGCTATACATAACATATGACAGGATGATGCTCGTGTCACAGCTTAAACCAGCCGCAGTTCTCAATGATAACTCTCCTTCTTGGTTTACTATGTTGCTGGCGAATGAATGTGAACCCGACGAGCGGCTTGATGACATCACCCGAGATGCATCGCTACTGTTCAAAGTTCCGATGGCTATGATTAATCTAGTTACAGATGACAAAATAATTTTTAAAGCCTGTGTTGGTGAAACACAAGGCAATTCAATTGACCGTGATGGTGCTTTTTGTTCGTTGGCAACTACAAGTCAAGCACCGCTAATGATCCCTGACGCGACGCTAGACCCCCGTTTCAAGAACTATTCACTGGTTACTGGACCGCTGGCCGTTCGGGCCTACTTGGGTACTGCCTTGCACGCTCCCGATGGCTCAACCATCGGCACACTATGTATATTTGATACCAAGCCACGAACCTTTGACGCCGAAGAAATTGAATTATTGACCAGTATGGCTGAAATGGCAGACGAACAGTTGGCCTTTATATTTGCGTCTCCGAACACACCCTAGTAGCTGTTTAAGCTGGCGGATTGTATTGATAACAAACACAACCACTAATACCAGCGACTGCTTCGTATGTTTCATTTGCTGGGATATCAAAGGCGTCGCCTGGCTGCAAACTAAACCGTTGTCCGGTAACGGAGTAAAATATTGAGCCCTCGGCGCACCACAGCTTCGTGTCAACCGGCAGAGACGTTTGAGGAAATACTTGGTGTTCAGTTGCTGCCCAGCGCTCCGCCTTGAACTGCTTGGCGTCAAGAAAACGATGCAGTTCTTCTTCAGCCGATTCGTAATCTCGTGACCAACGGTATTTTTTGAGTTGCATCCGTATAGTATGGCACAAATGTGTAGGCAATCTAACGATAAACATGTTAGATACAGGCTGATCGCGCAAATGATTGTTATGAATGAATGTTACGGATATCTAACAGATACGGATCAGATGAGGTATACTGACATGACGCATGTTGCTTTCTGTAGATATTAGTGAAAAATCGTTTGGCGATAAGGTTCTGTACACGGACCTGCAGTTCAGCGTGGAAAAAGGTGAGAAAGTCGGCTTGATTGGCCGCAATGGTACGGGCAAATCAACGTTGTTTAACATTATTACTGGCACCGATCTAGACTATCAAGGCGAGATAAATATCAAGCGTGGCAGTATAATTGCTACTTCTCGCCAAGAACATCACGGCCACGAACACAAAACTGTCATGGAATATATCCAAGGTGATCTACCAGAATACGCCAAGCTTTCGCATATTTTAGACACCTATCCTCTGACTATGGGCGAAGACATGAAATTGATGCATATCTACAGCGAAGCGCTCGAGCGCTTTAGTCAGCTAGGCTATTTTCAAGTTGAAGATGAAATAACCCAAGCTTTTCAAGATTATCAATTGGACCCAGCCAAACTACACGGTACAATTTCTGAACTTTCTGGTGGCCAAAAGCGAATGGTAGAACTCATAAAAATTCAACGTTCACGAGCCGACATCGCCCTAATTGACGAGCCAACTAACCATATGGACTACATCGCCAAAAAAGCCTTTGCTAAGTGGCTTGGTGGCGTGCAAGAATCAGTCGTGGTTATTACTCACGACCGTGACGTGTTACAAACTGTTGATCGCATTATTGAAGTCCGTGATGGCCGGGCTTACGCTTTCAAAGGTAACTACGATCAATTCCTTAAAATAAACAGTGGACAAATCACTGCTCAAGTAAACGAATATGACTTAACGCAGCGCCGCATCCACAACCTCCAAGAAAACGTTATTCGCTTCCGCCGCCTAAAAGAAAAATCTCGTGACCCGGGCACAATCAAGCGTTTCAAGTCTCAAGAAATGCAAGCTTCTGCCGAACTCGCTAAATTATCCAAAGCCGAGAAACCCTCATTTTGGATAGATCAAGAATCAGTCACTGACTTATCTACCAAAATGACAGTGGCCTACGAAAAGTACAAAGCCAAGAATATAAAACTACATACAGAGACTATTTCTGACATCGAATCACATATGTTGGTTCAAGGCGTTAAACTCAGCCTTGGATATAACGGTAAGCCACTTTTTGAGGACCTTAATTTTGCAGTTCAATCTGGTGAACGACTACGATTACACGGTCGCAACGGCGCCGGTAAGTCCACGCTTATTAACGCCATCATGGCTAAGAGTACTGGTGATAAAGCCCCTGCCGAGCAGTTTGGAGGTCACCTAATTATCGATAAAAATCTGCGCATCGGCCTATACGAGCAAGAAATCCATGCCAAATATTTGCCATTGACCTTGCACAATGCCATTGAGCAGATGTTATCCGACAAAGGCTTACCAATTAATGATCAAAAGGTTAAGCAGTTGCTCAGCGATTATTTATTCAACCCTGCTGCCGACGGCAACGTCGCGGTTGAACGCCTTAGTGGTGGTCAAAAAGCCCGATTTCAGTTGATGCGCATGCTGGCAAGCAACCCAGAACTACTGATTCTCGATGAGCCGACCAACCACCTCGATTTACCGTCGATCGAGGAGCTTGAAAACACACTGCAAGAATTCAAAGGAGCCATTATTTACGTCTCGCACGACAGCTACTTCACCGACAAGTTCGTTGGTGAAACCCTGCCTATCGGCTCTTAGGTAAGCGCTCGCTTCAGGTTATTCCCACTCGGTAGTTCCGGGTGGCTTGTTGGTGAGGTCTAGGAAAACTTGAGAAATACTTGGGACTTCGCTCATAATACGAGTTACTATCTCATCAAAAAACACCTGTGATAGATCACGGCCAGGAAGCATGGCTTGGACGGTCATAAAAGTACTTGTTGTGACAGGACGAAGGACAATTGATCGGTCTCCTGGCTTATCGAATGACAGGGGCAACAATACCACTGGCATTTGCTTGATTTTGCTCATAACATCGTGAGAACGCATGACTTCGAAGACTATTTTATCAGCCATTCGGAGTTGTGCGCGGCTATCAGCCGTTAATAGAGTTTTGGTGACAGAACCATTCGTTAATGGTTGCTCGCCTAGGGCATACACCACACGATTAATGATCCCGCGGAAATGGGCTGGAATATCGGTGGCTAGTGCCGCCATGTCATCACTGGTAAGCGAAGCGTGCTCGATTGCCGCCACAGAAATATGTGAACGTTCATCACCGCCGACACCAACACTACGGATTGGTAGAATATGAGCCTTGAGATTTTGCTTAGCGACAAATTCGTTGAGCGCTTTGGTTTCCAGCGCTTCGACTAGTTCGAGCTTGTCTTGCGGCGCGCAAATAATGCGAATGGCCGTCCCCGGGCCTGGAAATGGTTGGCGTTCGACAAGTTCATCTGGTAATCCCAGTTCCCTGCCAATAGCCCTGATCTCGTCCTTAAATAAATCGTCTAGAGGCTCAATTAATAATCCGCGGGCCTTGAGCTGCTGCACTTCGGCTACCTGGTTATGGTGCGTTTTTATTGTCTCGGTGTGTGAATCACCTTTGCTATGGCCAGATTCGATGCGGTCAGCTGCGTTAGTGCCTTGCAATAGCAAGGCTTCATCAAGTTTCAGACTGGCTAACAAATCATTCTGGATTGTAACGAATGTTTTACCGATAATCTTGCGCTTAGTTTCGGGGTCGTCCGTCTGTGATAATGGTACAGATGTACTGCCATTGATTATAATCGTAGCTTCCTCGAATTGTTTGGTAGCGTCAACTCTGGTGACGTTCATACCAACAGCTTGCAGCATCTCTATTACAAGATCATCTTCGTCGCGCATAAAGCCGCTGTCGATGTAAAATGCGTGGAATTTGTCATCATCAATAACCGCCGAGGCTAGTGTGGCGGCTACACTTGAATCCACCCCCCCACTTACAAACGCGATGACATGTCGATCACCAATTTGGTTCTTAATTGCTTGACGTTTGTTAGCAATAATCGTGCACAAGCGCTTCTCCTGAAAGGATGAGCTGGCAGCTATCCCGGCCACACCATACAAAAAGTTTTTGAATAATTGATAGCCTTCAGGCGTATCATCGAACACTTCTGGATGGAACTGGACGCCAATTTTATTAGCACTAGCAATAGCCGAATATGCTGTAGACCCGTTACTGAGCAAGTGTTGCCCAATAGCCGTAAAGCCTTTGGGCACAGTCGTCACAAAATCACCGTGGGTGAATAAGCCCATAAAGTCTTTTTTGATACCATGAAAAATTGGGTGCGTTGTTTCCACAGATGTAACAACCCGCCCATCTTCACGAATAATATTTTTGGAGACTGACCCGCCGTGTGCTATTGCCATTGACTGCATACCATAACAAATTCCAAGAATAGGTAAGTTAGTGCCCCACAGTAATGGGTCTGGTTGTGGCGCTGCCTCGGCATGCGAACTAGCCGGACTACCCGAGATGATTATAGCGTCATACTTTGCTTCAATAATGGATAGCGCTGTTTGCAGTGATAGCACATCGGCTGGGATGCCTTGACGCTCGACTGCTTTTTGGACAAGGTCAACATATTGGCCACCCGCATCAAGCACGGCAACTCGTTTTATGGTAGTTCTTGTGGTCAAGATTAGGCTCCTACTAGTAACCAAAAGTATACCACGGATAGGGGTAGATTAGCAGTTTGACGCAAATAAGCGCATACTATAATCAATATATTCTAACTACGAAAGTTCGAAGCTATGTCCAAAGGTCAAGACCGCAAAAAAGCTGTAAAAAAGCCTAAAGCCCCCAAAGTGACGTTATAATGTCAACTTCCACCAAGAAAGTTCTTTTTGCTGAGTCTGAAGCTGGTATTGCTGCCCTGGCTACTCTACAGGCATTGTTCGCAAACACAGCTCACACCACCAAAAGTGGCTACCATGTCAACGAAGAGCTTCACCCTAACAACTCAATTGGCTTTGTCGAAAAACACATGGAATATCTAAGCACCCATTCAGCTGTTAACCCCGACTATTACTTGTCAAACCTCCGTCTTATGACCGGCTCACGCAAAAGATAATTTAGGCTAAAGCCAGAGCTTCTAATTCCATCTCTGGTAGATCACTTGGCTTTATGTAGCGGTTGAGACTCAGATTAACTAAGCTGAGTATCATAGTATCGTAACTCATGTTTTGATTAATCTGACAGGCAGAAGTGAAGTAGCTGATAAAATCATGGTTCGCCAAACCAGGTATCAAATTAGCTTCCAAAAAATGTGGAACACCGCGCTCGTCTAATCGGATATCAATGCGGCCGTAATCACGTGCGCCGAGGGCGCGAAAAGCTGCTTTAGCCAAACGATTTAGTCTCATCCGTAGGGCTAGATCAATTACCGCTACAACATGCTCTGTATCATCAGCCTTCACAACTTGACCTAGAATCCGATCACCCTGAGCATTTGGTTCAGTTATAAGTTCAATTGGCATAGCTAGCAGTCCAGCAGTTTTAGTGTTTTCGATAAGCGCAACGCTAAACTCCCTACCTGGGAGGTAGGCTTCGACTAATGACGGTGTGCCAAATTCATCAAATATGCGCTGTACTTTTTGCTCATAAGCTTTAAAGTTCCGAACGACTGAATCAGGTCCAATACCTTTACCACCCCCACCGTTGGGCGGCTTGATAAATAAGGGGAACGGCAATGGCAGTGTCGCAGCGCTGTACTGCTTAGGTTGAGCCGAGAACGACGATGAAGTAATCAGCCCGGCTGCTCGCACGATCTGTTTGGCGCCAGGCTTATCAAAATCGAATTCAATAGCAGTTGCACCTGACCCTAAATGATTTATACCATGCTCTTCTAGGTAGGCTGAGAGCCAGATAGGGCCTTTGTCGGTAGGTATTTGCTTAACACCCAAGATTACTAAATCGGGCTGCTTAGCTACTAGCTGTTCGAGTCCAGCTAGATGACTAACGCTCGTAACCCCGACATTGGTGTAATGCTCCATGAGCAACGACTGAATCATAGCAGCTGACTTACTGCCCATAGACGTCAAACGAGGGGTTCCTGAGAGAACAATCTCAATGTGTTTTTGAATTTTCATAATAATTAAGAGGTTGCTAGAGAAACAAAAGAGACCAGCCGAGGCGGGTCTCGTTTGTTTGATCTAGACGTGTTAATCGCTAAATTAGCGGTTGTAGCCGCCACCAGAGCTGCGATCAGCCTGTGGGCGAGCTTCGTTGACGGTCAATGAACGGCCAGAAACATCTTTGCCATTCAAAGCAGCCATTGCAGCTTTTGCTTCGTCATCTGAGGACATTTCGACAAAGCCGAAACCCTTAGACTGACCACTGTCGCGGTCTTTGATAACTGCTGCGCTAGCAACGGTACCGTGCTCAGCGAACATTGCTTCAAGATCTTTTTCGGTGACTGCGTATGCGAGTCCACCAACGTATAGCTTCATTGCCATAATAGTAATTCCTTTGATTTAATTAATATCGCCCGTGACTTTTTGATCTAACCGAGAAAATAGTTAGGTCTTTGAGGGACTAAAACTGTAAAACGGAGAGGTTTGTTAACCACTTGCTTGGTCACAGCATAGCACGCCTTAGATGTATACCCTAATTTTGGTTGAGGGTGACAGCAGCTTGGGCTTACAGCGCGGCTTCTTTGAAGACCTCAGTATTCATATGTTTCGGCAACACGAAACTAATAGCAAAAACAATGGCTAGCGTCAGGGTGGTGAAAATAGCGCCGATTCGAAAGGCGTGGGTAAAGTTAGTGGCGTTAGCCTTGCGCACAGTCTCCAGAATAACTTGGCCAACTGCTTTGTCAGTTTTAGCACTAGTTGCTTGCTGACAGCTAGGAGGCACGACAGTGGTATCCTTTTCAGTTGAGCGATCATGAAAACAACGCTCACTGCCAGCGATAATCCCCGCCTGTGCCTGCACGGGTACATGCAAGGTGGTGAGTTGTTGTTGTAATCGAGGTTCTTGAACCCTAAAGCTATCTAAACTAGCGTGCGAGATTTGTCCGAAGAATATAACGCCGATTAAGGCGATACCAATAGCTCCACCAACCTGTTGCACGGCGTTGAGCAAACCTGAGGCCGAGCCAGCATGTTTGACATCGACACCATTAAGTACGACCGCGAACAAGGAAGCAAAGACAAATCCCATGCCAATACCGGTTACTAACTGGCTTGGTATGAGCTGCCAGGAGTGTGTGCCTAAGCCGTAATGCTGCAACACGAAGCTACTAGCCAGCAAACCAACCGCCGTGATAATCGATCCTAGCATAGGCGCGCGTCGACCTAGTTTTGGTATTATTTTTTCACCAGCAACCGCCATGGTGCCACCAATACCAAAAGCTATCGGTAGACCAGTTAATGCAGCGTGGATAGCACTGTAGCCTAGCCCAATTTGCAGTATTAGACTCGACGTTAAGAAGTAGCTAAGAATGGCCGCCTCGAAAATCAAGTTAATCAATAGTCCAGCGCGGAAGGAGCTACTGCGGAACAATGACGGCACGATTAGTGGTGAGCCATCGAGCGCATCTTTGCGCTTCTGCCATTTGACGAATATATACAGTACTGGCAGCGAAGCCGCTAACATAGCGTATGTCCACAGCGGCCAGCCAGCTTCACGACCTTGAATCAGCGGATAAATAAGCAATGTCATAGCGACGACGACAATGCCCGTTCCAACTAGATCAAGCTTAAGCGGGTGATCAGATTTACCATTTGGCAGGTATTTGATGGCCATGACAAACGCAAAGACACCGACAGGAATATTAATTAGAAACAGCGGACGCCATGACAAGCCACCAATATTAGCCTTAATAAGCAAGCCCCCAACAACCGGCCCAAGTGATGCAGCTGCGCCGCCCAAAGCCCCAAATAAACCATTAATAGCTCCCCGCTCCGCCGGCTTATACATAACCTGCATCAGTGACACTACCTGCGGTACCATTAAGGCCGCCATAGATCCTTGGAGCAGGCGCGCCGCTACCAACATACCGGGGTTAACCGCTAAACCACATAGTAATGATGCCAGTGTAAAGCCAGCCACGCCAACCATAAAGATTTTTTTGTAGCCAAAAACATCACCCATGCGGCCACCGGTAATCAGCAGCAGCGCGAACGACAAGGCATACCCAGCGATTAGCCACTGTATCGTCGTATAACTAGCACCGAGGTTAGACTGAATAGTTGGAATAGCCACATTTACGATCGTGTTATCCAGCAAGTCCATGACAAAGGCAAAAGCAACCACGGTCAGTGCGATAGTGCGCTGTCGACTAGTGAATGTTGCTGAGTGAGCTTGGGCGGAAGTGTGGGGTTTGGTTGTCATCAGAATTTACACAGCCAATATAACAGACGAGTACATAGTTTTGCTAGCGGTTTACTAGCCACTCAATGTTGCGAGTAAATACTATTTATGCTATTATGTCGATAACGTTTTATGAATCCGGGTGCTCGTCATTTAGTAAGAACAGAAATTGATAGCATGCCACTCGACTTCTCGGCGTTGTTATATCAACTTCTAAACTAAAATTATCTCTATTTTATGAGATTTGTGATGCTAGTTTGCTAGGTATATTGATCTAGTAGACTAGCGTTCACGCACAGACATGTTTAGTCATGTCAGAAAGTTATATTTATATGTCATACAACAATTCAGGTCGTAGCTCAGGTAGTCGTAGTTCAGGCGGCGGTTACGGTGGTGGTCGCAAATCAAGTTTTAGCTACCCTCGCCAAAAAAGCCGTGGTCCTGCCAAAGAATACATCAACCCCAGCCGCTTTATTTCTAAAGCCAAAGAAGTTGATGTCGTGGCTTATGAGCCCAAGCATCTATTTGTCGACTTCGCTGTTGACAGCCTGATACACGACAACTTAGAAGCCAAAGGCTTCGTTGCCCCAACTCCAATCCAGGATCAAACCGTACCTGCTGGACTCGAAGGCCGTGACATTGTTGGCATCGCTGACACTGGTACTGGCAAAACAGCTGCCTTTGCCATCCCAATGTTACAGCGCTTACTTGATGACCCTAAAGCCAAAGTACTGGTCATGGCTCCGACCCGCGAACTAGCACAACAGATTGAAGATGAATGCCGTACTATCGGTAAGGGCACTGGACTCCGTAGTGTCCTACTTATAGGTGGCGTGGCCATTGGCCCACAGTTCCGTGACTTGCGCGCTAACCCCCGCGTAATTATTGGCACACCTGGCCGTATACAGGACCACATGGAGCAAGGTACTCTCGACATATCTGATGTATCGATCGTCGTACTTGACGAAGTTGATCGCATGCTAGACATGGGATTCATCATTCCAATCCGCGAAATCCTAAGCAAAGTTCCAACCGAAAATCGCCAATCATTCTTTTTCTCAGCAACAATGGACCCCCGCGTTAAGGGCATCATCGAAGGTTTTTCGTCTAATCCGTTACATGTTGTGACTAAGTCTGGCGAAACCGTGGACAGCGTCGAACAAAACATCGTTGAATATCGTGGTACTATCGACAAAATTGATAAGCTACACCAACTTTTGATCACTGACAAAGTCACCAAGGCTGTTATCTTTGATGACACGCAGCGTGCCGTCGAGCGTCTCAGCAATGAGCTACTAGCGCGTGGTTTCAAAACTGACGCCATTCATGGTGGCAAGTCGCAGTCACAACGTCAGCGAGCCCTGAAGCGTTTCAAAGACAGTGATGTTACCGTGCTTGTCGCGACTGACGTCGCCGCCCGCGGTATTGATATCAAAGATATCTCACACGTCGTTAACTACTCGACGCCGCAGTCATACTCTGACTATGTGCACCGTGTTGGGCGTGCTGGCCGAGCAGGCCGTACTGGCTATGCTCTGACCTTCATTGAACAATAAGCCAGTAGCTTTACCGACCCACCCATAAAACCCCAGCACTAGTTGGGGTTTTGATATTGTCGCTGTAAATAACCATTATAAGTGTCTGTATGAGTACACTGCACAACGGAGTGACAGACGGCACCATCGAACAGAGAATATTGTAAGAAAATAGCTACTTTCTCTTTTATCTGATCCTGTGTCAGGTTAACAGGAAATTGACGTACAGGATATCCAACGTAATACTTGATGGGGACAGTAACTTGGCCTTCATATTGTTGCTGTTCGTATAGAGCATAGGCTTTGTTCACGTAAAGTCCGACCGCCTCATGGTCAGAATGATCAGTAAACTGCGTACCATGAAATTCACTTTGTGTATGAATCGCTGTTGGCTGATAGGTGATCATCAAGTCGTTAAGAGCAGAAGTTAGTCCCTCTGAAGTATAGACAGACTGGTTATCGACACTATGCATAGTTTTAATTTTATTTTTATAGAGTCCTGCCAGACTTTCAGCGTGTGTACTCTCAAAACCCTTGCCTGACATGTTTCCATCAGGTAAGTGCACAAAAATTAGCGAAACTTGGTCATTCCCATGTGGGTTAGCGACAGTAATAAATTCATGACTGTTGAGGCGCACAATGCGCTCTACCCACGGCTCCTTGTTACCGATCATTGCCGAATAAGCTGACTCGGAGGCACGCTGTCTGGATAGCCAGTAGCCCCGATCCTGGCCATCATCACCGGCTGTAATATAAACCGTTCTGACACAGTGCCCAATCTGAAGCTCATGCGAAGTATCAGGATTCATGAAGAGAATATCGTCGTCCTCGTGGGCTACTATGTTCATAACTGTTGGAACAGGACATGAGGTATGAGGTAAATCATCCAATGTAATTGGGGCTATCGTTGAGATAGTAGCCCCGGCTACCCTATTGTGAACCCCTTGATCATAAAATAGTAAGCGCTCGATCGGATGCTCCAGGGTTCCTGCAATCAGTTCTGTAGCATTTGGAGGACCAAAGAATTTAGAAATCTGGGCTTGATTACACTGCGGAAAATCTGTCAGGCTTTTATCAAACGACTCCAGATAAGCAAACTTACGGCCATGCAAATTAGGTTGCCAACTTTCACTACTCAACACAGTTCGAGGTTCGGTACAATTTTGCAGAGGGAAAGCAGCTACCGCGGGTTGATTATGTGCAATAACTTGGATGGGGAGTACACGCCAGTAATCACCGACTATTATGGTAGTACGATGCGTTGCTAAGGCTCGTGCTATCAGATTGTTACGAACATTAATTCCAGCTAGGGCCTGCTGCCCCGAACGCTGATTAGAGAGTAGCTGTGGTACGGCTGCCCCCATTCCGATACAAAGCAAAATCGCAATCATCAACAGCTTGGTAGGCTGCGGACGTTTACGGCTTGCATATGCCGATAACGCGATAAAAACAGTAAATAAACTAATAGTTAAATACCGACTATCGACGGCATAGTCATGATTACTCACCATGAACACACCAATTGCGGCCAAACTAGTCCAAATCATCATATTAGTCAGGCGAAATGGTGTGCTCGGCTTAATAGTACCGGCTCTTTTTTTGAGTAAACCAGACAATACGAAGCGGCTGCAAATATACAGACCATACAGTAAAATACTAGCGTTAATAAGATAACTTATACCACTGGCTGAGAAAATACGATGTTGTGCTAAGTGTGGAATCTGACGTACAACTGTACCGTCATACGCTGGATTAGCTCCAAAATTAGTAAATAAATCGCTAATAGCATAACCGCCAGCAAGCACAAGGTCTTTAACAGTATGGATAGCGGCGTATGGGCTGGTGCCCGACTGGCCAGCAATATGTGTAACTTGGGCTCCGTCAATTACCCACAGCGCTCCAAGCGCAATCGCTCCAGCCATTATGCCCACAAACAACCAATTCACTGACAAGCTAACAAGATTCCACCGTTTTCGCATGCCATAGACAATGGTGGCCATCAAAGCACCAACAATACTAATATCCAAAAAAAGTCGATCACTGGCGCAGACCAATCCAAGTAGTATCACTGCTACCCAGAAACGCCAACTGTTGAACTTAGGCTGTCGAGCTACAAATATTAGGCTAAAAATGTATAGAATATACTCTAGATTACGAGTGGTGACCATGGCCATATTAACTGGCAACAATCCCCCGGCGTAAGGTTGAGCTGGCACTAGCAGCAAACATGAGGCTAGCGCCAAGCAGAGCGTACCGAATATGAGTGGTCGCCGGTCAATCCTATACAGTACACCCGCGAACAACATGACTGTCGTAATTGCCACTCCCATAGTAGCGACAACGAAAGATACTGTGCTGTAACCTGCTAATTTGATTAGGTAGAAGACCGGCCATTTCAATAAAAAACTGTGTTGCGCAGGAAATGTAGCACCATGGAATGTTGCTGGGCTGACAAATAGAAGTGGGTCAGACAGTTGGTCAGCATTTGATTGCTGCAAACGAGCACCTAGATAACTCCATACGACGGCTGTGCCGACCAGTACCACTAAACTAAAAATCACGTACAGTAGCAAAAAGCGTTTAGAGTTAGCCAGTCGCTTAGTAATCGATGCTGTTTTAGCTCTTAGCCGTTTAGACACAGCAGCTACAGTTGTCGGACGGCTCGGCAGTCCGGTTTTTTTATCTGTTTGAGGCACGGTATTCCTTGATAATGTGTCTTGTTATAGTTATTGTACCGTATTATTAAGCTTATTGAGTGGTTTTTCAGACGAGGGTTTAAATATCTTTGTCCTATATAAGTAGAAGTTCCATATAGTAGTCGTGAGCAAGGCTAGTGTTCGGCTGACTACTGCTGGCAAAATGTTGGTCAATAACTTGGTCACTAATAATGTAAAGCCAAAATTGAAAGCTATTAAGGCGCAAGCCGCGAGGAACTGCGGAACCAAAATTTTGTGATGCATTCGTTTGTCACCAAAAGTCACCAGCTTCTGTAATAAGAATGACACAAGCGTCCCCAATATAAAGCTATAAGCTACTGCGGCCACGGCGCTAGCGCCGTAATACTGAGCTACGATAATAATAACTAACTCAAAGACGTAAACGCTTCCGCCAACTAATAAGTAACGTACGCCTGGCCTCTTGAGGAGTTCGGCCAGCTTAGGAGGCATCTACGAGGCCCTTAGAATTATATTGATCAATAACATATAACGGCCGGTTCTGCGTTTCGCTGTGGATATGTGACAGATAAAGCCCAATAATCCCTTGAGATAGCAACAGCACGCCAATCAGAAATAACATTAGTACCAGCACGAATGCCCCACCAGTCAGATGTAAGTTAAGTGGATCGCCAAATAGCTTATCTACTACCATAAATAAACCAAGTAGCACCGAAACTGGCAATACGAAAGCACCTAGGTAGGCGGCGATGTATAGCGGTGATATACTCAGCGATATAATACTGTCGATAAACAGTTTCACCAAACGCTGGAATGAATAGCCAGTGTCGCCATTTACTCGTGGATTTGCTACATAATTGATGTAATCGCGCTTGTAGCCTAACCAGTCGACCAGGCCACGCGTAATTCTGTTACGTTCTGTCATACGCATAAATTCTTGCTGAACAACGCGGTCAATTAAGCGAAAATCACTGGATCCTGGAACTAAATGAGTGCCAGACAGGCGGTTCATTACCTTGTAGAATACTTTGGAGCCGTAGCGCTTCGTGAAGCCCTCGCCCTGATTTGAGGTCCTCACCCCTATTACTACCTTTGAGCCAGCCTGCCAGCGCTCAATAAATTGCGGAATCAGCTCGACGGGGTGTTGCCCATCAGCATCCAGCGTAATAATGGCGTCGCCTTTGGCGGCATGAATGCCAGCAGTGGTTGCGACTTCTTTGCCAAAGTTCCGCGACAAACTAATAACTCGGATAGCGTCATTGTGCTTAGCTATGCCTTGTACAATGCCCAAGCTATCATCCTGGCTACCGTCATTAACGTATATAATTTCGAAGTCGTAATCTGGTAAATTGGCTAACACCGTGCGCAAGCTGTCGTGCAATATGGGCAGGTTAGCGCTTTCGTTATATAACGGAATGACCATTGAGATGCGTTGCTTGGAGTTATTAGTAGCCATGATATCTGCTAAAATTATACCAAAACGCTTTCGTAATGCCTATGCGGAGCACTATGAAGATGAGGCTATTAATCAAACTGAAGCAAGATTCATAAAAATTTAATAATTAATTGCGACTATACCCTCAGAGCAAGTAACGGTTAATTTTTATGTTTATGGAAGTCCACTTCACTTTTTAAATCAGTGATAGTTTGGAGCTGTCGGAGAATAATAAAGGCTACTGTAATAACAAATATAGCAGTGATTACTGCAGAGTAGCCACCAATTCCACTCACGCCACCATTTTCACCTCCATCTTTGGGTTGCAAACATAATACGATTACATAAAATCCGCTTAGCACGGCTAAAGTTTTTGCTGTATTTTCGAGTATTCGACCGACTTGGCTATCCATTTTAAATTCATCAACTTAGGTAATATGGAAACATTATGGTAATTGACACAAAGTGCTTAATTTCAACTTGTAACTGCTTATCCTAAGGTGTATGTTGCAGCCCTGCTCTTCAACATGTTTATACGCCTAGCCGCCATAGTAGCTATTGGCTTGTTAGTTGGTTTGATAGTATTTAACCCCTCAACCTTCTTGATTACGTTCCGCGATGTAGGTTTATCATTCATGGCCGCAACGTTATTTTATCTCGAAAAATAAAAAAGTAACTATTGATTAGCTGCTGGCGCGGAAACAGGGGCGATTGTAACAATTTGATTCGTACTTGGGCGATACAAAATCGCTTCTTTAGCTTGGCTATAGACAATTACTTTATCACCATCTTTAGCGTTAGCGAAAAAGCTTTGGCCCTTTAGTTTAGCGGCGTTAGCGATGGTAGCAACTGTCGGTGTTTCATTAGCCGGCACTATAGCTAACTTAGCAACTTTGCCCAGGGTGTCATTGACTTGCCGAGCCGCTGCAACCGAGGCTTGTGGGGACGATAGTTTTGCCTTTGCGTCGTTATATTGGGACAGTAAAAATAAACTCATAACCGCGAAGACGGCAACAATTACCCATGGTAAGCGCTTTGCTGGTAGTTTGATACCAGTCATAGCCCGCATTTTAGATAGCTTTGGTAGCTTGCGCTGAGCCTTTGGCGCGGGCACTTCGACAGTCGTTGGCGGCGTCTGAAAAGTTCGCGTCGACGTCGAAACTGATTGCAAGTAAGAGTTTCTCCCCATTACCGTTATTGTAGCATATAGCTAGAGCTTAAGGAGCGGTTGCGGGTATAGTTTGTGGCGTAGTTGGAGGAGTGGAATTTGTAGTAGTCTGTGGGTCGTTGACGCCAATTGCTGTCCAACTAAATTTCGTATCCTGGGCGGCCGCTTTAGCTATGCTCAAGTCAAAGCCACCACTATCTATATTACTGACTGTGGCAGGCACAAACTGGCCATCAACCGTATTGGCGCTAACTACGGGAGGTTTATCATATGCTACTTTGAATTTGATATGAACGGTTGTTTCAGTTTTGCCTAACGTGGCATAACCGGCACTATCTGCGGCGACCGTAATATGACCATCAAACTGCACGTCTTGTCTGAATACGGTTTTAGCAATAAACGTCGCGAGCTTTTGGAAGGTACTGAGCCCAGCGACGCTTAAATCACCACCGACACTCAGCCCACCAGTAATAGAAGCACTCGCTACATCCAGCTTACCCGACAAATAACCATCGCCAGCACTATCGATTGTGAATACTTGCTTACCTGCAGCATCAATTAATTCTAGATTGCCGTCCTTCGAAGTAAATATACCAGTCGTCGGTATGTTATTCGCCTGGATAGCATCTGGTCGTAAGGTGTCGTTCGTTAACAAAGACTGCGAAACTCCACTCTTGCCAGGCAGGTGAGTCGGCACCGGTGGGGAGACATTCTCGTTAGCACTGAGCGAGTCGGTTGGGGTGATAGCAGGATCTGCAACTTGATTAGTCGTATCATCTTGACCAGTGCTGATATTCGCCAAAGTTTGCTGATTCTGTACCGTGCTGCTAGCTGCAGTTGCGGATACAGGTGCATCATCTTGCCAAAAGCGGGCATAATCGGTGTCAAATGTGGCTACCGTATTGGTGGTCTGTATAACATACATCTGTAGACCTAAGTCGGCTGTTGGTAGAGCGCCCGTCACTGTACCACAATCTTGAAAATTAATTCCATCGGCTGCATTTACGTCAATCATGAATCTGACAGTACTAGCGTTCACGACGATAATCCTACCTGTTGCGAAGACGTTTGGTGTGATTCCACCAGGACAAACGACTGGGGTGCCAATAGTAGCTCCACCACTCCTTACCACGCCAGTCCATCCGCCGGCACCAGTGCTGTTGTTCGTCCAGAAGAAGAGACCGTTAGCAGGAAGTGTATCATTTGTAGTTGATGGTGTTGCCGTGTCACTCGCCCCCCATACAAAGTCATCAGTATTACGGACAACACTTGGACGAACCTTAACTTGAATAATTGGTAGGTTTTGAGCATTTATAGGTTTATCAACCACTCCTGGTGTAGCACCCTGCGATATTAGGCCAGACCTTGCTGTTGCAGCCGCCATAGTAATACGCATATAGCCTCCAGTGGTACTAATGTCCTGAGACGTAGGCTGGTTATTTGGTGCACCAGCATTATTGAAGTACCAATTCGTACTATCACCGATATTACGGTTATTTGTGGTAGCTGAGGCAAGCGATGCTACAAACTCCTGCGCATATATGTCGGTGTTGTCTATGAAGGCCCCACTGCTGAACGCTGTACCAAAGTTTCCACCAGCGCTATAGTTACCAACTGATGTGGTTGCCCCACCGAGTTGACTAGGGTCAAACGAATCAAAACCGCTACCATATAAATTACCGCCGCTGTCTAGTCTTAACTTACTCGTACCAGCAACCTGTAAATTAACAAGATCAGCTGTACTACCAGCTCCGCTGGCTGGGGAGTTAATGCCCAAATAGGTACCGCCATTAGCTAGAGCATTACCTCCGATAATTGCTGCACCGTACTGGATGAGCGACGACGTAGCCGATGCAGCAGGAGCACCGTTGGCAGTGAGTGCTGTGCCGCCTGTGAAACTCAGTGTTTCTAAACCTGACGCGGTAATAGTACCAATATTGAGGAGGTTACCAGCGTTGTCGAGACGTGTTGTTGGGGTTGAGCCCGTTTGGAGACTACCACCAAAAAGGTCTAAATTGGCGACACCGCTACCGCTATTTTTGATTACTAGTAACGTGTTTGTAGCGTCGTTAAGATCGAGCGTAGTTGTGCCAACTGCTGTTCGTTGAATTGTGTTGGTCGCGCTCGTAAGACTCAGGATGCCTGTACTACCAGTTCCAAGAACTAGTGTGCCAGTGCCTTGCGATTGGACCGTGAGGTTGACACCGCTAGTAGCAGTAAGCGTTGGGGCGGTCCCACCGAGTGTCACGTCACCCGTCGTAGGAGTAACCGTTAAGGTGCTCGATGTGATGCCGAGCGTGTTGGCGCCAAAGTTAAGCGTGGAGTTAGCAGCGGCAGTTAGGTTGATTGCCGCAGAACTTTGGAGTGTTATGACGCCCGCACTGGCGCCACCTACAGCAATCGTACCGCTAGATCCACCAATCGTGGTATTGCCAGTACCACTGTTGTTGATGAGCGTATTACCACCATTGATGTTGATAAAGCCGGTTTGGGAGGTAGCGGGTGATAATTGAACTAGTTGGGCAGCACTAAGGCCACCAACCTTGTCGGCGTTGAAGGCATATGGAACTGATTGCAGTTGAGGGCGGGGGGTCATTTCTCCAGCGGTGTCGCCGTTAAACGTGATGCCCAGATAGAGCGCTGGATTGGCGCTAAAGTCGATGGCCGTGTTGCTAAAGGTGCTACAGGTTTGGGTAATAAACAGTGAGCATGTGCTACCTAGATTAACTTGAAAAACTCCACTCAAGACACTAACGGATGCCTGAGTCTCTCCCCAAATAGCCGTGCCGCCGCTAGCAACAGAGTACAGCTTGAAGGTAAAGCTATAGGTACCGTCGGTAACGTTCGTACCGTTGGCATTAACAACTTTACCCTGGAAATTGATGGTTGTTGGGTTAGCAGCCCGGGCGCTTTGAGGATAGCCGAACATAGAAAAACTTACTACCAAAACGGCGGCAAGAATCAAAATTCCATTGAGCTTCCGGATGTTTATCACCGGTCGTCCTCTTTTCACGTGTTTCTTTTTAATCGTACCCTTAAATCGTAACAAATTCTACAACCAAACACAAGTGTTTTGACTACTGTTTTTACTTCGTTTTATTGGTCTTTTCATCAGTCGCTTGGGCGTAGTCTTTTTGTGACGTGTGTGACTACTTTTTGATACCATTTCGGCGTCGGCGTACGTACCAAAAACCGACTCCAATTAGTAAAATTATAGCTGTATACAATTTGAGATTAATAAAGCGCACCGCAAAGCTTTTACTGGCAGTTTGGTCAATGCCGTCATAGCGATAATCAACTTCAACATGGTAGATACCCGGCACAGGTAAGCTATGGCCCACTGGTGTTAAACGCACATATAAATCTCGCAAACTGGCTGGGAGCACAAAAGCCGTTTCGCTGTTAATAATGCCCTTGGCGATGACGCTTCCCGCTGGGTTCTTGAGCAGTACTTGGCCACGTGGCACTACATGTACGTTACCCGGGTTCTGAAACTGTAATTTAATGTCATTGGGCAAGTGGAGCCAGTTGCCATTTTGCTCAACTGACTCGAGCTTAAGGTCATAGTGTTCACCACCCTGCTTGTCAACTAATATCAAACTCAGCAGCTGTTGATTAACAACCACGTGATTGCCACTTTGGTCATCCAGATTCTTGACGCTAGCCACAACGGCCGCGTAATGGCCGCCTGGCTGCAAATCTTGGCGGTTGTTAACTGATACTACAATCGCTCTAGCCTCACCTGGTTGCAGCACCACCGTATCGTCTTCTAACGTCAACCATGAGGTGAGACCATAGTGCTGCGAATACGAATCAGTTGAGCCCTTTAACAAAATACCACCCGTGTCATTCAATGAACCAAAGTCACGAGTTGTCAGATCAAGCTCTTGGACACTTGGGCTGTGATTGGTCAGCTCAAGATTGAATGTTTTGGTAGTATCCGATTCTGAGACCGTAATATTTTGTAAAAATGGGCTGAGCGATATGGCATTGCTGCCAGCACCTTGTGGGGTATTCGCACTGCTGATTCCACTAGCACCCTGTAGCACTGTACCCAGAACCAATACGACTCCAGCTAAACGTCTAATGCGTGCCACGGCGCTGCGCAGTTTTACCGCCCCGGTCGCGTGCCCGGCGCACCAGCCCTCGTAAAAATGAGAATAGTCCGATTCCAATAATTACGACAATGATCAGTGCCACAAGCATGATCTTCCATGGCAATACCCAGAAGTTCACTGTAGCTTCTAAAGGCACGTCTTGCTTTCCATCGTCGTAAACAACTAGAATCTTGGCCGTGTAGCGCCCAATCCTTAGCTTGTTTACCTTGCTAAAGTCCCACTTGAGATCTTGTTGTGGCACCGCATGGCCGTCTGGAATTGTTTTACCGTCAACAATTTTATTTGTGTATAAAGGAAATCCATCGTGCCAATCAGTTTTGAGTGTACGGTTGGTACCGGGTAGCACGCTAGCGCCAGCCTGGTTAAAATCAAGTGTAGCAACCTGTTTGCCACTATACGTGATAAATAAGTTGCCTGAAGGCGCAATGTAAATGTTGCCGTTATTGCGTAACTTAACGTTGAACGTGGTTGGTAAATACTCGTATAAACCCTTATTAGAAGTAAACTCGGCAATATTGAGACTACGCTTCTCATTACCAGTATTGACGTTCAGCAGAACCAGCGTGGCTGCCGAGCCTTTTAATGATGCGCCGTTACGTGGGTCAGTTACGGTGCTCGCGGGCGACAACGTAACTGCCATGTAGTATCCAAGGTCAGCATTAGCCGGAACTTTAATACTCATGGTGATAGTGTTCCAGACATTGGGCTGGGCGACGACTTCGCTGGGTGAAAAGGTCACCCATGAACCAAATTTGTCCTTCGGAGTTAGCTCAAATAGATCAGGCGCACCTTCTTCGCCAGATGCCCCGAAGCGTAGC
This sequence comes from Saccharimonadales bacterium (SeqCode), assembly GCA_038230395.1. Classification (GTDB taxonomy): domain Bacteria; phylum Patescibacteriota; class Saccharimonadia; order Saccharimonadales; family UBA4665; genus JBDSWU01. The sequence continues at coordinate 54,072 of JBBRNI010000001.1, read as the reverse complement.
AAGCTGACTTTTACGGCTTCAGGTGTGTCATTGAGGTTTTTGAAACGGATCTCAGTAGTAACAGTTTTTCCAGGACTTGTCGAGATTTTGATCGGTAACGGTGAGGTCAGAATATTGAAGGCAGGTTGCGAGGGTGTAGCAGCCAGGGCAGAGTGGGCTGGAGTGAACACAACCAATACCATAACCATTCCGGCAAGACCGGCAAACCCCAAAATGTAACGCTTCATTAGCTAGTAGTATAGCTTACTATGACTGACTCGAAAACAGTTATGGTTAGCAACTTTGCCTAGAAGTTACCAGCAGCGACAATAGTCAAGACATCAGTGTAATCGTTAGACTGGGCAACTGCAGCGCTGACCGCGTCACGTTCTTTGAGATAGATCTGGTCACCACTGGTGTAGTTAGCGTGCGAGACGAAAGAGGCGAAGGCTCCGCTAGGGGCAAACGATCCAGCGTGTGTGCCATCAGCAACGGCGTATTCTCCGTCATAGGCGGGGACACCAATACATGTTGAGCAGGCTGTACCAGTGCTTGGGACAAAACCATAGCGGGTTGTACCAGCCGTTATTGTATCCGGTGTACCGTCGAAGGTACCAGTTGTGATTGGTGTGCCTGGACGGAGCGCCGAGGTAAGTTGGTTGTTCTGAGATTTCACGTAAGCTGTGTAGCCAAGTGGGGAGTTAGTTGCTACCGTCATAAACACTGGGTTGTTACCAGCAGGACCATTTGATGTCGAGATCGAGTTAATGTCAACAGCTGGAATCACATCAGTTGCCGAGCTTAAGCTAAAGGTAAAGTTAGGCGAGACAGTTCCGGTGACCGTCACCTGATCACCTGTTGAGGCGGTAGTGATGTATGTCGGCGTGGTATCGGTGTCAACAACTGTTGGAGTTGTAGTCAGGCTTGCCAAAGAAGTATTGTACTGTGAAACAACCGACGGATTGGTCACGTTTGGCGTGTTAACGGTGAATTCGTATAGACTCGTGTTGTTGGGTGCAGTAATACCCGAAATGATGATTGAACCAGCTGCACCCGCTGGGCAGGCGGCAATAGTACCAGCAGCAGCGGCGTTGCCCGAAGCAGCAGTTAAGGTACCTGGAAGTGCGACAGTACCAGACGGCGTATTAGGGGCACCGGTCGTGACAACGGTTGGCGTGCCATTAACTACTGTAAAACCAGCCCCTGTACCATCTGATTTGGTGTTAGGGAAACAAAGCGCGGCCTTTACAACACCGGCTGTCGTGTTGAACTTAATAGTCGCATAAATACTGGTTGGCGTTGCCGAAGCGGCTAAACGGGATAAGCTAATGCTGCCCTGTCCAAGCTGAGCGGCACCAGCTGCTAATGACGGTAATAGAATTGAAAACACCAGTGAGGCTGCTGCGAGTAGGCGACGTTTGTTTTTGAGCATGGGGTACTTTTTCTTTTTTTTTATTAGACTTTAATAGTTATAAGACTATCGTATATGACACAACCAAAAAGTCAATAGCGCTCACGCTTAGTTATCCACAACCCTAAAAATTGGCAGCAGCGGTAAAGGTCAAAACTTCTTGGTAGTCACTGGCGGCTATATCTGTACTCGCCGCTTTGGCTAGCAATGCCAACACGCCAGCACCACCAGTCACAGGTCCACTAGCTGTGTATAGACTACGAATGGTGGGGTCAATTATCCCAACTGGGCAGGTGCCCACTACGCAACCATTGACGTTGTAGGGCGCAACGACGTTGTAGGTGCTACCTGAAGTCTGTGTGACTGATTTATTTTGGGCGCCAAAACCTTCTGGGGCAGTGCCAAGGTTAGTGCTCAGCGCAGCAATCTTGTAACCCGTGGAGCCACTCCTAAGTCCGCCATTAAGGCCTTTTATGTAGACATCACCACCACTGGCGCCGTTGGTAGTTAAAGTTGTATTGATAGTTTGACTACTAGTTTTAGGCAATGTGCTGGTGTCGAGCGCCGGAATAACGACCGTATTTGGTGGTGCGGCTGGTCCCACTATAGATAGGCCAAAATTAATCGTGGCTGCAGCAGTCGCTTGCGTTGTGACAGGGCCATAGCCTGATTCTGCGAAAGCATGCTGTGGGCCAACCCTACCACTAGTAGCTTTGAGGTGGATGTAGTAGTTGATATTTTGAGTTAACCCGATAATAGTGCTGCCACCGGTTCCTCCAAAAGCTGAGTATGTCTGGTAGTCGGCAGTAGTATAGCTTGCGCTCAGTGTGCCATCAGTGTGTAAATACAGAGGCGCCACGAACTCGCTGGTAGTTACGGCCGGGTTCGCTAGGGTGTTGCTTAAACTCACTGAGATCAAAAATGTGGTGTCAGTCGGAAAGGTATTGGTTGCGTTACCTTGCGTGTCATCGATGACAAAATGAAGTTTGTTGTAGTACTGACCGCTACCGTTATCAGCAGAGGCTAGTTGCGGCACACTCGCCTGCTGGTCAACGATATAGCCGGACCCTGAGTTGCTGCTAGCAGTACCCGTTTTAGTCGGCTGACCGCTAATTTCCCCACTAATTCCATTCAGGGAATAGGTTGTAGTACCAGTATTATTGGCCGTACCGCCGCTACCAAAGCCATAGCTTTGTAGCTTGTAAGTACTGGTTTGAGGCAGAGAAGCAAACAGTAGTACGCCGAGAACCGCGGCAAGGTTAGACGATACAGATACCCATTTCATGTTTTAACACTAGCATAACTGGGGCGCTTAGTGCCACTGCCAGTTTGTAAGTAGCGTCCGTAAGTTGGCTTGGTTGGTTTCGGTGTCACCGGTGCCTTGCGTGCTGCTAGAGACCGCGACCGTAGCAACGTAAGCGCCATGTGGCCAAAAGGCAACGACCTCACCAGCTTCACCGTCACGTCGAGTCACCAAACTCAGTGTTTCACCCGACTGCGAAAAACTAGAAATACTATAATTATTTGGGGTTTGCTGTCGTGCGCGGTAGCTACTTAGATTCTGCCACACACCATCTGGTGACTTGACAACGGACACACTCATCACACTGGTTTCGAAGGCTGAGCCCTTGACTATAGTGGCGCTTACTAGGCTGTCGGTTGGTGTCGTCTGCGTGGAATTAAGTTTATATCCCGAGGGCAAATGAAGCGTGAAGTATTTGTTGTCTAAGGTACTAGCTGGCGCTGGCGCGGCGCTGGTAGGGTGTACTGTCAAAGCTTTACGATCAACTGCTACGTTATGGCCAAGGGCGGGTGAGGTTAGAATTTTGACCATAGTAATCACTGCTAAAACAACACTAAGGCCGCCGATTATCCAACGTTTCAGGTGGCGCCTCTGGGCAAGTATGACTGGCTGATGAATACGATACTGCATAAACCTAAATTTACTTAGCAAGCTTAGGTCTGATCACTCGGGCTACCACGGTACTCATCTCTAGCCAGCCGAACTGTCGGCTATCAGTGCTGGCATCTGGGTTATCCCCAATCACAAAAACTTTATCATACTCAATTCTTTCAATACGTTTAATTAGCTCGCGGTTATTTTTGCGCAGCACTACGACTTGACCTGGTCGCAGACGACGCCGCAGTGGTGTTGCCAGAATGAGTTGTCCTGGTTTGAGCATTGGCGTCATACTGGTGCCTACTACTCTTCTTAAAAATAGAAACTTACGCATAGCTGCCTCCGAGCCATTTCAGCACTGTGTCCGTGTTATTTCTTGGTAGCCCAAAAGATCTCTGAAATAGCTTCAATCTGCTCGAGTAATTTTTGCCCCTCAGCTACCGCCAAATGATGCTTACATTCACTAGCCTGTTTAATAGCCTTCCAAAACTTGTCATGCAAATCAGGGTAGGATTCTAGGTGTTCTGGCTTAAAATAATCTGCCCATAACACCATTAGGTGATGCTTAACCAGCTCGGCACGCTCTTCAACGATAATAACTGCTCGTAGCTTGTTATGCTCGTCTAAGCCTTCATATTTATCCATAATAGCTTTAATGCTTTTGGCTTCAACTGCGGCCTGAGCGGGGTCGTAAACGCCGCAGGGAAGGTCGCAGTGGGCGTAGACTGGCTTGATAGTCAATAAGTTACTGATGGTTCTGAATTTCATAATGATAGTCTCCTATTTGCCTATTAGTGTTCCCATTATAGCTAATTAGGCCAAAAGCCTGCTATAAGGATGGTTACAATCATATATTTAATTAGCGGGACTGGGCTTGGCGCCACTTATCAATTTCGGCGTGATGTCCACTCAGTAATACATCTGGGACCTTGCGTCCCTGAAAATCCTCAGGCCTAGTATACTGAGGGAATTCGATGCTGATGTCATCCGCCTGAAAGGATTCTATTTCGGTGCTAGTTTCCCCACCCAGTACACCGGGCAAGAGTCTAACAACTGAATCAATCAGGATCATTGCCGGCAGTTCGCCGCCAGTCAGGACATAATTACCTATACAAAACTGCTCATCGACCCACTCGGTAATCCGCTCGTCGTAGCCCTCGTAGCGTGGGCAGATGATTATCAAACCATGGCTAGCAGCAGCTAAGCGCTTAGCATCGGACTGTTTATATATCTTCCCACGAGGTGTTGGCAAAAAAACTGTGGCTGTTGGGTCATTAGTCTTGGCGTGCTCAATGGCCTTCAATAGCGGCTCGACCATCAGCAGCATGCCGTCGCCGCCGCCATATGGCGTGTCATCAACTTGGTTACGAGCACCGGCGCCAAATTGTCGCAAATCAATTGTTTCGTATTGAACGATACCCCTGTCGCTGGCTTTCCAGAGCATACTAGTGCTGAGCACGCCATTGAACATTTCTGGAAACAGTGTGATGACTTGTATTTTCATCTGTTAATTGTAACAAACCAGCCAGGATCAGCAACACTAGGTCTAACACCAACAGTGGTCTGACACATATGTCACACCGTACCTACCAAAAAGAACCTCCGAAGAGGTTCTTTTTGTCACATAAAGCTCCCAATTCTATTGCTAGAAATGGCTCGCAGAGCCTGTTTAATTTTTGTTTGAATTGTAAAATAAATTTACGTGCCACACTATCGTGACTTGATTAAGAGTATAGGCCGCTCGCTTATGCTAATCAAGAAAAATCAGTAATTACAACGCTGGAACCGTTACTAACTTAGTTCGGGATATTGATCTAGACGTCTAGATCATCAAGGTCAGCTAACTCACGGCGAGTCTGCGTCAAGCGGTTGCTGTGCTCACTACTTTCGACTTCGTCATGCTCTATACCAAGCTCATCACTCAACGATGTGTTGGGTGAACTCACTGGGGCAGCCTGGTAATCATTAGTGGCGGCTGGTGTCGCTTGGGTTTGACTGTCATCACTTGTAGCATGACCGGCGCCAGGTGTGCCATTATCAATAATTTTGAGGTTGTAGCGAGCATCATTTTTGGTGCCGAGCGCGCGCAACAAGGTCCGCAGTGACTGAGCAGTTGCACCACGCTTACCAATGACGCGGCCAAGATCTTCAGGGTCAACAGTCAGTTCCAATAAAACACCTTTTTCGTCGATTCGGCGCTCGACTACGACCGCATCAGGATTACTTACCAGTGATTTAACTACAAATTCTACAAATTGCTGGTCAATGCTATTATCCATGAGTCTGGTCCCTCTCAATTACGGTATTTGAATAGTATAGCAAAGCAACTCAAGCTAGGTGAGTGAAAAATCTCGTTGTATTTAGGCTTCTGTAGGTGTTTATTCAGCTACAACTGTTTCTGATGGCGCATCTTCGACAGTGACTTCAGCGGATACTACTTCTGCTACTGGTTCTTTAGCTGGCTCTTCAACTGGAGCAACCGGAGTCGTGCTGCGTCGTTTGTCAGCGTTGCGCACCGTACGGGTTCGGACAGAGTTCCCTTTAACCCATTCGGGTAACTTGATACCGTCGCCAGCAATTAAGCGAGCGGCTCGCTCAGATGGCTGGGCGCCGTGTTCGAGGTAAAAAGTAACTTTCTCTTTGTTGAGAATTAAAGTTTTGGCGTGTGGATCATAGCTTCCCAGCTGAGCGACAACTTTGCCGCTGCTTGGGGTCCGGCGTGAGTCTTGGACTACTACGCGGAACATGGCGTGACCTTTGCGGCCAGTACGCTGCATGCGAATAACTAACATTATTTAACTCCTAATTTATTGGTAAGACAATCTGTACCATTTTACAGATAACGACCCCTATTGTCAACGCCCTCCAGCCTAACTTGATTACTGCACTGCTCTGCCAGGCTCAACCGGTACCTGATAAAAGTCTAAGGCGGCTTCGGCGGCTTTTTGCTGCCCAGCTTGCTTGCTTGGGCCGGTTCCCTGGCCGCGCAGCACATCACTAACAAATACACCAACGGTAAAGACTTTGTCGTGGTCAGGACCCTCTTCGCTCATAACTCGGTAGACTGGCGTGGCTGTTTCTTGGCTTTGGGCTAGTTCTTGTAAGTGGGACTTAGGATCCATCCACGAGCCACTGCTCAAAATTTCTTCAAAGGTACTGATTATAGCTTCGGTAATAAACACCCGGGCGGTGTCATAGCCCTGATCCAGATAGAGCGCACCAACGACAGCTTCAAAACTATTGGCCAAAATCTGGGCCCGCGCTCGCTCAGTGCCACGCTTCTCACCACGGCTAAGCCTTAGCAGTGGCTCAAAGCCAAATTTAGCGGCGGCTGCACCAATTGACTCGGTACGCACTAAGCTAGAGCGCCAGTTAGTCAGGATGCCTTCTGGCTCGCTGTAGGTTACGTACAAGTACTGGGTGACCACCAGCTCAAGTACTGCGTCACCTAAGAATTCTAGGCGTTCGTTGTGTTCTTGAACTGTCTTTTTGTGCTCATTAAGATACGACCGATGGGTGAAAGCGGTAATTAACAAATCAATATTGTTAAATGTGACATGTAATTTTTCGGTCGCGAAAGTGGCGTAAACAGAAGTGTCCATTACTAGAGTTTACCACTCCTGATTTTTTTCATTCCAACTAGTATCAACTTACCAATATCGTCGTAAGCAATTTTGTCGACAGCTTCGGTAGCCGGCAGCCACTTAATGTCTGTGAGCCAGTCTTCACCCTCGAGTTTATTAGTGTCGCCTTGCCCCTCGACTAAGTAGATATGCATGGTCATCAAAACTAAAGTGTGCGCTCGGCGATAGCGGAAGTTTACCTTGCCCAGCCAACTATACATCTTCATCTCTTGCAGGCCGGTTTCTTCACGGATTTCACGTTCAGCAGTCTGCTTGGGCTCTTCACCTGGTTCGACATGACCCTTGGGGATGGTCCAACGATTTTTAGCGTCTTGGATAAGCAGAATCTCGACTTTATTTTCTGCATCCTTACGAAAAACAATGCCACCAGATGTTGTCTCTCGAACGACTTCATCAATGATGGGTCGGCGCTTGCCAACAAGATTACGGAATCCTTGGATAGGACCCTTCAGTGGTTTTGGTCGTTTCATATTCAAATTAGGCCATTTCTTTGTTGGCTTTGGTGGCTTTGGTGGTTACTTTTTTAGTTGATTTAGTGACAGATTTAACCCGCTTTGGCGCTGCGACTGGTTTGACGGCGCTGGCAACAATGTCAGTAGCTAACTCAGGCGTAGGATCCCTTTGTCGAAGCAAAGTACCTAGTACTCCGTTGACGAACTTAGATGAATTATCACCCCCAAAAGCTTTGGCTAGCTCAACTGCTTCGTTAATCACGACCTTGGGTGGCACATCAGCTTCGTTTTCTAATTCATACAGCCCGATGCGTAACACCAAGCGGTCCATTCGAGCAATTTGATCAATCGGCCATTCTGGTGCTACTGGCTGCAACTTGGCGTCCAGTGCTGATGCATTCTGCTGCACACCAGCTACTAGCTTTTTGATAAAAACCACATCATCAACCATATCTTCGTAGCGACTAATGTTGCGAGCTAAGACTTCGTTGATATCAAATGATACATCAACAGCTTCCAATCGAAACTCCGCCTCATACAGCGTTTGTAGAGCTATGATTCGACCGAGGTGTCTATTGGATGCCATATTGTTAAATTTCCTGTTTTGGTTGCCTTTGGGACAGTAATGACGCTATAAATACAGCTTAGGCAATTTTGCTGGATTCGCGCTGAGTAGTGCGAACTTTTACTGGCGACGTAGCGTTGACCTTACGAGCAAGCTCTAGAACGATGTGGCTACGACGGGTGCCGGATTTGCGCGGACTAGTTCGCTTCTTTGGTTTTCCCATAAATATAATTCCTTTCAAAGCACATGTTTATGCTAATTCTTGGTGACATTATAGCTCAGAAACACCTTACAATCAAGGCTGCGTAACATTTAACACAGCTAGACTACGAAGTTAACCAACTTGCCGTTAACATAGATCGTCTTGCGCACAGCCTGGCCCTGCAGATAGGCAGCGACTTTTGCATCGGCCTTAGCAGCTTCGACTATACTCGCCTCCTCAGCATCGGTGGCGACCCTAATTTCGCCGCGTAGTTTCCCATTGACCTGCACAACTATAGTGATGGTTTCTTGTGCCAGGTAACGTTCATCGTATTTTGGCCAACTATCACGATGCACTGAGCCACTGTGGCCTAACTGGTGCCACAGTTCTTCAGATATATGCGGTGCGAATGGACCAACGCAAGCTACAATTGCCTCGAGCGCTGCCTGCCAAGTATCGTTCTTGGCAAGTCCATCAACCTTAAGTTTGTAGAGGTTGTTTACCAGTGTCATGCCGGCAGCAATAGCCGTATTGTAGGCGTTAGATTCTATGTCTTCAGTCATCTTTTTAATGGCCTGATGCGTGGCGCGTAGGATTAATTTGCGCTGCGCCTCTGGCGTATCACCTGGTTCAGCTATTTGGTATTCTTGGACAAGCGTCCAGATGCGTGACAAAAAGCGGTGCGTGCCGGGCACGCCATTAGGGTCCCACTTGGCCCACAGTTCTAAGGGCGCTGCGAACATCAAGTAGGTGCGCAGCGCATCGGCGCCGTAGCCTTGAGCAATGATATCAAGCGGATCAACACCGTTGCCCTTCGACTTACTAAAATTGGTACCGTCGCTTGCAGTAACTTTGCCATTGAACAACATCTGTTTAAATGGCTCCGGGTTCTTGGCAATGCCGAGTTTCATAAAAAAGCGAGCCACAAATCGGGCATATAACAGATGGGCTGTGGCGTGATCACCACCATTATAAAAATCAACCGGCATCCATTTGTTGACTGTCTCACTATCAAAAATTTGCTGCTGATTATGTGGATCGAGGAAGCGGTACATGTACCAACTACTACAAATATAGGTGTCCAGGGTGTCCGTTTCGCGCTCAGCCGGGCCACCACACTTTGGGCAATCAACTTTCAGCCAATCTGTTGCTCGAGCCAGCGCACTGCGGCCATCGCCGCTCGGCTGAAAGTCATCAAGCTCCGGCAACATTACTGGTAACTGGTCTTCCAGCAAGGCCAGTGGACCACACTCTGGGCAATAAATAATCGGGATCGGCGAACCCCAATACCGCTGACGACTAACACTCCAGTCACGCATCTTGAAATTGGTTTTTTTAATAGCGGCACCTTGCTTTTCGAGCTTATCGACGATTGTACGCTTTGCTTCATCGCTCGGCATCCAGTTAAACTCGCCCGAATTGATTAGCACACCACCACCAGTATAAATAGGTAGCTTACCCGTCAGATATTTTGCCCAAGCATCCTGATGGTGGATCCAGGTAAGCTGCTCAGAAACGTCATCTTTTTTGACCCACTTGATACTGTGACGGCCTTCATCTATCTCACTTGGTATCTGGCTATCGGAATCCAAAATTACCTCATAAAATGTACCTATGGTGTCTTGGTTCTTAGCCTTCGGTATGCGGTATCCCTGAAACGCTGTTTTATTTGTTACCAGCCGAACATTTACAATGTCACTAAAGCCAACCTCTTCCAAAACTTCACGCTTTAAGCCAGCAATATCATCAGCATCCTCAGGATCAACACCACCACCTACAAAATGAATATCGTCGGCCTCAACTTCAAGCAGATACTCACCATGTTGATTAACAATAATGGCGTCGACAACTGGTCGAACTAATGTTTCAACATTAGAACGCGTGGCATCCTTACCTGTACCTTGAAATAGTTCAGCGATAACTTCAATAATCGGGATATTGTACTTGGTGGCAAATTCGTGGTCACGTTCGTCGTGGGCTGGTACGGCCATAATCGCGCCCGTGCCATAGCCTGTCAGCACATAATCAGCTATCCAGACTGGGATTTTTTCATCGTTAATTGGATTAACGGCATATGCGCCGGTGAATACGCCGGTTTTTATCTTGTTGGCCTGGCGTTCAACCTCAGATTTTAATTGGGCCATTTTGACGTAATTGTTCACAGCTGCTGAATGCTCGCTAGTGGTGATTTGGGTTACTAGCTCATGCTCTGGCGCGAGTACTAAAAATGTCGCACCAAACAGCGTGTCTGGGCGAGTAGTGAACACTGTAATTTTCTCGTCAGAACCGTCAATTTTAAAGTTGATTTCAGCGCCCTGGCTTTTGCCAATCCAGTTCTTTTGGGCTAATTTGACACTTTCTGTCCAGTCGAGAGCGTCGGTAGCTTCTAATAATTCGTTAGCGTATTCGGTGATTTTGAAAAACCACTGTTTGACTTCTTTCTTTTCGACCAATGGATCGTTAGGCCCATCGTGGCGCCAGCATTTACCGTCGACGATTTGCTCATTTGCTAACACGGTGTTGTCGGCTTCGCACCACCACTGCATGCGCGAATCCTGATACGCTAAGCCTTGCTCGAACATCTTTACGAAGATCCACTGCGTCCATTTGTAGTATTCCGGCAAATGCGTGGCGATCTCTTTTTCCCAATCGTTACTCCAGCCCATAGCTTTGTACTGCTTGTGGTAGCCCGGAATGATATTGGCCATGCTTTCTTGCGGTGAAACACCGGTCTTAATAGCGTAATTTTCTCCTGGCAACCCAAAAGCGTCCCAACCAACCGGGTGATAACTTTCGAAGCCCTGCTGGCGCTTGAAGCGAGCTTTGACGTCAGAAATGGTGTAGTTCATGGCGTGACCGATGTGAATTCCGGCGCCGCTAGGATAGTTGAACATGCTCATCGCCAAGTATTTTGGCTTCGAGCTGGCTAAATCGGTCGTGTAGACGCCAGTTTCGTCCCAAATTTTTTGCCACTTCGGCTCAATGTCTTTTGGATTGTATCTCTGCATATGAGTTCAGTATAACAGAGGTAGCTTAGTGATTAAACCTCGAAATGAGATACATTCTGTGTCAGCCCCACTTCAGCCTGTAATTCTCCGGAAAGGATTTCCTGCTGAAAGACCATCTGAGTTAATAGATTTTCCGCCCTAGACACCAATTTGGGATCCTGAAAATCAGGAGATACGCTCGCGATTTCGACGTTAACAAATTTAGGAATTAGACTGACTGTACGGCCAGTGACAGCTGACAACATTGTAGCCATCCGACGACGCTGTTTTTCATATGCGTTAGTTTGCTGCACATCAAGGACTACAACTCCGCGAGATAATATCCTGAGTTTTTGAGATTTAAATGTATAACTATCGCCTAAATCCTCACGCATGCGATTCATTGTATCCCCAAGTGATACAACCTGATCAAAGCTGAGACTCCCATGCATTTTGCCTTCATTCTCAAAAATAAACGGCAGCCTCATTTGCTTGGCCAACCTAAATCCAGTCTCCGCCGGGAAACGCGTATACTGTCCGGTTTGTATATTTTCGCTTAGCTCACCCAAGCGTTCGAGCCAAGGCTGATTGGGTAGAACACGAGTGATTCGCTGAAGTTGTAAAGGCATAATCTTCAGACTAAGCGCGGATCTACACAAATGCAAGCAGTAGCGAGTTAGAACTGTTTGAGATAGTTGGTTGCGAAGGTAGTGGCGAGGGATTGCTTGGCGGCGTGACGCTCTTGGGCAAAGCTAATAAGTTTATGGACGAGGTCAATGTTGGATACACCGGCTTTGTTCCAGTTGTGTGAGTAGAGGCTGCCGGGCATGGGGTTTACTTCGTTGAAGTAGACTTGGCTGGTTTTACTATCTATCAGCATGTCGACGCGGGCGATGCCGCTGCAGCCAAGCGCTTTGTAGACATCGAGGCCGATTTTTTCAGCTTTTTCGTACAGAGCTTTTGATAAGTCAGCTGGAATTTGGCTATAGCCTTGGGCGCCTTTAGCGCCGCTTTTGCCCGAGCCATCAGAGTTTTTACCCGCACCTTTTTTACCTCCCTGCATGTACTTAGTTTCAAAGTCGAAAAAGTCTTCGGCCTGGGTCATCGGTTTCTCTAGTAGTGCCGGCTGCGGCTGATCATTACCAATAATTGGTAATGTAACTTCAATCAGATTATTAACTGCCTCTTCGACGATAACTTTGTCATCGTAGTGCGCGGCGACTTCGAGGGCGTTACGTAATTCTGGCTCGCTAGTGGCCCGAGTTATGCCAATGCTTGAACCAAGATGCGCTGGCTTCACAAATAATGGGAACTTCAGATTTTTAAGAATTGTCGTAACGGCTTGGTTAGTGTCGAGTTCTAGATTAGCTTTGGTGAAATGCAAGAATTTACAGACTGGGATATCGTTAGCTACGGCCATTTGCTTGGCTAGCACTTTGTCCATGGCTAACGCCGAAGCACTTGGCCCACAACCAACGTACGGAACGCCGGCCATTTCTAGCAACCCCATCAGGTCGCCATCCTCGCCGTAAGTGCCATGCATGGCCGGGAAGACAACGTCGATTTTTTGAGTTTGCTTACGGCCCTTGAGGCCTCCAGGTTTGAAGAGCTTGAGGCCGCCATCAAATTGCACAGCGGCAGGCTTAGAATTACGCACAAAATCCTCGATTTTGCCGCTACTAAACAGCCGAATATCCTTAAGGAGATCATCCCAGTACCAAGCGCCATCTTTAGCAATGTAGATAGCTTCAACTTTGTACTTTTTAGTTAATTCTAGCGGCTTAATAACACTCGATAATGCTGTCACTATCGAAACGTCGTGCTCAGCTGAGCGGCCGCCAAAGATTACTGCTACAGTTTCCATACGTATAGTATATACAATTTATGGCTACGGTTGTTGGTAATTTATCTGTAGCTCTAGGCCTAATCCGTCCATTAGTTCAATTAAGGCGTTGAGCTTGGGGTTCCAGGCAATATTTTCGGACTTGGATACAAATGATTGCGAACGACCAATTTTGGCCGCCAGTTGGACCTGCGTTAAGCCAGATTCATAGCGGGCTTCTGCGATTGCAAAAACAAAATTCCGCTTTAACCAGTACATTCGCTCAGATTGGGGTAGACTTAATTGCATACTTTACGTATATCGCAGTCCGAAGATTACTGCAAATCAATCTAGCCCAAACCTTAAATCAACGGTATTCCATTTAAGAATATTCCTAAATGGAATACCCCTCAGAATGAGTCGCCCAGGTTCGGCTTCAATATATCAAAGTATCCATTTGGATACTTTAGCTTTCGAGAAATGAGTGGGTGACAAGTATTACCACTCCCGTAAACCAAATTGCCTCATTTAACAGATTAGGCGTAGTTGTCAGTCCAGTCATTCTGCATGACCACCACGTCCCCGGCCGCCACAAAATGCTTCAAATTAGTATAAAACTCCAAAGGATTGGTCTCAATCTGCAGTTCCCCCTTATAGGCTGCCCCTTCGAGCCCTGCAACAATATAAGCAGTTACGGAATTCTGCATCAACACCACCAAATCAGGTTTCGAAACAGCGATCAACCGACCCATCTCGGTATGCACCCGCTCCGACTCACCCCCCTGGTCAACCAGCCCTGGCGAGACATATATTTTGCGCCGAGCGCTAGCCGTAAGGTCAGCCAGTAGCTGCGTGCCAACACGTATACCTTCAAGGTTGCCATTATAAGTATCATCGATTATCCAAGCACCGCCGAGCGGGTAAGGTTGCATGCGGTGCTCGAAAGGCTGAGTGGCAGAAACACCTGCTTTAACTTGCTCCTCAGTCAAACCTAACTGCAAAGCTAAGGCCGCTACTAGAACTAAAAATCCAGCTTGGTGTTTGCCAACCAAGCTACTCCGCAGAGCCAGCTTGCGCTTGCCTTTACTGATGGTAAAGGTTGTACCATGCACAGAGGTCTCTAGCTTAGTAACTTTCCAACCAAGGGCGCCATGACTATTAAATTGTTGAAAATCAGCCGCTAGGAATGGCTGAGTACTTGGCGAGTCAGTCGAGACAAACAGCTTATCGTGTGCCACATTCTCAGCTAAGCTAAAAATATCCTTCCCTGCAGCTTGTAATGTTTTGTACTGGTCAAGATGGGCCGGTGCTAAGCCAGTAATTACAGCGTGTGTCGGCTGGGTAATAGCTGCGAAACGAGCGATGTCACCCGGAGCCCCTTCACCGTATTCAATAACTAGTAAGTCTTCGTCGCCAGTTAGTTTACGCGCGAAGTAGGCATGGCTAATACTAACGTTTTTGTTGGCGGGAGTAGCCGCCACGCGCAGCCCGTGGCTTAAGACTGTTAATAATATTTCTTTCATAGTCGTCTTGCCGTAGCTGCCAGCAACAGCGATTCTGATACCCTTGTGCGCGGCGAATATGGCGCGCGATTGTTCGACAAGCTTACGCTCAGCTGGCTGGCTAATAAATACTCGGCCAAAAACCAACGGTACCACCACCAAGTGAGCCCAAACCACCGGGTAAGCCAGCATTAAGGCAGCACCAAAGGCCACTCCACCGGCCAAATTATGCCAGATCCCCAAATATACCAGCCCAAGGCCAGCACCAATTTGCAGTAGGGCGCCAGTACGTAATGCCGCCAGTAGTAATCGTGCGGCCTTCGTTGGTTCCAGCGAGCGGCGCTTCATGACCGTACTAAAGTTTTGAGTTCGCCAGAACCAACGCAAGTAAGGGCCAGCTTGGTATTCACTGCCCTGCAGCATGTAGACCAGTGTCCTTAGATATGCCGGTCGGTAGACACTAGCCAAGGCCTTAATCATCGCAAAAAGTCCTCCACTAATTTGGTTACTATTGATGGTTGATCTAAGTAGACAAAGTGCCCGGCCTTGGGAATAACGTGCAGTTCCGAATGGCCCAGAGCGGCCTGTAATAGCTCACCGTACTCGACTGGTGTGGCAGTATCGTCATAGCCATACACCAGCAAACATGGAAGTGTGACGCGAGTAGCGTCCACCTGAACATCGTCAGTCACGACACGTTTAAAAGTTTCTTGCATGTGCTCGGCAACTAACATTTCTGAGCCGATACTTTTGTAGACTTTTGAACGTAATGTTCGCTTTAAGCGGCCCGGTAATGGCTTGGTGAGGGCTTTACCAGTCTTGGCGGCTACTCGAAGTACACGTTTGCGTCCATTATATTGGTTGCGAATCCCGGCGCTGGCTAATAAAACTAGCTTGGTAGCCTTTAGGCTGCCTTCGGCTAAACCACGAAGGGCAATAGCGCCCCCATTGGAGTGGCCTATGATCGCATAAGGCTTCAGGTCGAGCTTCTTCAAAACAGCAGCCACAAAGGCAGCGTATTCACTTAACCCCCAGGCACTTACTGGTGGCTGCGTGCCACCAAAGCCAGGTAAATCTAATGCCAACACTTGATAATGCTCAGCAAGCTCAGCTTGTAAAGCCACTGAACCCTGGCTTGAATCTCCCCATCCATGAAGCAAGACCAGAGTTTTGCCTCTACCACTAATCTGGTAAGCAGTGAGGAGTTGGTCAACGACGATTTTCATAACTTTAGTGTACCTGTTTGATGGCTATAAAAAGATTTGATTTTGGCGAACCAATGCATTGGTGGGCGAGGAGGGACTCGAACCCTCAAGACCGTAAAGCCAGCGGATTTTAAGTCCACCGCGTATACCATTCCGCCACTCGCCCACGGATAACCTTGCATTATGGAGGCACCTACCGGGTTCGAACCGGTGTACGCGGTTTTGCAGACCGCTGCGTAACCACTCCGCCAAGGCGCCTCATCCTCACGATTATAGCGCACTAAACTAGGTTAGACGAGTAAACTCGCATGCCAGCTGGCTCACGCAAGCCGGTCTGATAATGTTGAGCATCGTCTGGATGTATACCCTTGATTTTCACAGCATCACCGAAATCTTCCAAGTATTGTTCCTTGATGGTGTCAGTCGGTATGATTATATCTGGCTCGCCAGGTTCGTCGACGACAATTCTAACCTCACTTACTAAATCGTGTGCGCAACCTAGTTTTGAGGCGAACACGCCCATTTTGGTTTTCGAGGTGGTGCTTTGTGGGTCCTGTCCAACTGCCTCGACAACCTCACCCATAGCCTGTTTGATTGAACCCTCGGCATATTCATCAAGGCGTTTGTTGAGCCCATATTTGTCAGTAGCCTGAGTCGCCATTTCAAGGCTGGTTCTAAGCGCCCCCATACCCTGTCGGGCCATAAAATGGCTTACCATGGCGGTGTTCCTAAAGCTTTCACGGACCACAATCGCACCAATTTCGATGCCAACACCAACCAACCCTTGCACGGCTTCGATTCTATTAATTGTGTCTCTAGGATTTTTAGACATGGTTTAACCACTTTCACTCATTAATTTGGAATTATCAAAAAAATAACTATAACCTTTAACCTAATGTCTGTATGTGAGAATTTCGGTTGCGCTTAGCGTGTTAGGCAAGCAGATCAATGCCGAAATCACGTAGTGCTGCTGCTACGCTGGCGAGTGGCAATCCTACAATATTACTAAAGCTGCCGTCTATTTTTTCTACTAGTAATCCGCCCAAACGTTGCACCCGATAAGCGCCGGCGTTGCCCATAACATCTTCACGGGCCAAATAATGTGCAATATCATCAGCTGATAAGACTTTGAAATAAACATCAGTCGTTTGAGACGCCGAATATTCACGCAAGGTATCACTATCAATAATGGTGAAGCCAGTTACAAATGAGTGTTTACGGCCGCTGAGCATTGTCAGCATTTCAGTAGCACTCTCGATGGTGTGTGGCTTGCCAAGCAGCTTGTCATCGCAGACAGCGAAGCTATCAGCGCCTATAATAATTGAGCCTTTTTCTCGGCTCGCAACATCACGAGCTTTGCCTTGGGATAAATACAAGGCCAGATCTGTTGGTGGCATATCCAGTGTCATATCCTCTTCATAATTGCTGACAATTACCCGAAAGTCAGCGCCAATATCAAGTAGTAATTGCTTGCGACCAATTGAACTTGAGGCTAGAACTAATGATTTCATCTAATAATCATAGCAAACTATTAGCGAAAATAATGCTATGGTGATGTTATGGATTATTTATCACTGTTCAACAGTACTCCCATCAAAATACTAGCCATCGTTGTAATTGCCCTCGTATTGCACGCGGTTAGCGCCACTGTGCTAGACCACGTTGTGCGCCGGCTAATTCGACCGGAGGCTTTCGAAACTAAGCTTGACGAGAAAAAACGCGAAGACACCATAGTAAGTATCTTCAGGACGGCTGCAGGCCTAGTTATTTGGCTGACCGCTTTGGGGGCGATATTTAGCGTTCTACATTTTAATGTAGCTTCTGTTGCCACTGGCGCTGGCTTCTTTGGGATTATCGTGGGACTCGGTGCCCAAACGGCAATTCGTGACGTTGTTGCTGGCATTTTTATACTGATTGAAAACCAATACCGAGTTGGCGACATAATTACACTTCAAGGTGGCACCACTGGCCTAGGCACTTCAGGTGTAGTCGAAGAAATTAGCTTACGTATCACCAAACTTCGCGGTATTGATGGCACACTTAATATTATCCGTAACGGCGAAGCGGCAATCATAACTAATCGTACATTCCGATATTCAAGTGTCGTTCTAGATATAAGGCTTGACTACAACAGCGACATTGATCTCGTCGAAAAGGTCATGAATGAAGTTGGTATAGAACTGGCCGCTGACCCGGAGTTTAGTGAGTTTATTGATGTACCAATTGCCTTCCTGCGTGTTGATGACTTTACAGAATCCGCAGTTATCGTAAAAGTGCTTGGCAAGGTCAAACCAGCCAAGCAGTGGGACGTGGCTGGGGCTTATCGGCGTCGCCTTCTTGAAGCGTTCAAAAAGCATGATATTACCATTGCCTCACCGCGTATGGTAATCGAGAAAAAGTAATAACTTAAGAAGTAACACTTCTAGTTTGATCTTATGTTAGGACTGGTTTTTACCTTTAAATAGCGCCGACACTGAGTCACCGTGGTATACCGCTTCTATTGCCCGTGCCAGTAATGGCGATATCGGTAAGACTTCTATTTTCTTAGATTTTTTAGGTAATGGCAGCGTGTCTGTGACAATCACTTTTTTGAACGCCGACTGCTCGATACGCTCGATAGCTGGGTCTGAAAATACGCCGTGAGTTGCCATGCCATATATATCTATTGCGCCGTTCTCTTCGAGAATAGTCGCCGCGGCGCACATCGTGCCCGCAGTATCAATCATATCGTCGATTACGATACACTGCTTACCCTCGACGTCACCAATTAGGTATTTAGCCTCGACTTGGTTATGTTTTACATATGAACGTTGCTTGTGGATGATTGCCATGCCACAGCCCAAAACGCTGCTAAAACGCTCAGCAGTTTTAACGCGGCCAGCATCAGGTGAAACAATAACTAAATTCTGTAAATCAAACTTTTTACCGACATAAGCTTCTAATATAGGCATACCAGTGAGGTGGTCAAATGGCCCACTAAAGAAGCCTTGGATCTGCCCTGCATGAAGATCGACGCTAACAATCCGGTCAGCGCCGGCAGAGGCTAATATATCTACTACTAAACGAGCGGTGATTGGCTCACGGCCACTAGACTTACGATCCTGCCGAGCATATCCAAGGAACGGCACGACAGCCGTTATTGAGCCGGCCGATGCCCGTTTACAAGCGTCTATAATGATTGCCTGCTCCATAACAGCATCATTCACGTTGCGGCTGTGGGTCTGCAATACGAATATATCATCGTTGCGTATCGACTCACCGAGCTTACAGCTAATTTCACCATTAGCGAACTGATTGAGGGCCACCTCGCAAATAGTTACTTTGAGCTCTTTGGCCAAGGCGAGCGTTAGGGCTGGATGCGAACTTCCCCCAATCAAATGCATCTGTTTTCCGGCTGGACTATTCATCCCAACAGTGTACACGCTCGCCTAGTGCAAATCAAAGAACTGCCGAACCATATATTTAGTCATACTTAGTGCTGTTAAATTTACGTAATCTGATCTATAATTATGCCCATGTCTCTGTTTAATTATGTCGGTGAAAACATTCCATACCAACTGACGACCTCACGCGAAGCGTTTGAGATCAGTCTCCCCACACCTACTGACAGCGACTTACGCGACATGTACCAGCAACGTCAGATGATGCGATGGGGCATTGTGGCAGCGATTATGCGTAAACCTGCCGATGGCAGTAACCCACAAATCCTACTCATGCAGCACAATTGCTCTGATAAAACACCTCATGGAGCCTGGGGTTCTCTTGGCGAAACCTCACGGATTCGCACTGACCCAATTACGGGTGCACGCCAGGTCGAGCCTACTACAACAACACTACTTCGGGGTATATCTGAAGAAATCGGACTACACTTAGCGGCAGGAGACTTGCAAGCCTCAACTAGCCGATCATACCTTGATACCACCTGGCCAGTCGGCAAAAACTATCCTGGGCAGCTTGGTGGTGCTCGTTGCCCTTTAATATTTGTCTCTGGTAGCCTGGCAGAACAGTTTGAGCGAGCAGGCCCATCACCCGAGACTATGGCTAACCGAAAATTCTTTGATATTGATGATGCACTTGCTATGGCGGAACGCGCAAACGATACCCGTAGCACAGAGCTCGTCCGCTACGGCTTAGCGACGTGGCTACAAGTTACAAGATCAGCAGTGGAGGCTATACAGACAGACGTGCTCGCACCCCTCACAACTGAACCCTGGCTACATAGCACTGCCGAAACTCACGATGCTTTACTGAACAAGCTCTATGATAAATAAAGCTGTATTTATTAAGTTTGGTGGCAGCTTGATTACGGACAAGACGCGACCGATGACAGCCAAGCCCAAAGCGATCAATCAGATCTGCGCCGAATTCGCTCAGCTGTATCACGCACATCCTGAATACTGTTGGTTTTTGGGTAATGGCGCCGGTTCATTTGGCCATTACATGGTGCATCAGACTAACTGGCGCAAGCAACCCTCTAACCCTCTGGCAATTGCTCGCATTCGCCAGGCAACCGCCCAGCTCAATCAGCTCATTATTGACCAGTTGCTCAAGAACGACGTACCAGCGCTAACCCTTGCTCCAGCAGCCTTTAGTACCTTCGAAGTTGATCACTATGATACTGCGGGCCGCTCAGCGCTACAGTTCGCTACACTTAGGGCCGTACCAGTCGTATATGGTGACGTCGTAAGTAGCTCAGACGGCAGTGCCCGTATTATGTCGACTGAAGACGCCCTAGATGAACTAGCCGAGCAATGGCAAGCAGCCGGTAACACAGTTGAGCGAGTTATATATTGTGGCTCGGTTGATGGCGTTTACGGCAGTGATGGAGCCGTTGTTCCCAGCCTAAGCCCCAGTATTGTCGATGATTCTATTGGTGGCGCTCAGGGCTACGACGTCACTGGTGGCATGAGCCAAAAAGTTAATGCCGGCTTTCGAGCGCTCAGCTACACTAGCCATGTGCATATTATCAATGGTCTTGTTAAAGGTCAATTGACTGAGTGCCTACTTGGCCACGATGTTGGAACAAAATTACAGCTAGATAGCTAATACTCGATGGAAAAATGGTGTGTAGCAACCAGGGGATGAAGTCGCGACGTGCCACACGCCAGCAGCAGTAACAATTGCCAGCGAGGCTGCTCGATTCTGACCAATCAATTCGTAGGAAATTTTTTATAATCAAATGAGGGGGCACTACTATTTTGGCGGCTGGACTTCTTTGAAGATTTTGGCTTCGATGGCTTCTACAAAGACTCTGGCACACTTTTGATTAAAAGTTCGGACATTAATGTCTCCCATTCTTGTATAGACTATTACGGTGCCGGCAATGCCGACTCTAGTGTAGGTGATCGCACTAATGACACGGTAGGCGATCTCGTCACATTTCAAGAATAATGGCTTTTTATCAATAAGTAGCAGGCGCTGGTCAGTCGCCACTAACATGCCACGACCAGTTTCTAATTTATTAGTATGGGAGTAACGCCCATACACCACACCCCGCACTTGTTCGTCTCGATGCAAAATGTTAGGTAGTGCGTGTGACTCCGGCAACCACAAATCAAATGTCACTGCCCCTAAAGTACGTAATTCTCGCTCAAACTGTGTGTGCATAACCTCTCCTGCACCTATTGAAACACTTCGGGGATATAATATCATTGATTCAAATCACTCTTACAGAGTGATAAATTCGATAGTCATATTGTAAAACATGAGGCAGACTGGCACTAGAGCATTAATCAAGGAGTCCAAGCAATGACACACACACTTAAACATCGCGCCCCTTCGACCATCGCATCAAAATATTCGAACCGCAAACAGCGCATTCATGACTTTTTGAGCCAAACAGCTGTCGGCGTCCTATCAACTGTTAACCCTGACGGTGAGCCACACGGTGTTGTTATCTATTTCAATATCAATGCAGACTTTGGGATTACGTTCTTAACTCGATCAGACACCCGTAAATACGATAATCTGAAACATCATAATCATTTAATGTTAACTGTATTTGATGTGGTAACTCAAACAACTGCCCAGATCACTGGCCGAGCAGTAGAAATTACTGACAGCTACGAGATTAACCAGGTAGCGGCCAGTATGCTAGCTATCAGCCTCAAAATTAGCGAGCCAGGCCTGCCACCAATTAGCAAACTAGAATCCGGCGACTACGTCGCCTTCACTATCCAACCAGTCCAGATTAGAATGGCTGTGTACGCACGGCCTGACCCCAGCGAATACACCGAACTATTTGAATCAATCGAGTCGTTCGAGTTCAACCAATAGCTTATATTTCGCTGCCAAGTGCTTGCTCGAGCAAGCTTATATCATTAACGATAATTACTTTACTAGTCAGCTCAATCCAACCACTCTGTTTGAGTTTTTGCATTTCACGGCTGACAGTTTCGCGCGACAATCCCGATCGGGCGGCTAAATCAACCTCGTTGATAGTCAAGCTATACTTCATATTATTTTTATTAACACCGAACCGATAGCACTCAATAATAAGCTCGTATATCAACCGACTGAGAGCAGACCCGGACATCAAATGCACAACTCTGCCTAGCAAGCCGTCCATGCCCTTATAGACTCGACTTAGTAAGTCTAAAATAACATCCGGATTAGATTGCAAGAACTCCAGTGCCTTTTCGGCTGGAACCAGATGAACCTCAGTTTCTTCTTCAGTCTTATAGAAAAAGCAATTAGGTGTTTGGTTGATGGCCCAAGACATAGGGAAGAAAGCCGGCGGTTGAAAAATATTAACTATAACTTCATCACCCCTATACGAAACATCGTATTTGCGCACGCGGCCCTTCACGATATAAAAAATATGTTCTGGGCTTTCATCGGCAAATACCAGAATATGGCCTTTGGGGTACTTACGTTTCGGATATTGAGAGAAGTTCTCGTGAACTTTGTCAGTGACTGTTGTGAGCATAGGCTCAACTATAGCCCCTTATCTGGGTAGCACAACTTTTAAGTTAGGCGCTGTAGCTATATTACTGAGTGTACTAGTCGCCAGAACCTATGACACTCAGGGCCGCCATCAGCGAAGGTCTTTGCGCTTTTCCTCAAACTCCTTTTTTTCAATAGCTCCGTTCGCATAGCGTTTACTGAGAATATCTAGTGCGGTTTCGTGATGAGTTTCATGGTTTGAAATCCGATTAAAATGTCGAACAATAGCGATAATGCCTACCACCAATGCAGCCATTATCAGCAGCATGAACACGAAGCCAAACACGTCGGTACCGTTATTATTGCCATAGGACCAGTTATCGTACATCATAGGTTTGTCCTTCTGTGATTAGTTTAAGTTAATTTGTAACTGTAGCTGCGATCTTTTTTGATTCGATCATTATGTCATTCAAGGGCATATTAATTTCCGTGACAAAATTGTCTAGTACTTTAGACCGTAAGCCCGGCGGCAATGAAGCCGCGACTCGCTTGAACATTTCTGAGTGGCCACCAATTATCACAAAGTGAACTACTTGAGACCGCGTAAACTTCGCTACAGCCTGAGCAGCTTTGTCTATATGTCGCTGTAGCAATAGCTCGTTATAGCGGAAGCTAGCGTCACTACCGCCAACGGCGAAATCTCTGCCAGTAGATTTTGTCTTTTGTGGCACATCATCGCTAATATATTCAGCATGATCAATCATTTCGCCCTGCCCGACAGTAAACATTCGGGCTTTTTCGCGGTCGACGAGCAGTACTAAATACCGCGAATACTGAGGCAAGGCTTCCAGTATTGGATCCAAGTGCGGGGATGTACTAATAGTCAAACCAGCCGGCAAAGCAAACTCTAAGCTCACCACCTGCCATAATTTGTCACCAGCACTAAAGATTATCAAGCTACGGGCTTTGGGTATATGTTCTCGCAGGCTTTTCTGAATACGGTCAATATCTTCCGCGAACTCAATCCGCATCGCTTTGTCTAAATAACGATGTACCAAAGAATGAAATTGCGACAACAAATATTCACCAGATGGAGCTCGCATCCCCCCGTCAGATAGGTATACGGTCATAATTTGAAAATTTGATCGCTCATAGCTTTTTAGGCTGTTAATTGTGCTTGGTGTAATCATAAATGTCCTTCCGTTAGATTGTCTTGGACAACTGTCTTTTGGCATCTTTATCATGCCTATACTTATTGAAACAGGTAACTATGAGTATGTCAGTGACTATAGTCACTGGAGGCCAAGTATCTGCCAAGCAAGCTATAGCGGTAGCTTGACGGCAACAGTAATAATTACTACTCAATTTAAATAGTGATGACGGCGGAGCTATATAGTGTTACGGCGAGTCTGGAATTTTTCTGATACTAAATGCAAAAACCAACCCAGCACAATAAAAATTCCTAGCCATATGAGCGTAGCGAACCATGCCGGCAGATGGCGATAGATTATATCGTATCGGGATAACAGCGGCCAGTGGAATAAGTAAATTTCGTACGAAAATACACCAAAGAGTGATAAAAACTTAAACTCTACCCTTTTTATAATAAACAAAAGCACTATGAGAGCAACGGTGCAAAGACTCAGGAATTGTTCTTTGAGCGCACTCTGCCCTACCCCTGAGTGTACGGATAAATATCCAATGATTAATAAGAGCGCAAGCAGGAGCAAACCATGGCGGGCACGGACTACCAAGCCGCTACTATGTCCGCCTAAACTTTTTGAATTTACGGTACCAATGTGTTTAGTAAGATATTGGCTTACCTTAGCTGCGGCTGATGTGGTGGATACCCACGCGACCATAACACCGAGTGGAAATGCAAAGCTGTGAACTTTATATAATTTTAACAAATCGGGTGATACGAATGAATTCAAGTTTATTAACAACTGCGTACCTAATAGCAGCAAAATACTTGAAATCCAAACATGTTTTTTCAAAAACAATAGTGGATAAAGTAGATAGTAAAATAGAATGAATGTGAAGTACCAAAGTACGGAGTCAATGTCATGATAAAGATCAGCACTTGGGAAATATCCAATCAGTGAGTACCATATATATCGAAATGAATAGCTTCTATCCAAAATGAAGTAGTCCATCAAGAAAAGTATGACCAACAGCATCCATAACGATATAAATAACTTCGGCAGCCGTTTCTTATACCATTGCCAGATACTTAGTGGCGACTTTATATTGGATATACTCAAGCCATAAGCCGACAGAAACAAAAATATATTTACTCCCACCCCGGCAAAAATTGATAATGGCCATAAAAATCGGGGATCATTAGATAAGAAATAGCCAATGTGCGAAAATATTATCATCAATATAGCCGTCCCCTTTAGCTCCTTGGTCACAACTGGCGAAAATAGAACACCTGGTTTTCTAGGCCGTGCCGAAACAATCAAGCAAATGGTGACAATCACGGCTATTATCCATGTCGACAGAACGGGATTGCTAATAGAGATCATCGCTATATATTGTACCTGATACTCAGTAACTACGCAGCGGCCTAAACTCGTCGCAAAACTTTAGGTTGCTATATTAGAAGCCACGCTCAAGCAACGGCTTATCTCTATCTAAATGAAGCGGTTTGGCGATAGCTGACGGTAACAGACGAACAAAACATACGGCTGCAAGACCAATAGCGAATCCACCTATTACGTCGTTCAAGCCATGTACGCCTAAATACATCCTGGAGACACCGACTAGGACTATCCACACTACTGACAGCCAACGCCACTTTTTAGGCAGGATCATCCAGAGCGTTAAGGCCATTGCCGTAGCCACTGCCTCGTGCCCTGACGGGAAGCTATTAAGTCCAGTTTCAACGGCACGTTGGTGTATATGACCGTGCAGTAAGGCAAATGGCCGAGGCTCTTTGGTTATCATTTTGGCAATCTCCATTACCACCCCAGTTCCGCCAACGGTTACTAAGAATAGCAAGGCTAGCCTGTATCGTTTTAGCACTAACGGCAGTAGCAAGCAAATTGCTATCGGATAAGCAGCACCCAGCCCCTCGGTAATAATAAGCGCAGGTACCTTAAAAACATCAGACAGGTCATTAAAATCATAAAAGATACGTGCTTGCAGCCCAGTCAGTTGGTGGTGGCGCGCTAGTATCAAGGAGGGGATTAGAAGCAGCAGCCCTACTACAAATCCAACGATATAACTTGTTGGATAGTTGTCTGTGCGACGTATTTTTGAGCTGATGTTTTTTTCTGCTAAAGGCTTATATTTTGAAGCTGTGGTTTCCATATTTGCTTATTATACATTAAGTCGAGCTAGCTTATATAAGTATGACTTCTTTAGGGCCATGCACTGCCTGAATTATTGGCAATGACAAAATGAATGTCGTGCCTTCTTCTACTTTAGAGTGCACCTCAATTGTTCCTTCATGTAAATCAACGATCTTCTTGACCCAATATAGTCCTAGCCCAGTACCAATTGTTGACAATGAAAGCGCGTTATCAATACGAGAGAACTTGGTAAACATTTTTTTCTGATCTTTTTTATCAATTCCAACACCATCGTCACTTATTGTTACTACAGTTTTATGTTTGGTTTGGGCAACACCTATCTTAATCGTCTGATTTTCGCGGGAGTACTTGCTGGCGTTTTCTAATAAATTTTCGAATACCATCTTCATTAAATTTGCGTCAAGATTGGTATTATTTAAGTTTGCTGACTTAAGAAATACAGTTTTCTGGTTACGCGCATCATACATAACAAGCTGTTCGTTAATAACCTCATTAATAAGCTTCACAACATCACAATTTGTTTTTTCTAAATATACTTTGCCATCGTCTACGCGGGCCACTCTAAGTAAATCCTCTATTATTTCAAGTTGTCTTTCATTACTAAATATAGCCCTATCTAGCATCTCGTGCTGTTTTTGAGTTAATTCTCCCGCCATTCCTTCGTGTAGCATGCCGGCGTACGTTTTGACTATTGTCGCTGGAGTACGAAGTTGGTGGGAAGCCATCATAATAAATTCGTCCTTAGAATCACTCAAGGCTTGTAAATTGTTCTTCTGCTTGATCAAATTATTAGTCATTTTATCTGTATTTTTCTTCAAAGTTACTTGCTCGGTTGTGTCTTCAATGGCAAGAAGTATTAGCTGTTTTCGGTCAATCTGTCGGGCATTCAACAGCATTGTTCTCAGCCCAATGTTAGGAAATGTATGAGTAACCTCAAAGCCGTTAAAGTATTTGTGAGCCGGTAATATGTTCTCTAATAAATCTCGTAGCTCTTTTGAATTCCACTGATTATCACCCAACTTGTATATAAGTTGCCCCTCGGTTTCTAGCTTAACTACCTTGAACGTCGTATAAAATGCCTGATTAGCTGTGACTACGAATAGCTCTTTATCAAGTATCACAAAAGGTTCTCTGATTGTGTCAGTAATTTCTTGATAATAATTTAGTAGTTTTTTTAGCGTTTCCACACTCTGAAGTTGGGCAGAAGGCTCAGCTAAGATAGATTTTTTGGGAATCTTTTCATTCATTTTGCATCAGCCTTTCTGAAACAAAATTATTTTTGGCTGCATATTGAGCCTACTGCAAACAATAGAGTGCTTAGTTGACCAGTGTCAATGAGAATTACCGTATATCAAAAAGGTGCGGGCCTTTGCAAGCCCGCACCTTTACAGGTATACATACTGCAAAATATAATGTGCAGTTCACTTGAAATATGACGCATCTAAGGATGCGTCATATTTGTTATCAAAGTTGGTCCGCTGTAACTTACAGGGCTAAAGCCTTACTTCTACGGTATAGCCGTTTAGTAAGCTTTTGTTGCGCCGTCTGTAACTGCTTTTTCAGCATTATCTTTAGACATCATCGCACAAACAGTTGTTCCACACTTCTCGTGCTTCCCTTTGGCCATGAAACCACCTTTGGCAGTCTGGTGAATTGCGGCCGCCGATAATTCAACGCCCTTTTCCTTACACTTAACGCAATATCCTGTGACCATGTCTATCTCCCCTGCATTTGCAGTTATTATGTATCGAATTCATTTTAACGTCTTTTTGGGTTATTACCTACTCTAACCGTACATATGTCGAAATGGTTCATCTAATCAATAAACAAAAAGCTCCCGATTCAGGGAGCAAGTTAGAATCACGTATGGTGCGGCAACTGGGTAAAAGTTTACACCTTTTCAGAAATGAGATAGTTCGCTGGAGAAATATATTTGACCTGCCGTATCGGGAATATTTAGTCAGTAATCACGTATATGGAGTTACACAACTATAATAAAACTACATTCTTCTTGGTCTGCAGAGTTCGCAACATCATTAATGTAAATCCAGCCTGAAGAAAAATAGGAATAATAAGATAGGAAGGGCGAAACAGCCCCGTAATTAGACTTATCAGATGAAAACCTAATATTACTTTTAACAATAGCACCACTTTTTTAGGTTTGCTGGAAGTAACAAGATAAACTGCTGCTAACAAGTAAAGTAGCAACCCTAATAGCAGGCCCGCTAAATAGCTGGTCTTACTAGCCTGAGGGCTGAAAGCTGAATTATTTATGCCTTGTTGAGCATGAAATGCTATGGCAGAGTAGATAATTTCAAACATAACAACTGTTACAGCGTAGGCATAAAGCATATTAAACTTTGATGCAACTGATACAGAAGCTTGTTTCATCAGTTGAAGTATACCAGAACTAATAAAAAGACCTCTATTTTCAGTGATCATTATGTTTATGATTGGTGCAGCAATTGGGTAAAAGTTTACACCTTTTCAGAAATGAGGTAGCTCGTTGGAGAAAGATATTGGAAGTTATATATCAGAAGCATTTATTTAGGTAAGAGCTGAGAGTTACACCTGAAGCTTTACTTCCCTTTAATAGAATACCCGCCGTCGGCTAAGAAATCTGTTCCGGTTATATAACTTGCCTCGTCAGATGCCAAAAACATTACAAGTGGCGCTATCTCCTCGGGCTGGGCAATCCTACCAAGTATTGTGCCGTTATTGATTCGATTAAACGTTTCTTGGTTCCAATCATTAACTTGATCAGTCTCCACATACCCAGGAGAAACACTATTAAATCGGACGCCTTTGTCACCGTAGCTTTTTGCGAGCGCCATAGTAACTGAGATAATGCCAGCTTTAGTAGCCGCATATGTCAGTGTACTCATCGTTGCGAGGCTGAAATGCCCCTTAATTGAAGCGATATTTATGACGCTCCCCGATTCTTGCTCAATCATTTTTGGCAATACCGCCTGAATGCAGTGGAGCGTACCCAGCACGTTTGTTCGATACTCCTCAATAGCCTTCTCGTCATCTATGTCCGATATACCCTTGAGAAAATTACGGGCAACGCCAGCATTGTTTACTAGAACGTCTATAGTGCCGACTTGGGCTTGTACCTCAGTAATGACAGAATGTGTGGCTTGCTTGTCAGCAATATCAAAGACAGTTTTAATTGATCCACTCAACGATTTATGGACTTCGTTGAGTTCAGATGAATCTGTCTTGCCGTGTACGATAACTGTGTAACCTTTGCTGTGAGCTAGCGTGGCGACAGCTTTGCCTATACCCCTACTAGAACCAGTTACTAGAATCGTTTTCATTTCATAACCTCCTTTAAAAGCTCAGGGAATTCCATTCGTCTATCATCATAAAAGTGGCCATAACCTTGTAATTCTACACATGTTGCGTCTGGGTATATGTTCCTAAGAATAGTTGCCGAGTCTAAGATACTGGGTTCATCGTCATCAGAAAATATGTATGTAAGCTGCGTGCGACTAGTAAGTGTGGGATCTAGCTCGAAGTCGAAGAAATCACCCGTGTCCTCAAGTTTATTTGGGTTAAGCCACGCAGCTGCTAACACAACCTTTTGAACCTCAACATCAGGATGTTCACTCAGCCAGCGAAGAATGAAACCAGCACCACAGCTGTGACCAATAAGTATGGTTCCAAACGTCACGTCAAATCGTTCAAATTCTTTTTTCCAAATTGGATAATCGGCTAACCAATTGTTGGGGACTTCTGGTGTTGCCGTAGGAATACCTTGAGCTATTAGCTGCTTTTGGAGCCAAGGTAACCAATAATAATTACTACTTGCTGGAAATGTTGGATCGTAATAACGTTCTTTGCTCGGTTTGCCGTGCAGTATGATGGCGTTCTTCATGCAGGTATCATAGCAAAATCAAAAGAAAAGACCTCTATTTCTAGAGGTCATAATGCTCACATTTGGTGCGGGTTAGGGGACTCTAACCCCTGGCCTCGTCCTTGGCAAGGACGCGCTCTAAACAACTGAGCTAAACCCGCATATTGTGAAGTGTGATTAACCACCGTTAATTAGCACCGTTACATAGTAGCAAAACCTCTTGAAAATGAAAAGTGCGAGCTGTGGTAGCTCGCACTTTTGCATTGCCAACACTATTTAGTTGTTGGACTTGTTTGCGGCTGGCTTGCCGTGACCGTTTGCGTTGTGCTGTACGTAGCTAACGCACTGGCCTTGATTCTTGAATGCCAGGCTCTTGTAGCTGACATATCCATTGTTCTTACACTGATCAATGTTGTTGAGTAGTGTGTATGTGCGGCTGTCGTGTGGAACAGCGTTTGTACTGTCAACATACACGTACTGGTTGTTAGTGTCGACTACGGTTGCACCAGAAGCTACAGAGTCAATGAAGATGTCTCGCCCATATGCTTCATTTTGCTTACTGACGCCGTCGACAATCAACTTGGCTTTCTGCGTTACGTTTTTACCCTGGTCAACATCAACTCCACCATAGCCGTTAGCCTTGGTAGTTATATTGTTAACAGTTACGCTAGAGCCGTTGACTACCATACCGTAGCGACCGTTGTCTTGTAATGTGACATTATCCAACAAAACGTTCGTTGAGACGTATACATTGACGCCGTGAAGATCTGTACCGGCACTGCCATCCACAGTCAGGTCTTTAATTGTGACACCACTTGTGCTGATTACTCCGACAGACGCGTTGTTATCGTTATCTGTCTTTGCAAAAGCACCGTTAACTGTGTGGCCATCGCCATCGAAGGTCAAGCTCTTGTTTATCTTAACCTCGTGGTTTAATGTGACGTCGCCGCCCAATGTGACAGTGTCACCTGGACTTGCGCTATTAAATGCTGCCTGCAAATCATCTGCGGTACAAGATGTAGCGCATACCGTAGAGCTCGCAGCGTGAGCGACACCTGATAGTGCTACTGTTGCTGCGCCACCACCAGAAATGGCCATCGTCATAGCTGTGATAATCAGAGAGGTTCTGGATTTAATTTTCTGGATTCCATTATCTAGTGAATAGCTATATTTTGTCTTAAGCATGCGTTACCTCCGCGTTATTTTCTGGTTCTTCTATTGTACACCCTCGCAACAAACGGCATACGAGCCTTTGGGAGGCTACGCCTAATTACTGAATATGAGCAACAAAAAAAGTTCCGGAGATTATTCCGGAACTTTAAATGAGTCTCAAAATCTGGTGGCCCCTCCCAGACTCGAACTGGGGACACACGGAGCTTCAATCCGATGCTCTACCAACTGAGCTAAAGAGCCATAATTACCAGAAGGACTTAACTTATTTTACAGATTAGAGGCCGTTTAAGCAACTCCGTAAAGCGTTTATTGCACGACTGCGCCAAAGATGTGACCAATAGCATAGGTCATGATCATAGCCACTGCACCTCCGAAGACGATGCGAACTATTGCTCGGCGACGAGATGAGCCACCAACTGTGGCACTAATATAGCCAGTGACGCAAAGGGCTATAATTACTGCCACGAAGGTTATGATAACCCGGCTCAGTCGGCCGCTAACGCTTAACGCAGCAATAAATGGCACAAGACCACCAATAGTAAATGCCAGCATCGATGCTAAGGCGGCATGCGTAGGGCTGTTAAGATCGTTTTCATCAATACCGAACTCTACCTCTAAGTGCGCCTTTATGACGTCGTGGTCGGTTAGTTCCCTGGCGACTAGGCGAGCGGTTTTGGCGGTCATGCCCTTAGCTGTATACATATCGACTAGTTCTTCAAATTCTTCTTCAGGGTGGGATTTGAGGCGCATTTTTTCGGCAGCTATATAAGCCTTTTCGGTGTCGCTCTGGCTAGAGACTGATACGTACTCGCCAACTGCCATCGACAACGCGCCGGCAACTAAGCCGGCCAGCCCGCCAGTAAATATGGCGTTTCGATCATTTGTAGCACCTGCTATCCCTAGAATGATGCTAGAAACAGACACAATGCCATCATTAGCACCCAGTACGGCCGCACGCAACCAGTTTGATTTGGCGTTAGAAATGGTACTGTTTTCATAGTCAGAGTTAATCATTTAGGCTGCTTTTCTTTCAAAACGATCCTTATCGCGGGTCACGAGTTTGTTAATAGCTTTGTGCATAGCGGGGTCCAAATCAATACCTTCTGAGTTAGCAAGGCAGATCAGTGAATACATGACATCAGCAATCTCGTCGGCTAGTTGTTCGTGGACGTCACCCGGCTTTTTGGGCTTGTCACCGTACTCATGGTTCAAAATGCGGGCGACTTCCCCGACTTCTTCAATGATACGGGCTAGCTGGCTCAGAGGGTGCCAATAAGGCTTTGCGTACTGCTGCACGCCATCATCAACCTGTTTCTGGTAATCCGCCAGCGACACTATTTTTGCTCTTTGGCCATGAATTCTTTAACGCTACTAACAGTGTCCATAAACTGGGCTGGGAAGACGATGGTGCTATTCTTTTCGACGGCAATGTCAGACAAGACTTGCAGGTTTCGCAGCTGCAAAGCAATCGGGTGGGCGGAAATGATGTCAGCTGCTTCACCAAGTTTGGCGGCGCTCAGAGCTTCGCCTTCGGCGGCGATGATCTTGGCGCGCTTTTCGCGCTCCGCTTCGGCTTGCTTACTCATGGCGCGCTGCATGGTATCTGGTAATTGGATATCCTTGAGCTCGACGGTACTAACATTAACGCCCCACTTCTCTGTTTGAACATCCAGAATAGCTTTAATTTTGTCGTTAATGGCGGCTGTCTGGCTAAGCACGTCGTCTAATGCACTCTGACCAACAATATTACGAACAGTGGTCTGGGCAATCTGGTAAATAGCCGAGACGACATTTTCAATCTCAACGATTGCCTTTACCGGGTCCTGCACCTGGTAGTAGGCGACAGCCGAAACGCTGATGCTAACGTTGTCACGAGTAATAATTTGCTGAGATTCGATCGGCAAGGTCACAATCCGCAGGCTGACCTTGCGCATCTGGTCAACCATTGGAATTATAACCCGAAAGCCGGGCTGTTTGATGTTTTCGATAACTTTACCCAATCTAAAAACTACACCACGCTCATATTGATTGATGATGCGAGCGCCAGTAACGACGATAAAAAAGATAATAACCAGCAAAATTATAACGATTGGCATGAGGACTCCCAAGAATTTAAGTTATGACTATATTGTATGCTTTGGCCTTACGGATTGCTAATTTGAATTATTAGAACAATTTAAAAGATCCGACTAGTTTGTATAGACGGATCGTTTTATTTGGTGGAGATACAGGGATTCAAACCCTGGACCTCTGCCATGCCATGGCAGCGCTCTAATCAGCTGAGCTATATCCCCGTAAGTATGCGATAGGACTGAACTTCGATGAGTATAGCAAATTAGTGCTTCTGGTTCAATCTAGACGATGCGCTTGCGGCGAGCGAATAACACCATGGACACGATTAAGGTAACGTTGAGGGCTATTATCGCCTCGAATGCCCAAGACCGATGCTGGAACGGCAGGCTGACGTTCATACCGTACATGCCAAAGAAGACGTTTGGCAAGGCCACCAATATAGTCGCCAAAGTCAGTAAGGTTATAGTGCGATTAAGATTGTTGGTACTAATTGCTGAGTATGACTCACGGATATTGCTGATTGAGCGCAGGTTGGAGCGGATACCTTCTATGGACTGCTCATTATTTAGTAGTAAATCTTCGACAATATCTTGATCTTCTTCGAGGCGTAGCTGGCGGCCAACTAATAAGCGCCTGAGCGCGGCGTTTGTTGGCTGTAGGGAGGTTAAAAACTCGTTTAATTCATCCTCTATTGTCACGAATGATATCAAATCCTGATTTGTGATCCCCTTGCCTCTAAGTCTAGATCGGATGGCTTTGATCTGGCGACTAGTTTGGTTAATAAACATGTCGTATTGGTCACTGACGTTAGACAGTATCAGCAGTATCAATTTGGCACGCTGCTTGGTTGCCAATTGCCCGCGGCGACGAAGTAGCACGTCAAGCGCTGGTAAGGCGATCAGGCTCATCGACAGTACAAAATCTGGTGCTAATACGATGAGCAGCGGCGCAGTTTCTATATCACCACGACTATTTTTATAGGCAAATCGCACATACAGATATGTTTTGTCACCCTCTCGCTCTAATCGCGGCATTTCGTCTTCATCCCGGGCGTCTTCTATGTGGCCAGGCTCCAGTTCAAAGTCGCCGATGAGTTGTTGTGTTTCGGTGTCCGTGGGGGCTTGAGCATAGATCCAACTACCTTTAATGAAACTTTCTAACTCGCCGAGCTGGGTGTCGCTACTGTCTTGGTAATAATATTTGATCATAAGATATGCTTTCGACTATTCTAGCTCATTATAACTCACCAGACATCGTGCCCTCCTAAAAAGTCCGCCGGAGCGGACTCATCAGGGTTTCGTGCGCGCCCACCAGGGCGGTAACAGATCTGTATGTTTTGGATTTTTGTTAGACGCGCCCTATGCGCACGATCTATATTAATCATAACCGGTTTCACACAATTGTCAATGCTGTCTGGCCTGTCGAAAAATTATCGCGGCGCTCTGAATCGCATTCCTATTTCTGTTTGGCAATGTAACCATATGGTTACATTGGCTTTTCTCAGTGACTAGTAACTCCATAGCCGAGAGATGAATACACCCATATTCCATTTAGGAATATTCCTAAATGGAATACCCCTGAAAATGTAGAGTTATGTAAGTAGTGCCGGCAACTCGCCGACAGACTTGTGAAAATACTATGGTTAACAGCCTACCGCGGAACCTGCGACGATGCCATTACAGGAATGCGATTCTGCGATTAAAGTTGAACAATGAATCGACGGTGCTACAAGGTATTTTTGAGGATGAAGCTTTTGCCAGTGCTTAAAGTAGCAGCAAGTGTATAGTTAGCACACTGCTGATCCGGCGCGGTTGTAGCTTCGTTACTGCAAGCCTTGCCCGCGGCCGTCACCGGCTGATAAATATAGCCAAATATTGGTGTTGCGGCCACAGTTACTTTTGATTTAGGGTTGGGGGCCGTAGGCGCTGGCGGGGCGCTGGCTAATAAGGCCAAAGTACTGGCTCCCGGGTCACGACTTAAATCTGGATCAAAACTTGGTAAGTTTGTGGCTATCCAAGTCTGGTCATTCAGGTTGGCTAAAGACGGGAAAATGTTATTTTTAGCAAAGTACTGCGTCAGGCTCGCTTGGATAGTGCCGAGATTTGCCTGCCTTATTGTGTCCCGTGTGGTGGCTGTTTGCATAGCACTGGTCTGAGCTTCAACCTGGAGCTGTGTTGAAGCGAACTGCGGCCAGTCGATATTCGATGATGGCTGACTCGGTAAGCTGACATGACCGTGGTTGCTGTAGCTATAGGTCGTGGTTTGGCCGGTCTTAGTTTTGAGTACCAGTTGCACTGGTTGGCGACTAGCCGCATCTACATACAACGATGAAGTGCCGTCTTTGAAGACAGTCAGGGAATCAACAACCCGCTGGATATCACCAATGTTGAAGCCTTCACTTGTAGCAACACTTTGGTTGGCAATTTTGGCGTAGTCAGCATCAAATTTTCCACTAAATACTAGTACTTTTTTGTCACCCAGCATGGCCTGCTTGACACTAGCTAGTTTGTAACCGTATACGTGATGATCTGCCAAATAGTTCGCGATTGTATGACTTGTCTTGGGTGGTAGATTACTAAACAACAGAGGTCCGAATGCTTGGTAACGTGGATCAGCGGCGTTGCTGAGTGCTGTATTAATGGCCGCTGGCAATTGGCCGTCTTTACGCAAAATAACCCAGTGGTTTTCAACAGCTTTGGCTGTATTACCGGTTAAACCATCAGGTAGATTTGTGTAACTAAAAAAACTGTTTTTGACGGTGCCATAAGTTTTAAGTTTGAATTGCGCGCCAGCAATGCTGGTAGTTGTGTCGGTGCTAACGCGAGGTCTTTTGAGGTTACTAGAGTCAATTAATGAAGTTACCTGCTCAGTGTCGCTGATCTTACTAATCTGAACCTGATTTGTGACCAGAGCATTGCTAAGAGCGTCTTTATAAATTGTGTCGGGGCTAGCTTGCATTCTGTTATACGCTACAAGCGCGTTGGCTCCCCAACCGACTAGGGCTAGTACGCTTAAGGCGGCGCTTGGAATAAGTACTTTGCGCTGAAGTAGCTTGTGCCAGGCTAGGTGCGGCAGCTTGATGCGGCGTTTTTTTATAACTGGCTCTTCTACCGGTTTGACGGGTCTGGCGGGCGCATCAAATGTCAGCTTTGTTGTACTTGAGCCATCTGATCCCAATTGCGCCAAGGTTGAAGTGACAGGTGTCGGGCCGGCTAGTGTCAGCTGGACCGTGTCGTCAACACCAACATCATGACTAACCAGCGTGGGTACGCCTACGGAAGAATTAACTTGCGGTAGTGCTACCGAAACTGGGGTGACTGCTACCGGCGCGCGCCATTGCTCTTGCCTACCAACAGTTGGCCGGGCAAAAACTGGTAGCGCGCTCTGCGTACGAATTGCGGCTGGTCGCTGAAGCGAAAAAGACGTGACACCATCGACCGAAGCAGGACGCCTAGTCGGCGGCAAAGTGCCGCTCGGATTCGATGGTAAATTTTGATTATTAGTCGGTGGCATAGTCTTATTTGTTATGCTTTATATTACTTGTAAGTATACAACATAGCACCACATAGTAGCAGCGTGTCAGCAGGTTTTAAACCTTGCGGCGAGCAATCGTAACTCGAGGCATCAAGTACAGTGCCAATATGAGTGCGAAGATAACAGCGAAGCCACACATTATGCTTGGAATACCGCGCCGGGTTTCTGGTTTTACAGTATTGGCTAGAGCCGTTGGTACCAAAAAGACCAAATACCCAACAATTAAACTGCGTATAGCGTTCATCCGAGCTAGCTGCTTTTTACCGGCTTTCATCAGATCGTTGGCCCAACGCATGCCCATAATAATCGCGGCCAGCAACCAACCGTAATAATAGAATCCATAGGCGAGTGCTGGAGTTACACCAATCTGAAATATAACGTAATTACCGGTGCATTTATAGCCAATAAAGGCTGCACTGTATGTCAAAAAATAAATAATAAACCCGGCCATCGAAGTGTAGGCGGCAGCAACAACCTTGCGACCTGGTTTGCGAGCCAAGACAAAGAGTAAATGAATACCAAGGGCTGGGAGTAGGGTGATTGCCACGTAACCCAGACGCGACCACTGTATAGCACTCATGCCATGGCTGGTACAGACGTTATACTCAGCTAATTGGAAGGTTGCTAGGCTCACTAAAGTCGCAATGACCAGTCGACCGGCAACATCTAATTTATAGCGCCACAGAGTATATAGAGCTAAACTAAACTCAATAATTAGAGTTACTAACATCACCGGCGGTGAAAAACAATTGAACTGGGTACTACCTTGCTTACGCATATTAGCCGCAGTATACCATTAAATGCTTATGCTAATTCAGGATCTTCTGGTTAGTGATTTCGAGTTCACGGATTATATTATGTATCACGGTTCCATTTTTGATCTTGGCCTCGGTATCGTCGAACCAGATTGAAAGCCAATTATAATCTTCTAGCACGTCGTTCGATTCATGAGTCCAGGTCATATTTGGCTCATGGCTAATGACCGATTCGCCGTTATCCGTATGCTCGGTATAAAAATCAACATGATCTAGACCGATCAAATCAGTAGAGTCAGGTCGGCGCTGCATTAGCTTAATAATAGTTATACCGCCCTCTAGCGTTGTGTCTTTGAGGTGCATTTTAGCAATCCAGCGACCATTCATCCAGGTTTCGACTATGGTAGCGCACTTGTCATGAAGCATGCTGTATATACGGTCGTACTCCGCCTTATCGGCCACCTTCCAGCCGAGCGCTACCGGTTTGAGGGCTGCGAAAAAGTTAGCATCATCGCGGCTAGCAAGTAGGTCTTGCCACGATATGAAATAATCTTTGAGCTCGCTATTTATTTCTTCTAACATTGTTACCCCCTCTATTAGTTATGAAATTAGCTTCATCAGATCAGCTTCAGTTAATTGTACTGTGCCATACTTGGCAGCCTTGGCTAACTTGGCCGCGCCGACGTTTGCTCCGACGACTAAATAGCTGGTGTCTTTGCCAAGACTACTCTGAAAACCGCCTCCCAACGCCCTGATTTTTTCAGCCGCTTGTTCACGGCTTAGTGTGTCGAGCGAGCCAGTAATCACAAAGTTGTTTCCGCTGAGCGGGCCGCCAGCGTGAGATTCGTAGTGCGGGGCGACGCCATATTGTTTGAATTTTTCGAGAAGCTTGAGATTGTCTTCATCAGTGAACCAAGCAGTGATCGATTCTGCTACTACCGTGCCAATACCTTCAACTGCTTGCAGTTCGTCAAGCGTGGCTTCGGCTAGCTTGTCCATCGAGCCAAACGCTTCCGATAAATCAATAGCCGTCTGGGCGCCAACGTGACGGATACCTAACCCATACATAAAGCGCGGTAATGGCGGTGTTTTGACGGCCTGGACAGCGGCAACTAGTTTTTGGGCGGAGATTTCGGCGAAGCGATCAAGGGCTAGTAATTGAGTGGAAGTAAGTGCGTAAATGTCAGCAATGTCAGTCACTAATCCGGCGTCGACCAAGGCTGAAACATTCTTTTCGCCAAGCGTTTCAATGTCTAGAGAGCCTTTGCTAGCAAAGTGTTCCAGCGCCCGCTTTAGTAAAAGTGGTCCAGTTGTATTCTTCATGCGGTAGACTACTTCGGTCTCAGACCGCTCAAATTCAAGCTCTGGATATTGGCGCTTCAGCTCAGCTTCCATATTGAAAGGCTTGCTCGGTTTGGGACGCAATTCAGTCAGTACCTTCAGAACTTGCGGGATAATATCGCCAGCCTTATAAATAATAACTGTGTCACCAATGCGGATATCTTTGCGGGCGACCTCGTCGGCGTTATGTAATGTGGCATGTTGAATGGTTGAGCCGGCTACTACTACTGGTTCAAAGACGGCTACCGGGTTTGCCGACCCAGTCCGACCAATGCTTAGGACGATGTCTTTGACTATGGTAGTTGCTTCTTCGGCGGCATATTTGTAGGCAACAGCTGCGCGCGGTGCTTTACCAACCACGCCCAGACGATTATACAAAGCTCGGTCATTAAGTTTTATGACTAGGCCATCAGTATTAAATGGTAAATTATGACGAGCTTCATCCCAGTGGCCCGCGAAGCCCAAAACATTTGGAATACTCATAAATATCTGCGCCTCCGCGTTGGCCGTCAAGCCCAAGGCACGCAAAGCTTCGTAGACATAGGAATTAGTGGGGATTTCGCTTGGCTCGTCACGAATCAAGTCATAGGCGCGGTAAACCAATGGGCGAGCGGCGGCTAGCTTGGGGTCTAACTGGCGGATAGTGCCAGCGGCTAAGTTGCGCGGGTTAGCAAACAATGGCTTGGTCTCGCTAGCTCGCTGGGTGTTAAGTGACGCAAAATCAGCTTTGTACATAACAACTTCACCGCGAATTTCTGTACGACCCTGCAAAAACTGCTCGTAGCCTTCGACCTCTCGCAGTTTTAAAGGCACATTATTGATAGTTCGAACATTCATAGTGACGTCCTCACCAACAAAGCCATCGCCGCGGGTAATTGCTTGCAGAAGCACTCCATCTTCGTAAACTAAGGCGCAAGCTAAACCGTCCATTTTTACATCGGCAAAAAATTCAAGCTGTACATCGGGCGCTAGTTTCGTAATTCGCTCTACCCAGGCTTGGACTTCTTCAGCATCAAACACATCGTTCAGGCTCAACATACGCGAGCTATGCTTTAACTGGCTGAACTTGGCTAACGGCGAGCCAGCCACGCGCTGGGTCGGAGAATCAGGCGTTATAAGATCTGGGTATTTAGCTTCTAACTGTGCAAGCTCGTGCTTCAAGCTATCAGCGGCGGCTTCGCTCATAGTTGATTCATCGAGCACATGGTAGTGATAGCGATAATCGTTGATTAACTGTCGCAACTTGTGTATTCGTTCGCTGGCTTCAGTTTTGTTCATGCAGTAGCTCCCGATACAGGCTGTACAAATAAGTATGACTTACCGTGACCGCGAACATCGTCAACAAATAAAATGTCCATTGAGCAACTGGCGTAATCACTAAGATAATCGGCAACATAATAACTGCGGTGATGACTAATAATATAACCGGCATAATCAATATTTTGCGTAACACTGTCCAGCGTCGAAAGCGCACCAGCGCCCGTGCTGAACGAAGCGCCTTGAGAGGCGTCATGTCGGGCAATGTCACAATGTAAAGCGCGAATACCGACGAACTAATCATGTAAACGCTTAGTAGCGCAAGCAGCCCAAATAAAAGTGCCCATAGTACCTTTTCGGCAGCGAGTACTGCTATGCCGTTGCTAATAACGATGTTATAGACTGTCGCTCCAAGAACCAGCGGAATCAGCTGAACACCAATTACTACCAGCACCAAAATAAATGGTACTAAAGGATACATACCTCGATAATAGGCATCGCGTACCCTTATTCGCCCACCAGCTAATAACTCTCGTAATGCCCAAATGATCGCCAAACTTACCAGTATAATTAGGAATAATTGATAGGCACCCCCCGTGCCACTTGCGGCACTACCTGACGAGCTTATCAGTACGGCAAAAACTGTTAGACTTGCAGTAAAAGCACTACCAGCCCCAAAAGCGTCCTGCAACGTAGCCTTAAGACTCGTAATATTGGTGGTGTTTGACAATCCCTGCACCAATACTAAGTTGAGAATGGCGTATATCAGTGTAATACCAATAAATAATCGCTTGTGGCGCCAGAGCATGCGCGTAGTCATTTTGGTTAGGCGCCAAGCACTAGGGAGTCTTACGGGATGTCGGATTCGCTTACTTAGGCGTAGTGATTTATAGGTTGGCAATTTGAGGCGTCGAGGACCATCTTGCTTAACTGGCGCAGCCACGGTTGGTTTGGAAACTAACTTTTTGCCTGGTCTTTTGGCGGCTGACTTTGGCGGGCGTTTCGTAGAGGATTTAAGCAGTCGTTTCGGTGCACGCTTGGCTGTAGCCACGCTAGTTACTGCCTATCATTTTGCGCAAACGAGTAATCCTCTCGGCAATTGGGGGATGAGTGCTAAATAAATTAGTAATACTACCGCCCTTCAACGGGCTAGCAAAAAACAGATGAGCTGTAGCAGTATTTTGGCGTCGCATTGCGCTACTTGTCTGCCCAATTTTTTCGAGGGCACTTGCTAGGCCCTCCGGGTAACGGGTGGTTAAGGCGCCGCTAGCATCCGCCAGGTACTCACGCTGCCGCGAAATAGCCAGCTGAATCAAAGTGGCAACTAGCGGTGCTAATATCGCCGCGACAAGCCCCACAATGAAAAATAGTTGGTTATCCTCTTCGTCATTACTACCGCGAAACCATGTTAAGTTCAGAATCACATCGGCCAATAACGAGATCACCGCAGTCAATGCAAAGGCTACCATGCTAACTCGAATATCGTAATTTTTGATGTGACTCAGCTCGTGAGCGAACACGCCCTGTAGTTCAGTGTCAGTCATCATATCAAGAATACCGGTAGTAGCACAGACTGCTGATTTGGTGGGGTTACGGCCAGTAGCAAAGGCATTGGGTGCTGGGTCGTCTATGATAAACACTCGAGGCATTGGTAGTCCATCAGTTATTGCAAGGTTTTCGATAATGCGCCACAAACGAGGATTATCTCTGCTGCTAATTTCGTGAGCGCCGTTAACAGCCAGCGCCAGGCGTGATCCAGAGTAATATGTGATAATCGTGTATAACAGCGCACCAACTAGACCGCCATAAAAAACGCCAATACTCCCGCCAAGGTATCTGTCCAAAATGTATACCATCAGCGATACGAACGCCAAAAAGACCACCATTATAATGACGGTCTTACGTTTGTTGGCTGCAATGTCTGCGTACATAACTGTTTACTACACTTTCAAATTCAGTATAGCTTCGTTAGCTGAGTTAAAACTTAACTTCTACAGCATCCTTGATGGTAGCAGCTGTTGCATCGTCGACTTCAAAGAATTCTTTGTCAGTTTTGAAACCTAGCATACCAGCGAAAATGTTGGTTGGGAAAGTTTTGCGCTTGGTATTAAAATCACGAACCACACCGTTATAGAAACGGCGAGAAGCTTGGATTTTGTCTTCGGTGTCAGTCAGCTGAGCTGACAATTGCTGAAAGTTGTCTGAGGCCTTGAGATCTGGGTAAGCCTCTGCCACAGCAAATAAGCTTTTCATAGTTTGCTGGAAATCACCTTCGGCTTTGGCGGTCGCGGCAACACCTTGACCTTGAGCACTCAGCGCGTTAGCACGCGCTTCGGTAACTTTTTCGAAGACACCAGATTCGTGGGCGGCGTAGCCTTTGACGGCGTTAACTAAGTTTGGGATTAGGTCGTATCGGCGCTTGAGCTGCACAGTGATGTCGCTCCAGGCTTCAGAAGCCTGCTGATTCAGCTTAACGAGGCTGTTGTACATAGCTGCGCCAACGGCGATCAGGACAACTAGTACGATTACTAAAATGATGGCGATGCTCATGGGTCGATACTCCTTAAAGTGATGATTACAGTATACAACATCGGCAAGTCCCATGATAGCGATTAAGTCTGACTAAACACGGGCTGTCAGATTTACGAAAACTCAGCTACTATTACTAAAGCTTATGGCTAAAAAATCACGTCGAAACGACACCCTATTAGTAGTATTGTTGGTTATAGCTGCTTGCATGGGCGGCTACTATTATTATGCATTAAACCGGACATTACCCTTGTTACAGCCAGCGGCGCGCTCAACGCACGTGCAAGCCACTACAGGCTTGAGTCAGTTGAGCTGGCCAGCTGTAGGGCAATCAGCGGTGGCGGTAACAAATAGCGGTATCCTAGAAGTTCACGGTACACAAACAAGCGCACCTATTGCCAGCACCGCCAAAGTTATAACAGCGCTCACAGTTTTGCGAGCAAAACCAATCGCTGTCGGCACGCAGGGCCCTGTAATTACGTTGACGGCTGCCGACGTTGCACTATATAACAGCTACGTCGCCCAGGAAGGCTCAGTTGTATCCGTCAGCGCTGGCGAGCACATCTCTGAAGCCCAAATGATTGAAGCAGTTATGTTACCTTCTGCCAACAACATGGCTGACAGCTTAGCAATTTGGGCCTATGGATCACTCGACGCCTACAAAATTGCTGCCACTCAATACGTTACGAGCCTGGGCCTTACCAACACTCACATTGGAAGCGACGCAAGCGGCTTTTCATCATCTACTACTAGCACCGCTCACGACTTAGTTATCATCGGCGAACAAGCTATGCAAAACCCTGTTTTACGCAATATAGTTGGCCAACCCACCGCCAGCGACATACCCGGGCTCGACACTGTTAAGAACGTTAATTTTCTACTAGGCACTAACGGTATAATTGGTATCAAAACTGGCAATACTGACCAAGCTGGAGGCGTCTACCTATCGGCTGCCACAGCAAAAGTTAAGGACCAAGACGTTACGATTGTAACTGCCCTGGTTGGCGCTCCCAGCCTCTTTCAAGCGTTACAAAACAGTGTACCGTTAATAACTTCAGCGCAATCA
Organism: Saccharimonadales bacterium (SeqCode); assembly: GCA_038230395.1. GTDB lineage: Bacteria > Patescibacteriota > Saccharimonadia > Saccharimonadales > UBA4665 > JBDSWU01. Next base: position 10,614 of record JBBRNI010000001.1, on the reverse strand, counting down.
AATTTTGTAGCCGCCACGCTGTTATCGCAACAAGCCACTGTGGGCGAATACCGCTTGCCATGGGGTGGTCAAAAGGGTGGTGTTGTGTCGGCTACTACTCAAACTAATCTAACCAGCACTGTCTGGCGTGGAAGCACTGCTAGCGCCAGCATCATTTTGCAGCCAATTGATCTAAGCGCCAAGGCCGGTCAAGTTGTTGGTACGGCCACCGCCTCCAAAACTGAGTTTGCCAACGGCAACCAGACCAATGTCATTCTACAGTCTGCTCCGACCAAGCCCAGCACCTGGTGGCGTTTACTACATCCGTTTTAGGCTTGCAACATCTATCTAGATTTAAAGTCTCCGACCACGTCGCGCAACAGTTTAATCGCCTGATACGCAACAATCAGGCCGATGACTAAAGCAACAGCCGAATCCAACCAATACAAGCCTTTAGCAAAAAAGATAATGGCACCTGTGGCAGCCACCGCGCCCGCTGATATCGAGTCTGAAACCGTGTCCAGTATTACTGAGCGCATGTGGAGATCATCTTCTTGATCATCACCAGCCAAGACGAGAGCCCCAATAACCATGACAACAGTGGCTATAGCGCTCACAATTAGAACAGACAGGCCATGAATCTCAGGGCTATGGCCCAAGAGGCGACGCAATGCCTCAACTGACACAATAGCTGTTACGACAAGCAAAAAAGTAGCATTAATGGCTGCTACAATAGTGGTCGCCTTAGACCTACCTTTTGATCGATCACGCACATATATTGCGATCAAGCCCAGTCCAATAGCAGTCGAGTCGGCAATATAATCACCACCAGCCGCCAGCACACCAAGCGAGTGTGACGACAACCCAACAATCACCAGGCCGGCAACCATAGCTATATTTAGCCCCAGCACAACCACTAAGCGCTTCGTCTGGGTCATACTATTGAACTGATTTGTTTTATCGGCATACCATAGATTATAGCAACTGGTCATAGCCAGCCAAGCGCTTCGACTACGACGATGAGACGGTGTAGTAGGCTTTGAAGCGGGCCAGCGTTTGGCTTTGGAAGCCTTGGGAACAGTAACAAGACCAATATCAGCTTCGGATTGAGCAAATTGCTGCTATTTGACAGCTACAGGTGCGCCATGAGAATACATAATTATCCCAATAATCATGACTACCTGGACGATTAGCCATAAGCAATTGAGCACGATTAGCTGTTTGTGCTTGTAGATATAGCCGAACATTAAAAACGGTATGCAACCGATACTATATAAAACCCACATTAAGAGCGACAGGCCTGCTGCATTTTTGGAGCTGTAAAGTAAATATATCTGAGGAAGGGTCGTAAGTGGCATCAAAATGGCAAATATCGATCAGACACGGTTAATCAGACGTTTTTCGTCCTTCTTGGTGATATGAAAATGATGACTTTTGCCGGGCATATTTGTTTATTTCTTTACTATAAGATTATAGCAAGATTACATCAAAATACGACTTGTTTGAGGAATGGCTTATTGTTAAGTACTCGGACAAGCTGGCTCAGGGGACTGAGTGCGAACCCTCTCATTTTCGGAACAAAAATTATAACTGGGTTCTGGGCATCAAAAAGGCGACTCCGAAAGTGTCGCCTAATCTGTTAGTCTCAGGTGAAATCACATGTTGTAATTGTCATAATGGTGGTCCTCAGCGGACTAAGTGCGAACTTTTGTAGTCAGCTCGTCAAGTTGGTGTCAGAGCTGGATACCGTACTTGCACGGCCCCTGGTGGAGCCGGTCCGTTCGAACACACAGGAACAACGCAGGCTCGAGCCAGCCGAAGTCGGGGATTTGGTGGCTGCTTACGAGGGTGGGGCCAGCATGAAGGAGCTAGCCAAGAGACATAGGATCCACCGAACGACGGTTGCTCACTGGCTGAAGATAAATCACTGCGAACTCCGGCGTCAGGGCATGTCTGACGACCAGATCGTGGAGGTCATGCGGCTGTACGCAGAGGGCTGGTCGTGTCAGCGTCTGGCGGAGCGTTACGACTGCGACGACGAGACAGTGCGTCAGAGTCTGAAGCGGTCTGGGGTCGTGCTTCGGCGTCCATGGGAACGGGTCTAAAGAGAACGCTCGGACGAGATCAGCTGCTTCGCGAACTCCAATTGACCGTTCAACACGATGTCTGCCATGCGTATAGGAGAACGCCGGGCAATGTACTCGTCTTCACGGGGTTGCCACTCACCCTGCCAAGCCTTGAGAACTTGATCTGTAGGGAGCAGCTCTCGAGCGATCCCTCGAGTGAGACATACATCAGCAGGCGTCTCGACCCAGATCTTTAGATCCCAATCCAGCGGCATGCCAAAAGTGAAACAGCGCTCAATGACGATGCCAGACTCGACCGTGACCTCAACTGGAGACTGGAGACCACCCGCATCCCAGACGTACGGCGTATAACTGAAGGTTCGCCCGACTTGTAGAGGCTTGATAACTTCGTCTATGAAGCGCTCGTCGTTGAAGGCACCCCATACAACATCGGACTCAACGGGCTCGAAGTAGTCATCACCGTTCATGAGTTCAAACCTGGGAAGCAGGTGACCCAAATATTCAATCAGTGTCGACTTGCCTGAACCGCCACGACCATCAACGGCAACAGTATAGAAGAGTCCGTTTTTAGGCGCTTCAGCAAGTAACAGTTCGTGCAAGTTGATAGCTTCCATTGGCCCTTATTATAACTTCGAGTCGGCTTCGGAGCTAGCAGACTTCTCTTGATCCATTCGTGCCAGGTCCAACAACGCTTGGGACATCTTGGCGAGGTCGATGTGTTCGCGGCGTATGGGCGTCGCGGTGATGTTATGAACTTTACGAGTAGTTACTCGTTTTCTTGGCGGTCTCGGTTCTGTTTTTGGTGGTGGAACAAACATCTGATGACATGTTACCCCCCCCCGCAAACTCAATGCATTTGAGCGCTAAAAGTTTTTAGATATCGAAATTATTGCCTATGTTAGAGAAGGCTTTTTCAACTGTATAGTGAGGAGACAGCTCTTTTGTCTTCGTCTCGATCTCCTCTGTGCCAAATTCTTTTGCCTTCATCTCGGTCCTTGATACGAATTTAGTTTCTCCATGCAGATGCAAAAGTGCAAGCATCTCAATACTCTGCTGAGTCAGAACTCGCGTTACCTTAAGGCATGATGCGGCGAACCCCGACAGATCCTCAAACTCCTGAATTACCACTGCATTATCGAGAGGCTCTTTATTCAACTTTCGCTCATGCACCTTGTCGCGCAAAAATGAGTAGAGCGAATTGAAGTCCTCGGTGATCTGATTCTGTATGTCTACTCTAATGCTATAGGTGAGCCACTCACTCGCCAACTGGGTGTTCTGCATATCTTTTATGAGTCTCGAGTCTAATGGCATTGTTCTGGGCAAGTTCATCATAAAATTTCCTGGGGTAGTTAACTTGGCCTGATCCGCCAGGAGTCGGTCATTTTTTAACAAGATCGTGATTAGCTGATTCACTTGTGCCTCTGCTATGACCGCCGCCCCGTTATAGCGTCGCAACATGTTGCGATCATCCTGGACTGTACGTGATTTACGGTCTAATATAACGGCGAAGGTTGCTACCAACATGGCACCTACTGCGCCGATAGCAGCACCAATAATGGCACCCCAAAAACTCTTATCGCCATCTGACATATGTATTGTGAAAGCAAACAGCTTTAGCATATACACTGAGTATGGCGCTCGCTATGTATTTTGACAATACTGGGCGTAAGCGGAGTTCGCACTTCTACATTTAGGTAGTGGCAGCCCAAAACTGCGGACTTTGGACATGCGAACTTTCGCGACCCCAAAAGAAAAGACGACTAATGCGGTCGTCTTTCTCTGTTCGAGTTCGAACATATGTTCTATGGTGGACTTCCTGCGACGCTACTCCAAACAAGGTCGGCTGGTGCCCCACCTCGAGAAGGCCTGGAAGGTGCGGGGTACACCCGCTAAGCGCGGCGATCGCCAGGTGAGACGACAGGCGCACCGCCTTTCGCAGCGGCTCTCAACCGAGGTGATCGAGGCCATCGTGAGCGAGTACTTGGCAGGCGAGCAGATCTCGGCCATCGCTTGCGACCGCAACTTGTCTGAGTACGCCGTCAGCACGGTGCTGCACAGTTGCGACGTGGCCGTCGGCCTCGCGCCACTGTCACAGGCTGAGATCGACAATGCATGCGAGCTGTACGCCGCGGGCAGGTCGATCGCGCACATCGCCGAGTGGCTTGGACGGGCCTACTCAAGCGTGCACAAGGCGCTCACGATTGCTGGTGTGCCGATTCGGCCGAGCACACGCCCGACCATCCTGACGGAGCAACAGCTCGACCAGGTGAAGCTCGACTACCAGTCCGGCTCCTCGCTCATGGTCATCGCCAAGAAACACGGGGTGTCTGGCGGCACGATCCGTCGGGCGCTGGATCGGATCGGAGTGCCGGTACGGTCTGCAGGACAACCACGCAGATACCTACCCGGAGAGCAACTTTCAGAGGATCGCTCTCACCTTTGATCGTCTGACGCGTTCGCCGGATCAACGGCGACCGCTGTTAGCGATCGCCGTTGGTGCCTTTGCTGTCGGAGAGCGGCGTCGCACCCAGTTCAGCGGCCAGCAGACCCAGCACTTGCGGTAGCGACAACGTCCACCCACCATCAGCTTCGAGATGGGGTTCGTCATCCCGCTCGCCGGACTCGGTCAGCCCCAGATCACCCTCAGCGGCTGGCCAATCCGCATGCTGCGTCGCGCGGATCAAGTCAGTGATCTCCTGCTCATGCTTGTGACGCTCCCAGTCCTCGACGCACTCCTCCTCTTCGACTGCGGGCACCATGTCGTAGAGGTAGCCAAGTGACTCGTCCGAGCCTGCAACGTCGTCGTCCTCGAGGTGAGGATCGTCCTCTCGCAAGAAGGCGAAGCGACGCGCAAGTGCTTCCTGAACAACCACGTTGCTGTCGGCAAGCAGGCCAGCAAGAACATCGAAGTCGAGGCAGAGATTGTCCGCAAGTGCGGCGCGAACTGATGCGTCAGGGTCCATCAGGAGCATCAACTGCAGCCGCTGGTCGAGCGACAGGTTGCAGGCGACGGCATGTCGGTCCTCCAGGATTTGCGATTCAACCCAGTGCGCCAACACGGCATGGCGGTCACACAGCGCGAGTGCTTCGAGACGGGATTCAGCCGGGAGGGTGAGCAGGAACTGAAGGACGACGCCGTCAGGGATGCGCAAGTCGTCGAGGGCACCAGCACGCTCAAGCAGGTCGCGATTGGGATCGAGGAACCGCTCCAGCAGTTGCAACGCCTCCAGAGCGCTCAGCTCCTCCCGGCCCTCAGTTGACACGACCGCGACGCTATCGCGGGGACCGGACAGATTCGACGGGAGCAGTGGCCACTACCCGCGCCGCGGGTAGGCTCAGACCGGAGTTCCGCAGATGGTGAGCACACGATGGCCTGAATCTGCCTTGTGACCTGCGGTTATGCCGAAACGGCGCATGGGGGTCGTGTTACTACACGTCCACAGGCCCGGCCCACGGGGCCGGTGGTGGGTCAGTCGCTGGGGAGGGTGAAGTCGAAGAACCGGGCGGGCTCGTTGAGCTGGAGCGCGGTGAGGATCGTCTTCTGGCCGGGGGTGGTCGCGGAGCGTTGCGCGACCTGGCCGTCGGCGGTCGCGAGGGTGATCAGGTGCATCCGTTCGAGTTCGTCGCGGACGTTGCGCCAGGTGTCGTCGGTGGCGTTCTCCACGACCCGGATCAGGAGCAGGGCGAGCCAGCACAGTTGGACGTGCGCACGGATCCGGTCTTCGCGGTGGTGGAACACCGGCCGCAGTCCCAGGGCGCCCTTCATGTCACGCCAGCCACGCTCTACTTGCAGCAACGTCTTGTAGGCCGCGGCCAGATCGTCCGGGGTCAAGGTGCTGTCGGACGTGCGGAGCAGCCACTTGCCGTCCAGATGTGACTCGCGCTTGATCGCCGCGGCGTCGACGCGCAGCAGCCCACCGTTGGTGCGGCGCAGGTAACGGCGCAGCCCGGGCTTGCCCTTCAGGCTCCCGACGAACTCATCGCGGCGCCGTTCGGTCCAGGCATCGGAGCCGGCCATCAGCTGCTCTCGAGGTGCGCGACGAGCTGGCTGCGGACGGTGGCGTCGCGGTCGGCTTGGTCGGGGTTGTGGCAGACCACGAACCGCTGAGCCCGAGCTCCCTCGTCGCCGTCGCCCTTGCCGCCGGGTGCGACGGCGACTTCCTTCACGCGTAGGTTCCCCGCGACGGTCCGATAGCGGCCCGGTCGGGCGAGCGCGGCGGCGGCTTCGCTGTTGGTGTTTCGGAGCTTCTCGGCGTGGATGTAGTGACCCCCGCCGCGGGTCAGGTAGGCCCGGTTCGCGGCGGAGGCGAACCCGCGGTCGGCGACCCAGACCATCCGGTGCAGGTTCCAGCCCGCCAGGTCGTCCTTCACAGTCCGGATGATCGAGGTGTCGCCTGTGTTGCCGGGGAACGTCCAGCACCGCACCGGGACGCCGTCGCGGGTCACTGCCATCGCGATCACGACCTGCGGGAGGTCGGTTCTGTGGTCCTTGGAGTGCCCGAACGCCCGCGCCCCGTTCTCGACCGGCCGGCTGATGCCGTCGTCGTCGACCGTGTCCTGCAAGTCGGCGAGCTCATCGGCGCCGTCGACTTCCCAGTAGGTGGAGGTCGTGTCGACGAAGATGATGTCCAGATCCAGGTTCAGCAGGTGCGCGACCGACCCGAAGATCTCCGAGGCGATCTCGGGCAGCGCCTCGAGCAGGAAGTCCATCGCCCGATACGCCTGGTCGTCGGTGAAGACCGTGAGGTCGTTGATCGCGACCCGCTGCGCGACCCACTTGGTCGCGGCCAACTTCGACCCGGGCTTCAACGCTCGTTGCGCGACCAGCGCGAACACGATCCGTTCCACCTCCGTCCCGTCCAGGCGGCGGCTGGTCGCGACCCGCCGGATCGCCGCCCCGATCCCGAGCCGTTCCCACAGCTGGTCCAGCGTCCACGCCCCACCCAACGGACGTGAGTCCAAGATCTCGACCTCCGCGCCGTGCGCCGCGGCCGCGGCCTGCTCCGGGGTGAGGAACCGTGAGATCGACGAGACCAGGCGCGCGAGGGCGTCTCGGTCGACGTGCTCAGCCCGACCGAAGTTGTGGATCACCTTCGCGACCGGGTTCCCGCTCTCGGCGCTGCGTTCGTTGTGCGCCAACTGCAGGTAGGACACCACCGACCCGTCACGGTTCGTCCGGCGCGTCTCCCGCAGATACATGCCCACCACTCAAGCGCGCAAGACCACACCTGTCGAGCGACACGCCACAAGTCGTGTGCCTACAAGAAATCGCGTTCCGGAGACCTCACATGGCCCCTGACCTGCGACGATGCAAACGATCAAGCCAAATATGCCTACCAACTGCGGAACTCCGGTCAGTCAACTGGCTTCCAAAGAAGAGGATCTTCGGACCACTGCAGCGGTGCGGCCATCTTTCGAGATCAGCGATCGGGTACAGGCGCTAGAACAGCTCGCGGGAGGATCCGTGGCGAAAGGCATCTTTATTTGGGCAATCCGCGGACTGCTCATTGGAATTGCGTTGCTCGTGGTGGCTGCGCTGCTGAACACTCGTCGCGGCCTTGCACAAGTATCAGAGGAATCCGCGGTCGCGGATGCAGTCAACGACCTGGACCATTCGCTGAATGAGCTCGGCGCAACGATGGAGGATCGTGCGGCGCAGCGTCGTGACCCTCCGTCAGGGTAACCGGCAATTACACGGGATTTCAAGGGACACGGCGCTTGAAAGCGCGAAGGTTCCCGTTCTGCTTGGGTACTGAGGCTTCTTACAGCCAACGATTCCCGAGCAGAACGGCAATTCGCAAAGTCGCCGTCAGTCGACCACTGAGTCAGTTGATTCCAGACCTCCTGACATGGTGAGTTCGTTCATGCGAGGGTCGGGTGGCTTTTGACGCTGTAGTGGAGCGTGAGCGCGCTGCCGGGGTAGAGCGTTTTGGTGTCGTTGAGTTCGTTGCAGAGCGCGGCGATGGCCTTGCTCCGTCTGGGGGCGCTGGCGGGGTCGAGCCGGACGTGCAGGGTGCCGGCGATGATCTGTAGGTCACCGGGCAGGGTGAACGCTTCGCGGAGCAGCGCGCGGCCTTCGTCGTCACCGCGGGCGTAGTGCGGCCGCAGGAGCCGGGCGAGGGCGCTTTCGGTGTTGTAGGCGCTCATCCTGATCGCGTGGGTCAGGAGCTTGCGTTCGGTCTCCAGCAGCCGGCTGCCGGGCCGGACCTGCCCGAGGGGGAGGTGACTGGCGGTCTTGCGGGAGGCCTTCTTGGCCTCGGCGAGGTCGACCTGCGCGGCGTTCAACGCAAGGCCTGCGGCGGGGTCGACTAGGGCCTTCCCGTCGTTTCCGGGCTGGCCGGCTTTCACCACGGCAGTGTCGAGGGCGTCGGCGACGCCACTGTGCGCGTCGGTGAGGTCCTTGCGGGCGGTCTTCACGCGGTCGATGGCTCGGTGCTTCGCGGGGTTGGGGACCATCCGGGTCAGGTCATCGGGGTGGTCGGCGTAGCTGTCGAGGGCGTCGAGGGCGAAGTGCTCCCGGCCGTATTTGAAGTAGTTCTCCTGGCGCCACCGGTTACCCATCCGGTAGGCGATCTCGGCGCAGGTGAGGTCGGTGCGGTTGGTCAGGATCGGGGTTTGATGCCCGTCGGGGCTGCGCCGGATGATCAACCGTAACGTCACCGTGCCCGCCGCGACCGCGCCGGTGTTCCCTGGGCTCCCAGTCGAGGGTTGCCGCGGGACCTTCAGGGTGATGGGACGTTCGGCGAGCTCGAAGGTGTGGCTGCTGCCGTCGGGGGCGAGGTAGTCGACTGTCGTGAACGTGCTCACTGCGGCGCGGGCCCAGGCGCCTTTGTAGTAGGTGAGTAGGTCCATGTCGGCGGCGATGATCTCGCTGAACACCTGGGGGCTGTAGCCACCGCGGTCGAACACCAGCGTGCACCTGCGGTCCGGGCCGATCAGGGCCCGCAGCTCCGGCAGCAGCCGGTGCAGCTCCGCCGCCAGGGACTGGCTGGGGGCGGCGGTGATGACCATCACCGGGTCGCCCTGCGCATCCCCGACCCAGGTCTCTTCCGTTGCGGGGCCGGCGATCCGCATCCTGGCGATGTGCGTCTTAGGAAGCGGCCGCGTCCCTGAGTAGACCCGGACGTGCCCGTCCAGGTAGAGGAACCCGACCGCATCCGGATGGGTCTTCACGTGATGCGCTCCGAGCGCGGCTTGCAGCTGTGCGCCCTTGCCGTGACTGGCGAGCTCAGTGAGCTTGCGGCGCAACGTCTTGACCTCCGGGGCCCGATCAAGACCCAGCACCCGGCCCAGATCAGCGGGCCGCATCCGGGTCGCGCCTTCGGCCCGAGGCTCACGCAGCAGCGCCATGAACACCCCCATCAGCAACGTCACCCGCAGCCCATAGAAGCCCTTGCGCATCGGCCCAAACACCTCCCCCGCGACAGGAAGTAGGCCGGTCATCTCCAACGCCGGCAACGCCAACAGCAACCCAGCCAGCGGCAGCTGCGCCCCCTCAGTGATCAGCACCGGCGCCTCGAGGAGATCACCGAAACGCGCCGCGACCCGCTCCCCGGTCCGCGCGACCGGCGGTGCCAGCACCACCAGCTCCGGCACGTCGTCCGCGTTGTCGGCGTCGTCCTCGGCATCGTCGTTGTGATCGGGGTCAACGATCAGGTCGGTGCAGCTGGTCTCGAGGTCGTTCTCGAGGTCGATCTCGACGTCATCGTCGATGACGATCTGCGGGTGGATGGGCTGCTCCACCGGCTCGTGCACCGGCTGGGGGGTGCGTGCCGTGACCCGGCCCAAGGCGACGCGGACCGTCGCGGTCGACACCCCCGTCCGCGCGGCGATCTTCAGCAACGACAGGCCTTCATCGGCAAGGGCCACGATCTGCGCAGTGAGGGCGTCGGTGAGCTTGCTCGGACCCTTCGGGCCAGGAGCGTCCCGGACCAGCCCCGGTACCCCTTCGGTCTGGAACGACCCCACCCAGCGCCACAACGTCGCCTGGCTGACCGCGAACGCCGACGCGACCTCGGTCGCCGTGGCGAACTTGCGCCGCACCAGCTGCACCGCCGCCAACCGCCGACCCGCCGCATCAGTGGCCGCGTAGTCGAAGGTCGCCAACCCGAACACGAACACCACCCCGCCGTCCGGACCCTCCAACAGCCCGGCGGACGGGCCGATCGAACGCGCCTGAGCCGGTAGCAACGGCAATACCGGCTGGCTCACCCGCCCCATCCTGCCGTCACCCTTAGTCACGCAATGATTATCTCATGTTCGGAGGATCGAGGCGCGACCCAACACACCGAAAAGCCCTGCTACGTAAGGAAACTCCAGGACCTACCCGGTCCCTATGTCAGGAGTTCTGGATTCAGGCTCACCGAGATTGATCGTTCGCTTTGTTGCTCCAGTCTCATCCACTTGCTTCGGCAGACCATTTTCGTCCACAGGCTCGGGACGCTCCGCTGGCGTCCCGTAATAGTCTGCCGGAGATGACGAGAACGTGCGGACGTTCTTTGGTTCTCGAGGCGGTGCTTCAGGCTCAACGACTTCCCAAGGCAAAGTT